>JBEEMZ010000321.1:0-6577 GCA_041192405.1 Bacteroidota bacterium | reverse complement strand
AATTATCCCGCGTCGAATGTTCCTTGTCGAGGACTTGCGCCACATATTTGGTAAACGGTTCAATGTTCCCTTGCATGACTAATTGATAAACCGATTCGCGGATTTCATGCCGCAAATTGCCGTAGGAAATGCCGAGTTGCAATGCCATGAAATAATCATAATAGAGCTGTTTAATGACATAATTGGGGAGTTGAAACGTGTAATTATTCCCTAAAACGGATTGAATCGTCAGCATTCCCGAATAAAACAACATACTCCAAATATCACTAATCGTAAAACCCAATTCCGCATTAAACCGTTCGGTGAGATAACTATTAATCGTACCACCTTCCAAAAATTGACTCAATTGCGCGATGATTAATTTTTCCTCATTCGCAATCCGAAAAATATTGGCAATTTTTTTATAATCTGTTGCCACATTCGCGCTTAACATTTTTTCAGGATACGTCCCTTCGCTCTGATAATACACCGCAAAATAGAGCACCATTTCAGGATTATACAAATGAGTGGATACCTTCATATTAAACCGATAACCATCGTACCATTGCCGCAAATCGGTCAAGATTGCAGCACATTGAGACAGCTCTATTGGGATTTGCTGCAACAAATCGGTCACTTCGGGTTCGGTGAAACCCATCAAATTGTGAAAGCGAGGGCGCAAGGAAACATCGGTTACAATGTTAAAACCACTCGTCATACTATCCACTGTCACGGGTGCAACGCCCGTCATAAAGATTCGGGCAATCGTCCCTTTCATCGCCGCCTCTTTCAGCACCTCATAAAATTTGCGCACATACCCATTTCGAGCAACAATCGCTTTAAAATCGGCAAAATGAAAGGATAATAATTCGTTGGTGAATTGGTCGTATTCGTCAATGAGGAGGTAAATCGGGGGCGGATTCGGTTGCCGCCGATACGCTAAGAAAAATTCAACCGCAACGGTCGAAGCCAACGTTTGCTGTCGCAACCATGAAACCATATCGGGTTCGAAATGATTGGGGTACCGATGGACGAAGTGAATAAATCCTTCTTTGACTTTCACTAAAAAGGCTTCCTGCACTTTACGGACATCTTGCGTCTCAATGCCGCTGAAGTCAAACCGTAAAATCCGATACTGATTCGCTAACGGCGTTGGATTGCGTCCAACGTGTAAATCGCCAAATAATAATGGGAAATCGGCGACTTTATTGACATCATAATAATGTTCTAAAATGCTGATCCACAACGATTTCCCAAACCGTCGCGGACGTAAAAACATGGTATAAACGGGTGCATACGTCTCTAATTGTTCCAGAAACGGCGTTCGGTCAACGTAATAGCATTGGTCGCGCATCATTGAGCCGAAATCGGCACGAGCGTAGGGCAGTTTTATCATGATTTTGTCCAATTTAAAAACACAAAGATAGTGTTTCCTTCGGAAATGAGAAAAAAAAATTGCGAAATGACAAAATATAAATCATTGATTATCAATACTTTAAGAAAATTATAGTTAGAAATAACGATTGCATCTTTTTTAGAACCTTTTTAGCTTTGCATCATCCTTAAAAGTCGTAGCAAAAACGAAGATTGTGCTGATTGTTCAAATTATTTATGATTTTTTTCTTGAAAAATACAATTATTTTTTGATATTTTTAAAATGGTTATTACCTTTGTAGGAGTAACTTAAAAAGTAAAAAAAAACAATTTGAACAATCTTTTTCAAACTAAAATGATAACAATTTATAAGAATTCAAGCAAGGTCTTTTTTCAAACTAAAATGATAATAATTTTTAATAACTCAAACAATACACCTACACCGATGCGCTGGTGCGTGCGGTGACGTATTACCGTTTGAAGCAAGTGGATACGGATGGCAAATTTGAATATTCCAAAGTGGTTTCCGTCGAAAGCAACGGCGACGGCTTGCGGGTGTATCGGACGTTGGTATCGGACGGCGTTTTGACGGTGCAAGGCGGACAATCGGACGATTGCATCGTGACAAACTTGCTGGGTCAACCCGTTTGGATGGGCAAAACGACGCAGCAAATCAATGTATCCGCGTTAGCACGCGGCACGTATCTCCTAAAAGTAGGCAGTGAAGTGAGCAAGTTTGTAAAGCAATAATAGGGATTGCGGAAGGTGGATTTCGGAATGCGTTGATAATCAATGGATTCCGAAATCCGAAATCCACCTTCCGAAATCCAAAGGTGTTCCAAATCATTCTTTCAACCAATCATTTAAATTAAAGTATGAAAAATATATTCACCCGTCAAGACGTAGCGGATGAAATCGGCATCAGTAAACGCACGTTAGCACGCCGCATTAAAGCCTTAAACTTAGAGTTTTCGCGCCAATTGTTGACCACAAGTCAGCTGATTAAGATTTATGAAGCCCTTGGCATCCCACTGTCCAATGATTTGCAAAAAAGTAAATACCAATTGGAAGCTCAGCGTTCCGCACGATAAAACCACTTGCAAAAACAAGTGCCACGTCTTTTTTTGGGGTTCTTCCGCGTTTTGAGCGCAAATACAGCGATACAATACCGTTTGGAAGGTTTAAACTTTCCAAATGGTTGATTATCAACGATTTAGAATATTTGCTCTTTTATTTTGCGCTCAAAACGCGGAAGAACCTTTTTTTAAAAAAAAAGGCGTGGCACAAATTGTCGCACATTGGCACAAATCGGCAAACACAATTCATTAAATCGTATGTAATTTTGTAGCACGTTTTTTTTACAGGAGCCAAGGACTTAGCTCCTGCAAACTAAAATAAGCAAAAGGTGGCAACCGAAAAACCTTCAATAGAGTAGGTATCCTTTCTATTTTTAACTTTTTAAGTTTTAAATCATGATTTTTTTAAGAAAAAATGTCTGGAATAATGGCGGCACTTTTGATAATACCAACCTATTGTGGTATGCAAAAGCAGTGGGTGTGATGAAGTCGAAACCGATTAGTGACCCTACAAGTTGGTGGTTCTACGCAACGATTCATGACGAATATTTAATCTCCCTCCCTAGAGAGCCAGGATTGGATTATTTGCGGTGGAAAAATATCGCTTCGCTCCCGCAAGATAAATTAGCACCGCTTCCACCTAAATCTCAAATTGATATGTTTTGGAAGCAGTGTACACATAGCTCCTGGTTTTTCCTGCCATGGCATAGAGGCTATTTGGCAGCCATCGAAAATATCCTGCGTGATATTATCACAAAGGAACTTGGTGGTCCATCGGACTGGGCTTTACCTTATTGGAATTACTTAAAGGTAAAAGAGAACCAAAATCAGCTTCCGCCTGCTTTTAAACAACCGCTCTTAGAGGGCAAACCAAATCCTTTATTCGTACCAGAGCGATATGGCAATGACTTTTCGGATTTAAATGATAAATGTCAAGGCGAAATTTCATTTAGTATATATGGAGGACCTACTAATAATATAAATGGTGCCATAGAAAATAACCCTCATGGTTTTGGACATGATGCTATAGGTTCTAACAATGGTACCCAAGACGGGATCATGGGGCATGTTCCGACGGCTGCCCTTGACCCTATTTTTTATCTTCACCATTGTAATATTGACCGTATGTGGGCTGCTTGGAATCAACACGGGAATAACAACCCGACGGATTCTAAATGGTTAACCTCTTTTGAAGCGAGAAAGCCATTCGCTATGCCCTTAGACAAAGCAGGCACTACATGGCATTATATCTCGAAAGATGTTACAAGTACAAATATAATCTATTATGGAGGTGTTCCTTATCAATTTACGTATGATGATCTTTCTTTATTCTCTGATGCCAAAACTAAAGTACTTGCTCCAACAGATGCCTTAACATTAAGATTAGATAGATTAAACCCCAATTTAGACTCAACTAAAATTACAAAAAAGCGAGTGAACCCAAATGCTGAATTAGTAGGTGCAAGTGGTAGCCCACTCCAATTGAACAGTGGTAAAACAGAAACGAAGGTTAAACTGGATACAAGTTCATGGGGCAAGGTCGGCAAAAGTCTTTTAGGAGCTTCGGCTACTAAACTGCCTAATGAGGTTTATCTTCAGTTGGAAGGTGTTAAAGGTACTGCTGAAGTAAATATTCTTTCGGTCTTTGTGAATCATGAATTGATCGAAAAAGTTTCTCTTTTTGGACTCAATGTAGCATCTGTGTCAGACGGACATCATGGCGGTGCAGGACTCACATTTAATATTAATATTACCCACCTGATTGATAAATTACATTTGGATGGCAAGTTTGATGTAAATGATCTTGACATCCAAATTGAGACTAAACGTCCATTACAGGTTGGCGGTAAAATAACCATAGAACGGATTGGTGTTTATCGTTCAAAGCAATAAATGAATTAAAAAAACATGCAGCTTTCAAAAAATATTCAGAATGCCATTTTTTTTTGGATGATGGGCATAAGTCTGCTTGTTTGGGTGTTGCTTTTGATGAATCCGGGCAATATAATGACTATCGAACATTGTAAAGTGCCAACATTGGCACTTTGCAGTGGTTCGGAAACGGTATCCGAAGCAACCTCCCTTCAAATGTTACTCAACCTAAATCCATTGACTTCACAGTTAATGGGTTGGGGCGTGATGATTATTGCCATGATGTTGCCTAAACTCATTATTCCAATTGAATCTATTTATCTGCAAAGCCTCAAGCGATACCGTTTTAGATTTGCACTTTTATTTGTGTTAGGCTATTTAAGTAGCTGGATGTTTGCGGGTATTTTTATGACTGCAATCATTCTTGGATTGAATTTATGGTTTCCTTTATCTTATATACCCGCTATTGGAGTGGGTCTTGTCGCAGCAATCTGGCACTGTTCCCCAATCAAGCAACGTTTTCTCAATTTAGGGCATAACCATTGGAATCTTCCTGCCTTTGGCTTCCCTGCGTTTCGAGCAGTGTTTTTTTATGGAATTATGCATGGAGTTTGGTGCGTTGGAGCGGGTTGGGTATTAATGTTATTTCCGATGCTCTTGCCCGAAGGACATTATTTAGCCATGTTTGCGGTCACTTTTATGATGATTAGTGAACATTTGGAACATCCAAGACCTTTGCGCTGGTATTTTGACCTTCGTTTAAGGCTCCTTAAAATAATGATTGATTTAGCGAAAATGAAATTAGTCAGAACCTGTCTCTACGATTTTCGATAACCAATTTAACAATATAATTTTTTATAATTTTTTTTTTAATTTTTAAACCAATCATGAAGATGCCTTCTTTTTTTACTTCCAACAAATGGTTACTATCAAGCAGCATTCTGATTGCCTTGATGATTATAGGCGTTCAGTGTTCTCAAGTGGCGGTGTCCACTTCACAAGCCAAACTTTGTCCTGTGACGGATTCGGCATTGCCGACCGATATCGCGCCTTACGTCACAGAGACCACGATAAGCAAGTGGTTTAAATCAGATACGATTCGTCCGAACGGAGTCGTTAAACCTGCGAACAGTGTTACGTTTCCTGCGAATACGGATACCGATTTTCATCAATGGTCTGAACAAATGTTTTTGTGGTTGACTTCGCCGCATGGAAAAGGCTATGTTTTCAATTCCGCCCTTTTCCACGCGGTGTTGAGTGATGGTTCTTTGCAGCGCATTCATTCTGGTCTGCTGTTGCACGCCAAACTGCGCCATGCCAAAAAAGGCAGTAGCACTTCTGAAGGGCAAGCTGGGCACGATGCTTCTGGAGTTTTGATGTCTCAAAATGGCTCTTTGGTGTATTATATTACGATGGTGAATGATGTGTTCGTTACCTATAAAAAAGCTGTGGAGGACAATGCAAAAGGCGTGGATAAAAAACATTTTCCGACATCCGCCACAGATTTAGCAGCTCTGGTAGCTTATGCGAAGGCGCAGAAAATACAATTACCAGACTCTATCGCGCTTGCGATGGAACTCAAAACTTCGTGGGTAGAGGCGAGTACGGTTTGTAATCCAGAAAATTTTATTACAATGGATGCACAAGTTGCCGTTTACGACCAGAGCAAGCCTGATTATTGGACGGCTATACCGAATCAAGCGAAAACCGTCAAGTTAGCACTCGTTGGGATGCATGTGGTCGGCAGTGTGCGAAATCATCCTGAAATGGTTTGGGCAACGTTTGAACATCGCGGTAATGCACCGAATGCAGCTTATTCTTACCTCAATATTAAAAAAGACACGATTAAAGTGCTTGCGGATTCCAGCAAAGGCAATTGGACGTTTGGCAGTCCGAAGGCTCTGTATGGCAGCAATAATGCGATGTTTATGAAAATGGATACGGCGAAAATGCCAAATATTATGGCAGCAAGTGCAGGGCTTAAAATCAGTGCGAGCAATGCGCAACGCACGAAACCTTGGGGTGGAGATCCTTCAACGGATGCGTATGCGGGTAAGACTTTTAAATCAAATGAGTCGAATGCCAATGTGATTTCCATCAATAATAGTGTCCTCAACGCGCTGAAAGCAGGTGATATTCGTAAAAATTATTTGTTTATTGGCTCGCTTTGGACGCATGGAGGGTTGGCACCTGTCACCAATAATGATAAAAATAATTATAATTTATTAGGTTCGACCTTGCTCGCAAATGCCACGATGGAAACGTATAAAATGAGT
>JBEEMZ010000320.1:0-5275 GCA_041192405.1 Bacteroidota bacterium | reverse complement strand
GTGTTTTTAT
The DNA here is from genome assembly GCA_041192405.1 of Bacteroidota bacterium. Taxonomy (GTDB): domain Bacteria; phylum Bacteroidota; class Bacteroidia; order Chitinophagales; family Saprospiraceae; genus JAAFJT01. The sequence continues at coordinate 5,265 of JBEEMZ010000320.1, read as the reverse complement.
GATTTGAGCGATTTTAGTGACACGACCTGAAGGTCGTGAATAATATGAATTTGACAATAAAGCAGTATGTCACGACCTAAAGGTCGTGTTACCATCAAAAAGACAGCAAAATATGAGAAACACATTCTTTAAAATTTGGATTCACGGCATCATTCAAATTGCGCCAGAACATGCTTTGATTTATCCCGAATTGACCGAAATTTTTTACCTCGAAATCGAAAAACGATTCATCGAGCAAGGTTGTGATGTTGCCGCTATAGGCGGAGAAGAAGACCATGTTCATTTCCTTTTTGCTCAAAATCCGTTGATTTCGCTCCACGAAACCATGCGTTTCATTCAAGGCATTTCGGAACGGTGGTATCAGTTGCGCGATTTCAAATCGGGTTATTCAAAAAGAACTTGTATCGAACCAATGGGTCAAATTATTGGAAAAAAAGAAAACTAAATATGTTGCTTTATCTGAAAGTCAAATCACGCGCCTTTTTGAATTATTAGACAAAACCGTTTGAATTAGCAATTCTATCGTTTTAGGATATTTTGTCTAAACATGGATTTGTTGGATTTTATTACAACCCAATAAATCCATGTTTAGACAATTAATTGTTGCACAATCTCATCTATTGCTTTCAATTGCATTTCCAAATAAATGGCAACTTGCATCCGAACTCGACCCACCTTATAATTGGTCAAATCTACTTTTTCTTGCATAAAATTTTTCATTATCGCATGACACGCCGCCCCTAATGTAGCTAATTGTTGATGTAAATCTTTTTTTGAGTCGTATTTTGGAAAAGGGATTTCTAAAATGGTCTTGTGAACATCCCGCGCTCCAAATAAACCTGTGGATTGAAAATCTTTAATGCGTTCATTTGGTGTTTTTGCGTTTAAAAAGCAGGTTAAATAATGTGCTTCCTCTAAGTTATGTGTAAAAAACACATACGTTTTACTTTCCACAATAAAATCTAAATCATAATCTTGCCTATCCACCGTTACAGCATTTGCATCTTTCGCGCTCGCCGTGTACAAAACCAAATATCGTTTATTCAAATTTTGGTCAGTCAATTTTTGTTCATTTTAGAAAAAATGCTTAAATACGTATGAATCAAATAAGTATTTTCAGAGCCTTCAAACGAGCCGTAAGCAATAGATAAAAACTTTTTCCATTGTTGATAAGCGACTTGCAATTCACCCGATGCTTTACAACTATCAAAATGTTTTTTCAAAATCGCCATCGAATGTAAGAAAGTCGTTGAAAATTCACCAAAATCTTCTTGAACGCGCTGCAAAGTTGCCTTGATTTTTTCCGATTTGAACAGAAAACGGTTCAAAAAGTGATAAAAATCAGCTGAATTATCAGCTGCAAGCGTAAAAGATTGGACTTCCTTCAGCTCAATATCTGCCACAGACCATTTGAGTAAGTTTTTTTCATTTTGAATAGGATTGTAAATGATATTTTGCATCGTTTTCTTTTTACTATCACAAAAGTACACTTTTATTCAAAATGCAATGCATTTCTATTCAAGTTTTTATTTGGCATTTGTTGGAAGCGAGTGCTTATTTAGAGAATAAAAAATCGTAATTAATTGATTATCAATTAATTACGATTTTTAAAGTAGCAACGTCGGGAATCGAACCCGAATCAAACGTTTAGGAAACGCTTATTCTATCCGTTGAACTACGTCGCCAAAGACTTCTTAAAACCAAAAAAGCGTAAAAAATTGATGACCAATTGATTACGCTTTTTGTAAGTAGCCCCGATAGGAATCGAACCTATATCTAAAGTTCCGGAAACTTTTATTCTATCCGTTGAACTACGGAGCCATTTTGATTTCGCCGCAAAGATACATTAAAAATCAATACGCGCAAGTTTTTTAACAATCTTTTTTTAAAAAAATTACTAATTTGACACGAATTAGACGAATTGACACGAATTATTCGAGCAAATTCGTCTAATTCGTGTCAAATTAGTAATTTTGCTCGTCAACTAAATTTTTCCATAATGATTTTTAAAAAATGAAAAAACTTTTACTATTCAGTTTATTGTTATGTGCGACGCATGTTATGATGGCGCAAGTTCTTTTTTCTTACGATTTTAGCGCGGATACGGTGGGTCGCAAATTAGATGGTTTTCGAGGTTGGAGCAATAGCACTTCCACTAATTATTCGGGTGGCGGTGATTGTGCGGGCGTTTCATGCTCGCGCATGACCTCTATGACTGCTGCGATGACTTATTCAGGTTACGCGACCACTACAAAAGCACTTTCTTTCACGGCTCAAACGGATGCACCAGGTCATTTTCTTTCAAATGATGAAACGCTTCCTAACGCCGCGATTAACTCATTGACTTTCAATGATGGCGAGAAAGTGTATGCAGCTTTTCTTTTGAAATTGACGGATGCGGTTCTTACAACGACCGCAGGACAATTAGTGCGTTTTGCTGGTTCTGGAACGAATTTTTACACGACTGGCATGCGGCTTTATGCTCAAAAATCGGGTAGTAAATTCCGTTTTGGGATTGAAAGGACAGGAACGGTTTCGTATTCCAATTACGATTACGATTTTAACACCACTTATTTGATTGTAATGAAATATGATTACGTCGCAGGTGGAACAACAAATGATGTTGCAAGTTTATATGTAAATCCCTTGATTACCAGCGCGGAACCTGCAACTTCTTTAATTTCGGCTTCGTCTGGAACCGATGTTGCATTAGCTCGAATTATGTTTTATGGGAATCAAGCGAATATGCCGACAGGTATTGTTAGTGGTATCAAAGTTGCGAAAACTTGGGCAGATTTGGCAGGTGCTGCTCAACCTGCACAAGGCGTTCGATATAACCAAACGGATACCATTTCATATAACTTAAATCGCAATAAGTGTAATTTGGGTGTTCCTGCGGGTGGTGCTCAAATCGCAAGTATTACAAATATTTGTCCTGCATCAAGTGGTTCAGATGTTGCATTTACGATTGATAATGCTACAAAATGTATCAATTATAAAGGTGTACGCACAGGTGTTGACACGGCTTGTTTTAAAATTTGCAACGAAAATGGCATTTGTGATACGCTCAATTGGGTCATTACGACGAATGGGCGCGTTGGTGTTGAAACGTTGAGTAATGGTTCGTTCATGGTGAAACCAACTTTAGCGCGGGAGCAAGTGGAAGTGATTTTAGAAAAAAGTTATCCATCTGTTTCGCAAATCCAAGTGGCTGACGCGACAGGTAGAATTGTTTTAGAACGCAATATGCCTATTGGTGAAATATCTATTGTATTGAATGTCAATGATTTATCACAAGGATATTATTTGATTCGGGTTCAAAATCAACAGATTCGGGCAGTTCAAAAAGTCGTTGTGATTCGATAAAAAATAGAATTCGCACAATTGGACACAAATTTTACGAATTTTCACGAATGCGTATTTCAGAATTAGTTAAAAATAAAAAGTGATAAATCATTGATAATGAATGATTTATCACTTTTTTAGTTTTGAAAATAAAATGCTGTTGCTTTTCGCAAAAAGGCTTATTTTTGCACATCCTTTCACCAAATCCAACACCATGTTAAAAATAGCGTATGGCAAAGCCGATTTTGGCGAAATCAGAACTGAAGGGTATTTTTACCAAGACCGAACTCAGTTTATTGAAATCTTGGAAGAAAAAGGGACTCATTATCCCGCGTTTTTGCGCCCGCGACGTTTTGGTAAATCGTTGTTTATCAGCATGTTACATCATTATTACGGCGTAGAGTTTAAAGACCAATTTCAAACGTTATTTGGCGATTTGTATGTGGGCAAGAAACCGACTCCATTAGCGAATCAATATTTTGTTTTGGAATTTGACTTCAGTGGCATCAATACCAAAGAGCCGCAGGACGTGATGAAATCGTTTTTGAAACGCGTGAAATCAGGTTTGAAACGCTTTTTAAAACGATATGATGCCTACTTTAAACCGAATGATTTCGACTCTATTGACCAAGAAGACATTCCATCGAATGCTTTAATCAGTTTTTTTGACTTGATTGGGGATCGCAATTTGACTAAAGACCATCGAATCTATGTCATGATTGACGAATATGACCAATTTACCAATCAATTATTGCATTACCATAGCCGTGCTTTTGAACGCGTCGTGAGTCAAGATGGCGAGGTACGTGTGTTCTATGAAGTACTCAAATCGTCGGCAAAAGACGATATTGCCCGAATTTATCTATCGGGAGTCGCACCTGTGACGTTGGATGGCATGGGCAGTGGTTACAATATCAGTACCAATATTTCATTGGCATGGCCGTTTCACAGCATGATGGGTTTTGAAGAAGCCGAAGTGAAAGCGTTGTTAGGAAAAATAGGGATCCCGAAAGGGGTATTGTCCTCTGTTTTAGCCGACTTGCGCAACTGGTATAATGGTTATCTATTTAGTGACGATGTGAAGAAAAAAATTTACAATTCGACGATGGTTTTGTATTTTGTCAGTCAGTATCAGCGACTTAGTGCGTATCCGAAAACGTTGTTAGACCCCAATATTGCTTCGGATTACAAGAAAATCCGCCAAGTGTTTGAATTAATTCGTCGGGATCCGTTGACATTGCCGACCTTTCAAAAGTTAATCAACGAAAAAACGATTACAGCAGAATTGACCGATGTTTTCAGCTTGGAACGAGGGTTTAATACGTCGGATGCCGTGAGTATGCTGTTTTATATGGGTTTTTTAACTATGGTGGAGCGCGATTTGAGCAGTTACGTGTTTAAATATCCGAATTACTTGATTGAAAAATTATATGCACAATATTTTGTGGCGTTACTGACCAATAATGAAGAGTTGCCCATTGATAATAATCCAATCAACGATGCGATTCGGGAATTAGCGAAAACAGCCAATCCGCAACCGTTTTTAGACCAAGTGAAAGCCATTTTGAAGATTCACTCGAACCGCGATGCGATGCAATTTCACGAAGGTTCGCTTAAAGCCATATTTATCAGTTTATTACATCATCAGGAATTTTATTATATTGATTCGGAACCCGAAATAGAACGCCATTATGTTGACATTTATTTGGAAGCGATGCGCGGTTATAAGCCGAAGTATGAAATTGCGTTTGAATTAAAATATCTTAAAAAGAAAGACCCGCAAGACGTAGAGGACGTGTTAGACGCTGCGGAAGTCCAATTAAAAAAATATTTAGTGACCAAAAAATATATTCATCGAAAGAATTTACGTGGTTTTGCGGTTGTTGTCAAGAACGAAGATATTTTTTGGAAGGAAATTAC
>JBEEMZ010000319.1:0-5302 GCA_041192405.1 Bacteroidota bacterium | reverse complement strand
GACTCAACCTTTATTTGCTAACATAATGCCTGTAATTGCCAGTGATTATCTCAATTTATCTTTGAAAATTGCGGAGAAAATGGGTTATGTCAATGAAAAAGAACGCTCTGAACGATTAGTAAACCCTATTTTAGCAGAATTATTATTGGCAAATGATTCGACAATCGTGATTTATTCTGGACGTGATTTATACGTAGATGAAAAACAAGGTTTGAATGGCGAATGTGATTTTTTGATTTCGCGGCAGAAAACGATGATTGATGATTTAATTGCACCGATTATTTCGATTGTGGAGGCGAAAGAACAAGATTTGCGGTATGGTGTTGCGCAATGTGCGGCACAATTATATGGTGCAAAATTGTTTAATGAAGCAGAAGGGTTGCCTCAATCGCAATATTATGGTGCTGCAACAACGGGAGAAGTATGGCGTTTTCTGCGATTGAAACAAAAATGAGTTGATATTGGATACACATCGTTATTCGATTTTCAATTTGAGTGAATTGTTGGGCGCATTACAATTCATTGTAACTGATAATTAAAACTTTTAGTTGTAAATATAACTTTTTTGATGACAAAACAAGCCAACGATTATATGAAATCTTTTATAGAGCTGAATCAACTTTTTCAGCAATATTTAAATCAAAATGTTTTTAATCAATCGCCGACGACGTTGTACGAACCTGTCAATTACATTCTAAGCGTCGGTGGCAAACGCCTTCGACCGTTATTAGCGTTGAGAGGTTGTAATTTATTTGACAATGCGCCCGAAAAAGCATTACCTGCGGCAATGGCAGTCGAAATTTTTCATAATTTCACACTTTTGCACGACGATATTATGGATAATGCTCCGTTGCGGCGCGGTCAACAGACGGTTCATATCAAATATAATGTCAATGTGGGCATTCTTTCGGGTGATGCGATGCTGTTATACGCTTATCAATACTTGATGAAAACCGATAATAAATCTATTGTGAACGAATTAATGGCTTCGTTTACAAAAATGGGTATTGAAGTTTGCGAAGGGCAACAATATGATATGGATTTTGAAACAAATCCATCGGTTACGATTCCTCAATATTTAAAAATGATTGAATATAAAACAGCTGTTTTAGTGGCGTTTGCATTTCAAGCAGGTGCATTGATTGGCGGTGCGAGTCGGCGTGCGGCAGCGCAAATGGCTGAATTTGGTAGAAATATTGGCATTGCGTTTCAAATTCAAGACGATATATTGGATACTTATGGCGATCCTGCGGTTTTTGGCAAAAAAGTCGGCGGTGATATTGCGCAAAATAAAAAAACATATTTGTTATTACGCGCATTGGAACGCGCTGACGGTGAACAACGCCGACAATTGGATAGATGGATGCTTGCACCGCTTGAAGTGATTGATGAAAAGGCAAAAATTGAAACCGTGAAAGGCGTTTTTACAGCATTGGGTGTGCGGCAAGATGCTGAAAAAGTGATGAATTTGTATCTGGAACGCGCTTTTGATGCTTTGGAACAGATTCGGGAGTTGAATTTTGGTAAAAAAGAGGTGATGCGCGATTGGGCAACGGAATTGATGGGCAGAACGGTTTGAATTAGGATTTTTGGATTTTGAAGGATGATTAGGATTGATTTTGAGGATGAAATATTACAATAATCCTAAAATCAATCCTAATTCAGACCCACATATCAAACTTTATTTCTATCTTTGTTGAAAATTCAACAATAATGAAAAATAAAATTTGGATTATCGCATTTTTAACGGCTTTAAATATTGGTTGTAACGAAATTGAACCAACCATTCCACCTTTAAGTGCGACGCTCGGCGGCGAACGCAAAGTTTTAATTGAAGAATTCACAGGCGTTCGCTGTGTGAATTGTCCCGATGGCAGTGCCGAAATTGAAAATATTCGCAGCCGTTATCCTGATAGGGTAGTGGCTGTTTCGATACATGCAGGTTTTTTTGCAAATCCTTATCCCGAAAATCGGTATGATTTCCGCACGGATGCAGGTACAAAATTGCAAACGTATCTTGAAGAACCCCAAGGTTATCCGTCGGCTGTGGTGAATCGTAAAAAATTTGCGGGTCAAATGGGTTTGCAAGTGGGGCAATCGAGTTGGGCGAGTTTGATAGAGAGCGAATTGCGCCAAAATCCAGTGTTAAAACTTTTTTTTATCAAAAATTATAATCCAAATACCCGCGAATTGGATTTAAAAGTGCGCGTTAATCCAGAACAAAATGTGTCAACAAATGATTTGCGCTTAACCATTTTAATCACAGAAAGCAATGTTGCGGATGTACAATTGACTTCAACGGGCAAAAAATTGGATTATGCACACAAGCACATTCTACGCAAAATAGTTACAAATTTTGATGGCAATGTTTTAGAAAACCTTTTGGCAGGAAATGTTGTTGAAAAGGCGTTCAGTCTGACATTGCCTGCGACTTGGAAATCTAATAATTGTAAAATTATTGCATTGGTGAGTCATTCGGGGACGACGAAAGAAGTCTTACAAGCAAGTGAGGTTAGTGTAGAATAATCCTTTAAGGAAAATTTCAACCTTTGGAAGGTTTCAAACCTTCCAAAGGTTGAAAAATCACTTACTTAAAATAATTTTTACGTATGCAAAAATTTATTAATCCAAACGACCCCAATAATTTTCAAACCATCGCTTGGATTGAAAAACAAGTGCGTATTTTACTCGAAACAGAAGCAGGTATCATTTCAATAGAAGAATTATCTTGTCATGATTCAAGTTGTATTCATGCCACTTCGGTCATTTGTTGGGCGAATGAATTAGATATTCAATATTTTAAAATATCTAAACCATTGGTTTTCATTAAAAAACGAGATATTGAGTTAGCATTGAAACAATCCATTTTTCAAAAACCATTACATCAACACTTCTGAATCAGACACAAATGATACGAATTTATGCGAATCATTCGTGAAAATTCGTATCATTTGTGTCTGATTTATGCGTTACTTTGCGGTTCAAAAAAATCAACGAATGAAGTTATCTTTCCCAATTCCTGTCCGCCTGCTTGCTGAAAATATAGGTGCAACCATTATCGGCGGCGATGAAATGCTTTTTGTATTCGGAATCAATGAGATACATAAGGCAGAAAAAGGCGATTTGATATTTTGCGACGCGCCGAAATATTTTGATAAATCCCTTCAATCCGCCGCTACTTTCATCTTATTGAACGAAAAAGTAACGGTTCCAGACGGAAAAGTAGTGTTATGTCATCCAAAACCCTTTGATGCCTATAATCGGTTGGTGCAAAAATACCGCCCTTTTGAACCTTTGAATGCAACGAATCAGGGTATTAGTGCATCGGCTCTGATACATCCTTCGGTCATCCTTGAACCTGGTGTTGTGATTGGCAATCACGTCAAAATTGATGCGGGCACGTACATTCGCGCCAATGCTTTTATTGACGATTACACGATTATTGGCAAAAATGTCATTGTGGGCGCGGGCGCAATCATCGGAACCGATGCGTTTTATTACAAAAAACATCCGCCGACGGTTGAAAAACGGTATGAGAAGTGGCGTTCGGGCGGTCGAGTGATTTTAGAAGCGAATACCGATATTGGCGCAGGTTGCACTGTTAATAAAGGTGTTTCGGGCGATACGATTATTGGTGCAGGAACTAAATTGGATTGCCAAGTGCATATTGGACACGGGGTTGTAGTGGGTAAAAATTGCCTTCTCGCGGCACAAGTAGGTGTTGCGGGTAAAGTGAAAATTGAGGATGACGTAATTTTATATGGTCAAGTGGGCGTTGCGCAGAATGTAACGATAGGAAAAGGGGCAATTGTTTTAGCAAAATCGGGTGTTGCTAAAAGCCTTGAAGGTGGTAAAACCTATTTTGGCATTCCTGCGCGGGAGGCAAAAGAAACTTTGCGCGAAATGGCTACATTAAGGATGTTGACAATTAAAAAATAGTATTTTTGCAAATGTATAGCGACCTAATACACACCGTTTTTTATAAACCATTATGAATCAAGCTTTTATAAAATGCTATGTTCTCTATGTTCCTATGTGTTTGCAATTTAGATTGAAATATAAATTATTAATTTTGCTATGAAATCATTTTACTTATTCAGTTTAATTAGCATATTGCCGACTTGGTGCATGGGGCAAATCACCTTGACGGCGGCAACTTATTTCCCAAATGCAGGAGATTCTTTGCGCACCGTTACTGCAACGGCTCAAACCACAGCTCGGATTGTAATGACTCCCGCAAGCACGACGCAGCAAATTTGGGATTACACCGCCTTGCGCAGTACGCCAATTATCAATGTTCAAAAATTTCTTGATGCTGCGACAGATACTGCCATGCAAAGAGCATTTCCAGGCGTTGATTTGGTTACAAAACAAGGCGTAGGGCAAACGCAAACAGCAGCTTATAACAAAACATTGACGCGTTTTGAACTCATGGGTTACAAAGGCGTGGCAATGCAAGGACTCAATTTGGCTTTGAATCCAACTTTTACACCTGCTGTGCCCGAAAGGCGCGCTCCATTGATTTACAACACAGGCAATAATAATTTGCGTTATGCCTTTTTATTGCCTTTCGCAGCGAATATTTTGCCCGATTCGTTATTGAATTTATTGCCTATCCGACCTGATTCACTGCGGATTGATTTTGCAACAATTCGTTCTGATAAAGTAGATGCTTGGGGTACTTTGAAAATTCCGGGCGGTACGTATGATGTATTGCGCGAGCGACGCTTTACGATTGATGAAACACGTATTGAAATGAAAATCAATGCTTTACGTGTTTGGTTGGATATTACGACGGTACTTTTCAACACGCCACAAGGAAACCCAAGTCGGGATACAACCATTAGTTATCACTTTTGGAGCAATACTGCGAAAGAGCCTATTGCAGTGGTGACGTTGAAACCTTATGGGGATTCTGCGGCTCAAATTCAGTATAAATATCATTTGGTTTCGCCCGTTGAGAACGCTATTTCAAATGATTACAAAATAAAATTGTATCCAAACCCTACTTCATCGGTATTTTATTTGGATTTGGAAACTGCGGGACAATTTGTTTTGACTTTGAATGATGTTACAGGCAACGTTTTGTTGAAACAAAATATTGAAAGTGTGGGTCATCAAACCATTCAAATTCCAGTCAATTCGTTGCCTAATGGCATGTATTGGGGCGTTTTGCATGATGCGACGGGGCAGCGCGTGTTTGCGAAACCTGTTTTGAAAGTGAATTCAAATTAGTTTTTTGAGGTACTCAAAACTAAAAATGCTTGATTTTTTATCAAAAATCAAGCATTTTTAGTTTTAT
>JBEEMZ010000318.1:0-8640 GCA_041192405.1 Bacteroidota bacterium | reverse complement strand
CAAAAGCAACCGGTTTGAAGCAAAGAGCAGGAACCTGATAGACGGAACGATCATCCTGCATCGCGATGGCTATGGATTTGTCATTCCTGCACAAAAAATTGAAAGGCTGGTGAACGCCTGTAATCCATGGAACAAAGGCGCAGGTACAACCAATATGAGTCAACAATACACTTATATGGATGCAACCGTTCAACGAACCGCGTATTATCGGTTGAAGCAAGTAGATACGGATGGCAAATTCGAGTATTCCAAAGTGGTTTCCGTCGAAAGCGATGTACGTTCGACGGTGCGCGTGAAACCTACTTTCGTGAAGGATGTCTTGACGGTTGAAGGGGCAATTTATTACGAAATCGTGGATGGCACAGGGCGTTTCCTTTTGCAATCCATTGAAAATCAATTGAATGTACAATCGTTGCCACAAGGTTTTTATGTGGTGCGGGGGCGCGATGTGGGTGGAAATCCGTTTATTCAAAAGATTATTAAAAATTAAGGCAAATAGGTGAATTATATGAATTGGGTTGACGGACATCAACCCAATTCATTCATTCCACAAAAAGCATTACAGCATTTTCAAATATTCCAATAATGCTTTACGTTCCGTTGCCGAAAGCGGGTCGCCAAAAGGATGCCCACCATTGCTATTGCCATACAAACCTGTATCATAAGTCTGATTATCCGATTTACTCGACGGCGTAGTATATTTCCAACCCAATTTCGCTGCATCATAATCCGAATTATCCACCTGCGTATATCGCCAAATCGCAGGGCGTTGACGGCTATTCAATAAATCGTCCAAAGTCGGCACTGAACCATTGTGCAAATAGGGCGCAGTTGCCCAAACGCCATCCAAAGGCGGTGCAATATACCCCGTTTGCGGACGCAATCGCGCCGCATACGCGCCTTGCCCAAACCAACTTTGATTAAACCAATTGGCATATTCTGGATTGGTTTTGTAGGCATCCATCAAAGCGCGGTCGGTGTTAACCGTTTGAATATCAATGAGATAGTTCGGATAAGTGGGGCTCGCACCATACGTCCCATGACATTTAGCGCAATTTTGATTGAAAATTTTTTCGCCCAACGCAACCGAATTGGGTTCAATTGGATAAGGATATTTAGGCGGCTCCACCGTTTTCAACCATGCCAAAACATTTACAAATTGCGCATCAATCGCAGCCGCTTCGGTACTATCGCGCATCGTCAAGAGCGATGCCGTCATCATCAACCGCGCAAAATCGCCTTGCCCAAGACCATTATAATAGAGTGTGGCTTTTTTCTTCATCAACCACCATGCAGGCACATCGGTCGAGAGCGTAATCGCAGGCACTGTATATTGTGCATTGTCAAGCCAAGTGAGACTGGTCGCTTTTCGATGCGCGGCGAGCACCGCAAAAACTTTATCAGCAGGATTTGCACCAAGCGTCGTCGTCGAAGTGACGGGGGCAACTGCCCGCAAAGCCTTTCCATACGTTTCATACGCCGCCCATGCAGGCGAATTGGCTCCATATTGAAACCGAATCGCCAATTCCAACGTGTTCAATGTTGACACTTGACTATTACTATTATCCAACAAATTGTTGCCTAAACCGACAATCGTTTTACCATTGAGCTTGGTAGTGTGGCAAGAAAGACAGTTTTGAGACACTACTTTTACGCCATTTGGGGCAGTACTCACCGTGTATTCGTAGAAAACACCGCGATTATCACCTGTTCGACCCAAATCATTGGGATTATTGTTGCCAAAAACCAATTGATACGTGCCAAACGGAATGCCACTATTCATATAACCACCTTCTGTAATGTATTGATAACCCGTTGCAGCATTGCCTGTGCGTTGTGGCGAGGATTCGAGCGTTATGGCACCTGTCGGCGTTTTTTCTACGGGTTCGTGTCGGCATTCGTAGAGCAAGATTGCCAATAAAGGCAATAAAAAAAGGATTTTTTTCATTGTGCAAAATATTTGTAGCAAATATACATTATTTTTATTATAAATACTTTAAAAATGTATATTTTAAACTATTTTATATGGGAAGTTTGAAAATCTTGTCATTTGAAATAGCAAAAAGAACGGTTAGATGTTGAAAAGGACTCGAAAACCGTCGTTCATACCCTTTAAACGGTCATTCATGGACTTTGTACAGCGCGTTGAAGCGATTGCTCCTATCTTTGTATCGTCTTAACAAGGAAAGCAATCTACCAAACCATGAAAAATATATTTACGCGACAAGAAATCGCCGACGTGATCGGCATCCACAAACGGACGTTGGAACGCCGTATCAAAGAAGCAAAGTTGGAATTACCGCGTCATTTACTGACCGTCGGACACCTCTTTCGGATTTGTGAAGCGTTAAATATTTCAACAAACGATATACAAAAAAAAATAGCTCGATAAAAGGCTTTGTCGCACATTGTCGCATATCAGCATTTATTTCAGATTAACTTTGCCGCATCAACCACTCCAAACATTGATAAAAGATTGAAAACCAAATGATTATAATTTAAACTCCATCAAACCAAACTATCAGAGAGGGCATTTTAAGATGCCCTCCATTTTTTGAACAAGCACGGCTGCTTCGTAAAAACCCTGTTATAAAATTTTAGAATCAATAAATTACAATGATAAATTAAAACAAAGTTAAATGACTTACGCGCTTATTTTATTACGAACTTCGCATTTCAATCTGCATTTGTACATGCAAAAAAAAATGAATTTATTTTTAACAACCAAATAAAATAATTTTTAAACAATTAGAATTCAACAGGTTATGAAAAAATCAAGTTGGGTTATCGTCCTGATAGCTTGCAGCACCAGCGTATTTTTTGCTCAAAGAGACGAATGGAATCAATTTATGGTGACCCTCGAAAAGGAATATTCGCCAGTCCTATATGTTTGCTCCGCACCATGTCATGGAACCGCCTATCGCACTTCTGGTCAATGCCCTAAATGCAAAAAACCTTTAATTCCGACAACGCGAAAAGGTTAATTGAATGCAGTTGCATTTTTAGAACAAAAGTTACCAAAGGAACACATTCCTTTGGTAACTTTTGTTCTAAAAATGCGGCATTCCGAAATGTGGGCATGAATCCTAAGCAGGTTTCAAACTCCCATATATCGCATCACGCAATTGCTTAATGCGTTCACTTTTAATATATTCGTCAAATGTCATCAATTGGTCAATAATGCCATTCGGCGTAATTTCAATGATGCGATTCGCAACCGTATTCATAATGGTGTAGTCATGCGAGGTGAAAATCAAATTACCTTTAAATTCAGTCATCGCATTATTCAAAGCTGTAATAGATTCCAAATCCAAGTGATTGGTTGGCTCGTCCAAAATCAAGAAATTCGGGCTACCGAGCATGGTTTTGGACAACATACAACGTACTTTTTCGCCGCCCGACAACACACTTGATTTTTTAAATACTTCCTCACCCGAAAATAACATCCGTCCCAAAAAGCCGCGAATAAACGATTCATCTTTTTCTTTGGAGAACTGGCGCAACCACGAAACTAAATCTTGGTCTTGCGTGCCTTGAAAGAATTTTGAATTGTCATTCGGCATATAAGCCTTTGTAATGGTTTGACCATATTCATAACTTCCAACATCTTGTTTCAATTCACCTGAAATCACGTTGAAAAAAGCCGTCACTGCGGTTGCATTTCGACTGATAATGACAATTTTCTCTGCTTTATTGAACGAAAAAGAGATTTTTGAGAACAATAATTTGCCATCCAACCCTTTTTTCGCCAAATTCGTGCATTTGAAAATCTCATTTCCTGGTTCACGGTCGGGTTTGAAGTTGATGAATGGATATTTGCGCGTAGAAGGGCGCAATTCATCTAAATTCAACTTTTCTAATGCCTTTTTACGACTGGTTGCTTGTTTCGCTTTGGACGCATTGGCACTGAATCGGTTGATAAATTCCATTAATTCAGCCCGTTTGGTCTCTGTTTTCTTATTTTTATCCGCCATTTGCTTCGACATCAATTGACTTGACTCGTACCAAAACGTATAATTCCCAGAATACATACGGATTTTTTGAAAATCCACATCCACAATATGCGTACAAACCATATCTAAAAAGTGTCGGTCATGCGAAACCACAATCACAATATTTTCATAATCTGCCAAAAAATTACTCAACCAGTTTGCAGTTTCCGCGTCCAAATCATTCGTCGGCTCATCCAATAACAAAATATCAGGATTGCCAAACAACGCTTGCGCCAATAAAACCTTCACTTTTTGTCCACCTGTGAGCGATTTCATGTTCAACGCATGCATACTTTCTGGAATACCAAGATTTCCAAGCAATTCGCCCGCATCACTTTCCGCCATCCAGCCGTTCATTTCGGCGAACGTGCCTTCGAGGTCGGCAGCACGCATTGCGTCCGCTTCGGTCGCGTCGGGATTATCGTAAATGGCATTTTTCTCGGTCATGATGTCATAAAGTTCCTTATGACCCATAATGACCGTTGACAAAACGTCACAATCATCGAATGCAAAGTGATTTTGTTTCAAAACCGCCATTCGATTGCCTGGGTCAATCGTGAGATGTCCGCGAGTGGAATCCAAATCGCCCGCCAAGATTTTTAAAAAAGTGGATTTGCCCGCGCCATTTGCACCGATAACGCCGTAACAATTTCCCTTTGTGAATTTAAGGTTTACGTCTTCAAACAAGATGCGTTTGCCGAATTGTAATGCCAAATTACTGACCGTCAGCATGAGTATCGAAATTAGATGATAAAAAGATGTATTTAGAACCTATTGATAATGAAAGCATTGTGTATTGAATGCTTTATTAAGGTGCAAAGGTACGCAAAAATTTTGGAATGTGGATTTCGGATTGTGGAATATTATGATACAATTTGAAAAAGAAAAAAACACCAAAGAGAGCCATTTTTTTTTAAATGATTTTTTTTGCAAAAAGGAGACTATTTTTTGGTGCTGCAAGGTATCGCTTGCAGCACCAAAAAAATAGTCTCAAAAACTCGAATAATGATTTATAAAACAAAATGGTTCTGCAAAAGGCAACTTTGCAGAACCGTTTCATTTTAGGAATCCTTTCAGATAAAATTTTGTATTTCTAAAAAGTGCCTTATATTTGTACTAAAATTTGAACCATGACGGCAATTAATATTCCTAAAATACCGATTATCGGAGCGCGGTACGCGCAATTAATCCAATTGTGTGAGCACTATCGGGTTGAAAAGTTGTATGTTTTGTTGAAAAGTTGTATGTTTTTGGGTCGGTGATTACCGAACGCTTCAATCCGTTGACGAGCGATATTGATTTAATCGTCGAATTGCAACCGATGCCGCCGACAGAATATGGAGGTGCTTTAATTAATTTAGGCATTGACTTGGAAACGCTTTTTGAACGAAAAGTGGATTTACTCAGTGATCAACCCATTAAAAATATCATTTTCAAACGCGTCGTCGAACGCACTAAACAATTAATTTATGACCGAAAAAGCCCAAAAATATCTCTATGACATCCTTAATGCCATTGAATTGATTGAACTCTTTTCAGAAGGCGTTGATACTTTTAACGCTTACCGAGCCGATTTGAAAACCAAAAGCGCGATTGAACGACAAGTTGCAATTATTGGCGAAGCCGTGACGCATTTTAAAAAGCAAGAAACCGAAGTGGTTTTGAGTAATATGCCCCAAATCATCGCGGTGCGGAATCGTTTAATTCACGCATACGACCATGTAGAAGATCAAGTGATTTGGAAAATTGTTGAGCAGCATTTGTCGCCTCTGAAATTGGAAGTGCAAAAGGCATTGGAATTATAAAATATTGATTATCAAGATTTTATAAGATGATACGGTTCTGCAAGGTGCGCCTTTGCAGAACCGTAACATTTTTATTTTCAAAAAAAACACACTTTAAAATGTCACTTATCGAATGATGGCGCGTTGATATAGTTAAATCATCTATTTTTAAACGGTTGATTTATATTTACACTACTGAGTTGTTAAAGATTTAATATGTAAATAATTGACTATCAATCTATTTTTTCCGCAGATTCTCGCAGATTTTCTTTTGGACTCTTTTTCTGCGAAATCTGCGGGGAAAAAACATATTACAACTTTAACAACTCAGTAGTTTAAATATTGCAAATAGCACATTTTTATTTATCGAATATCAATAATACAAATAAAACCGTCCCCAAAACGAAAAAAGTGCTGCACCTCACGGCACAGCACTTTTTTATATTGCGGAAATTAATCCAATTTAAATTTAACAGGCAATGTAAAGTTCACTTTCACAGCCCGACCTTGTTGTTTACCTGGTTTCCATTTCGGCATACCACTTACAACTCGAACCGCTTCTTCCGTACAACCTCCACTCACACCGCGTTTAACGGTAACGTTTGTGATGTTGCCATCTGCGTCCACGATGAAACCAAGATATACCGTGCCTTCAATCGCATTCTCCCGCGCTACCGCAGGATATTTGATATTCTCGCTCAAGTATTTGAACATCGCTGCTTGCCCTGTGGCAAATTCTGGCATTTGTTCTACAATGGTAAACACCGTTTCAACTTTCGGTTCTTCTTTTTTAGGCTCAGGCGGCGGCGGTGGAGGTGGTGGAGCAACCGCTTTTGGTGCTTCTTTCACTTCTTCCTTCGCATTTTTGTCACCATCCTTCGTTTCCGTCGAGATTTTAATTTCTTTCATCTCTTCTTGCTTCGGAGGTGGATCCTCTTTGGGTACATCCTTATCTTTTTTAACCACGGGTGGTAAAAACTTGATAGTTGGTACAACTGGCGGCGGCGGTGGTGGTGGCGGCGGCGGTGGCGGTGGTGGCGGTGCCGCTTTGTCAAGCGGTGGAGGTGGCTCCAAATTTACTTCCGTCATGTTCACTTTTTCCACTGCTTTTGGCAACTTTTCCAAAAGTTTCGGAATTAAAAAACACAATACAAATAACAACACCGATATTAAACCCGCTTTCAACACGTGACCATCATACAGCCTGCGCAACAGATATGCACCATACGACTTATTTCTATTTTGAAATAGAATGTCGGTGAGGTCCATTTTGTTATAATCTAACGCATCCATATTCTGGAAAAGATTACTTGTTGTTTAAAAAAATCATTACTATTCAGACGCGCCAGCAGCTCTCATGATACCTCTGTCATTGTTGTCAATTTCGACAATTGCATAACGTTTGGTACCTGTAATCGCCATTTCATCCAAAATGTCCACCAAATTCTTATATCTGGCTTTCGGCATGGACTTAATTAACACTACTAACTCATCTTTATTGCCCCATTGAGCCTGCACTTCTTGCTGTCTTCTCAAAATCGTGGCACGAATGCCTTCTTTTGAAAAATCAGTAGAATCCACTACAGGTTTGTCAGGGTCTTGATACGTATAAACTTTATCGCGTTCACCGAGTAGGACAGACAAACTTTTGGAGGCTTTTAAAGGCGGTTGTTCTTTAACATCTTTCGCCTTATCGGGCATATTAATCTCCATTGTTTTGGGCTTGTTGAAAGTTGTTGCCAACATGAAAAATGTAATCAACAAGAAACCCAAGTCCACCATTGCAGTCAAATCTACACGAGTTGACTGTTTTTTCGATCGCTGCCCGCCTTTCTTTTTCCCCTTGCCTTCGGGGACGTTCATTTCAGCCATGGCTTCGAAACTTTTTAAAAGGTTAACAAATTACTCCGAAATAATTCACAAATCCATTGATGCAAACGGTTGTAAAAAGGGTGTGTGCAATTCGTGTTATTAACAAATCGTTAACAATCTTAATGCGCACCACTATTGCCACCTGCTCCTTCTGGCGCGTTTTTCGCAGAGGTAATCAAGTTGAACTTGTTGACTTTATTTTTCGTATTTTGCAAGATTTTAATAACCTTGTCAACAACTTTAAAATTGCTGTCTTTATCCGATTTGATAACGATACGGAACGGTTCGGTTTGAATCATCTGACCGCTACGACGCGCATAAAAAATCAAATCTTCCAATTGGCAACGACCATTAGCAGAATCAACAGGGATACCCGTCTGTTGAAAAGCTTCCCGTTTGTCATTCGGCAGACTCAAAAAGCCATTCATTTGCTCCACAGACACCCCAAATAAATCGGTCAATCTGAAGGCTTCTTTCGCTTCTTGAGAAAAACTCACTCCAAATTCAGTTGAAATTTGACTAAGCCATTCCATACGTGTTTTCTGGTCGTCCACACCCATGAATACTTTACCATCTTTATCAACCGTTACTCCCGGGCTTTTTTCCAACACTTCCAATTAACAATGCAGCTATCGGTAATAAAATTAAAACGATAACTGTAAGATGAACACTCATCGTAAACATCGTAACAAGAAAAATAATTATGTTTAACGGTTCACGGAATGCCGCCTCTAATGAATTCATAATACCATATTCAATTTCTTGAACATCGCTCGTCATACGTGAAATTAAATCTCCTTTTCTTTCATCCGTGCCAAAACTTCCTCCCTATCAGGGTCATAATCCTTAAAATCAAGATGACAATGTATGTCTACATATTTCATTAATCTTTTCTTGCAAACAGAGGTTTTTCTGGAGTTTTGTTTCGCTTTATGAGTTCTTTTATTTTTAAAGAAGTTTCGGGCAGTATGGGGTTAAGCATTCGAGCCACA
>JBEEMZ010000317.1:0-5894 GCA_041192405.1 Bacteroidota bacterium | reverse complement strand
CCAGCACTGCCTAATACTTCTTTAGTTGTTTTCCAGTCAGGCTTATCAGCTTCAAATTCACCATTACAAGCATAACATTTGTACACTTGCGAAAGATTTCCTGACTTTGCAACACTGCAATAATGATATTTTTTGCAATATGGGCAAACCATGTTTGGCATAATACATATTTTGCTTACTCTATCGTTTTCAGCAAATCCGCCCTACTTATTTCGCAAATTTGCAGGGATTTTCAGGTTTTTCCCCGTTATGTGGTTTCATAACTCGAATTTAAATTTTTTAGAGGTAAAATGGAACCCGTTTTTGAGCGCAGATCTAAATTGGATGCTTTCAAGAAAATTAAATCAGCTACTCGTAAATCATGTTTGCGAATTTCCTCCACCTGAACTACCACTACCACCCAAAATAGTTACTGCACCAGCTACTAATCCTAATACAACACCACTTACCTCTTTAACAGTTTTCCAAGTGGGATTAGCACCTTCAAATTCATTTTCACAAGTATAGCACTTGTAGACTTGTGAAATATTACCTGATTTGACTATGCTGCACAAATCATATTTTTTACAATACGGACACACGATGTTTGGCATAATATACATTTTGCTTACTCTATTGTTTTCAGCAAACCCACCTTACTCATTTCGCAAATTCGCAGGGATTTTCAGGATTTTTCCCCGTTATGATATGCTCATAACTATTATTCTTTAATTAATTTAAATATATTTTATAAATATTTTAATAAATTATTTATTTATAAATACAAAGTTATTCCTAAAAAATTATATCTTTGAGCCGAAAAAGCTATAATTTAGCATAAAAAATTATTATTTATCCGAAAAAGAGATAATATATGAATGGATTGAAAATAAAGCAGTTGCGAGAGCAAAAAAACTATACTCAAGATTATGTTGCAGAGAAATTGGGTGTTTCTCAAAATGCTTATTCGCGTTTGGAAAATGGACAAATAAAACTATCTGTTGAAAAAGCAGAAAAATTATCAACGATTTTGGAAGCACCGATTTGGGATATTATTGGGTCAGAATCCCCTAATTTTCATATTTCTCAAAATCAAAAAGTCGCTTATAATTTTTATGAATATCAAAAAGAAACATTTGAGTTAACAATTCAAGTCTTAAAAGATGAAATCGCTGTTTTGCGAGAGGAGAAGAAAACGCTTTTATCGCTTGTTGAGCGATTGACTTTGAAATAATAACCATTCCGAACAGAGCCGTTCAGCCTGCTTGCGCTACTGTTACTGCGTCCCGCGAACGTGGGAGCGTCAGTCGCTGCCGACACAATAGAACGACCAGCCTTAAAGTTTCATTAAGTAGGTGATGGAAAAGAAGCGACAAATTTTTTTATCTAAATAATTGATAATCAATTAGATACACCATTTGGAAGGTTTGAAACCTTCCAAATGGTGTTGTCGTAACTACTTACTTCGAGGCTTTCGTCTTTTAATTTAAGCTCTTTTTGCGTTAAAATACGTATCTTTGGAGCGATTTTCAAAAAAAGGATTTAGATTTACATCAAAAAATCAATTTATGGCTAAAGTTAAAAAGGATAAGGCTGCTCAACCTCCGAAGCCTCAAAATAGCGAACGAACTAAAAAAGAATGGAGCGAAGGGGAATTAATGGATGCTTTCAATTTGACGCGCATTATCACTTATCTTACTCCCGAGATGGAGGAATGGCTTAATGTATCTCCGCCTGTTTTGAACGTTCCTGAACAATATATTTTTGAAAAAGCACTTCTAAAAATTAAGAAATATCTTTCGGGTTGGCAGGAAGAGGATTTAAAAATGAAATTTATTAGTCCAATATTGGACTTGGGCTTGTTAGAAGACAGTGACCAAGTGATGAGTTATTTCGATAAAACGATTTCGGGTATAGTCGAAAATATTAAATTGACGGTGAAATCGGATTTTATGTTAGCGAAAGGGACTTTGGATTATTTCAGAACGCCTTTTTTTCATTTCCAAGAGTACAAACCGTATAAAAATCCATCAGGCGATTCGATGGCGCAACTTTTAGAAGCGTTTTTAATTGCCCAAGTTAAAAATAACAACCAATACCCCCTTTATGGGGTCGAAATTATGGGCGGGAATTGGCGATTCGTGACCATGATTGGTAAAGCATATTGTGTATCGGAGATTTACAATTCGTTGAATCGAGAACAGTTGTTGAAAATTATTGCGATTTTACGAAAATTTGGAACGATTTTGCAGGAGCGATTGATGAAATAATTCGTTTTTGAAGAATTGAGGCGAGATTGTACGCAACTATTGGAATGAATAGGTGAATGCCTATATTTTAAAACAAGGTAAAACACTCACTTTGGTCGAAATTGATAAGATTTTCATGCAGAAAACCGCGTGAAACAGGGCAAATGACTCACGCTGGTTGAGATGGAGCAGATTATTTTGCAGAAAACGGCGTGAAAACGATAGCTTGGGGTCTTTGTTATGGGAACAATAGATTTCTAAACGTAAAAATGCCCCGTTTCATGGAAACGGAGCATTCGACAGAAAGAAAATTGACTTATTGTTTTATAATTTTACCTGTGAGCACTTCTCCTGTGTGAGTTTGGACTCGACAGAGGTAGATGCCTGCGGGTTCTTGCTCTATATTTACCTCTTGAGTTGCAGATCGCACGGTTTGAATACATTTGCCTGTAACATTATAAATTTCAATGGTTTCAATCGTTCCATAACGATTTTGAATACTTATATTAAAAGTACCATTGTTTGGATTGGGGAAACATTGCACTTGATTATCACCTTTTTCGGCTCCACTTTTCTTATTTAAGTAGAATCCACCACCCAAATCGGGCTCAATTTCAATAGCAATTGTAGAACAAGCAGGACAATTATCGGGTATGATAAGGACATCTTGTAAGTGTTTGACAATGCTGACACCATTCATCGTCATTCGGATTTTTTGTTCTCCGCAATAGGGCTGCGAACGGTCTGCCCAAGAACCTTCAATGGAGCCATCATCTTCTAAATCCCAAGTTCGGTTTGTTTGTGGGTTTGTAGATAAATCCCAAAAATGAAGGGTGCATTCTGTGGGTGTCCCCCATCTCCTTCCATTTCTTGTATGATATGTTGGGGTGATACGGACTCCAAAATCCACATCACAAAACATTCGGCTACTCCATACGCCACGCCCCAGAGTTGCCACGAAAAGCATTCCATCGGATTCTCTATAGTTCAACATTTGAGTCCGAACATTGGGCAATTTGTTGTCATTGATGGGATACCATTTGGTATTGACATCCTCAAAATTTTTGGTTGCCCAAACCCCAGTTTCCGTTGCAATCAACAATTTATAGCCATATGGGTTTCGAGTGGGTGATTCTGGTGGAAATATTGCATAACGAATTGGCATATCGGGTAATCGTCCATCATCTGGAGATTGATAGCTAATGTCCAGTTCGTGCCATCTTACTGCGGCAGTATCTGGGTCATTAGCATTGGTTGTACGCCAAATGCTTTTGATGCCGTAATTCGAAAACGTTAAAACCATTTCACTATCTTCGGTTCCCCCACTGCTTTTTTAATTGCAATAGATGAGATGTATCCTGTTGTTTCCAAATCGCCCATGATATTGGTGAATTGTGGAGTTGCACTATTGGCTTCTGTCATCCGAATCAGACGAGAATACCCTCCACTTCTACTGGACAGGGCAATGTAAACGGTATTCGGGCTATTCGGCGAAACTTTGATAAAATTGATACGGTACAAAAGGCCTCCGTCCCCTAAAAAAGCAGAGTCATTGTCGAAAGAGGTTACGTTTACAGTATTAATATTACCAAATACATTGTTCCACCTAAAAAAACGGTTCTCTTGACCTACTACACTCTCTTTATAGAGATGTTTACAGTACCATCAGGTAATACCGCCCAGTCGGTAGCATTCACAAGTTCAGATCCCCTTGCTTGGGTTGAATTTGTAATACCATTAGTTCTCAAATTATTGATTCCATTGGATCTATAAATGTTATATTTTCCTTCTATCATAGAACTGACTTGGTTTAAATGATTGTTCGGAGCTACAAAACAATATCCGCCGTCGGATCCTGACTTCATTGTTGAATTGGATAGATAATGTTTTGTAAGTAATTGAGTCCCATTATCTTGCGTTCCTGTCAGAATGCGCAAAGGGGCTGTTGCAGCAGACGCACTTACACTGTAACTTTGGGTGATGCGCAGATTGTTATTTCGATTCTCAAAGGTCGGGGTCGGGTTTAGTGAATTAATATTATCAGACCTAAAAATGCCTCCGTCTGTTGCAATATAAGCGATGGAACTGGACCTATTTTGGAAAACAATTTGGTGCACATCGGGATGTACATAATTAACATCTGAGATACGACTACTATTAATTGGAATCCATTGTATTGGTAATTCCGTATTGGAACATCTATAAAGTATATCGCCGCCAATATAGATTTGTTTGGAATCATTCGGATTTACCGCTATACTCAGTGCATAAGCAGGTTGGCTAAAATGCTCCAAATTAACTCCTGTTAAAGGAATGAGATTCCACGTATCTCCTTTATCGGATGATTTATAGATACTCGCTTGATTCGCAGTTGCATTATGCGCTATCATATAAATTACATTTTCATTGTTGGGCGAACAAGCTAATTCGATTCGTCTAAAGGTGCTTGGAGTGGACACAATGTTTAATAATTCCCATGTGGTACGCCCTGGTCGGAGTTTGTAAATCCTTCCTGCTGTTAAAACCATTCCAACCGTTGCATAAATAGTTCCATCGGCTCCCATTTTCAAATCATTCGCTTGCACCTCCTCTGTTAGTGACCAAAGCCATACGGTTTGGTTATATGGTTTTTTGTAAATACCATTTCGAGTGCTGGCAAAAACATCGCCTTGATTGTTTACAACAATTTTTCGAACCGTGTAAAAAACGTTTAAAGAGGTCGCATCTGCTGTATTGGTTAAGTGATTCCAAGTCTCTCCCCCGTCTGTGGAACGCCAAATTCCATAACCTCTGTTATAATCGGAGGTGCGACTTGCTTGTTGGGTATTGGGAATCCGATAGTCTTCACCCGTTCCAAAATACAAAGTTTGACCTGTAACATCGGATGGATCCAGCGCAATCGTTGAGACGTTTAAATTAAAGAAAAAATCATTCACAGGTCTCCAAACGCCTGTGGCAATATCGTCCGTGACCCATAGTCCCCCTGTAATCCCTCCGACAAACGCTTTCCGTTGATTGGGCATGAGGAGTAAAGCCCTCACTCTTCACTTTGAGGACCCAGTTCCACCCAATCCAGCGTTTTACCCCGATGCTGTTTTTGTTGTTGGATCGTTGTGTTGTAAGCACTTAAAAGTCGTTCCATTGGAACCTGACCTGTGTTAGGGTCCGCAATTTGACGATATTCAAATGCGGCTCGCTGCATCTCAAGAGTACTTTTTTCGATTTGAGATAGCAATAGTAGGGACTGTGTGATGCACACAGCCAAAATAAGACCTTTTTTCATAAGTTATAAAAGATTAATTTTAATTATGCTCTCCAATGACCCAAATACACGGGTCGCCTGGTTCTGAATAGGTACCGCGTCTGCTAGCGATGATACACGACATTGTATCTACTTTAGAGTGATAAGTTACTTTTCGGACTCCATTCAGGCTATAATAGACTTCACATTTCAAAGGCGATGGAACGGAATCGGGGAGCCTTAGTTCAAACCGCGCAGGATGAAAAAATGCTATTACACAGTGATCGTAATGCAGTTTTAAGGCTCTCTGCTCTTCTGTTTCAGGCGGACAAGGAACTGGATAGTGTTTCACAACCGTTCCTAAAATCAATTTTTGAATATGAATGAGTGTCACGGTATCTGAATAGGAAACCTCATTTTTGAGT
>JBEEMZ010000316.1:0-5399 GCA_041192405.1 Bacteroidota bacterium | reverse complement strand
CCAATCCAACCTTTCCAGTTTTAAAATTTCAAAATCTCCACAACTCTTTAGTTGAAAAGCAGTTCAATATTATTTATATATAAAATATTGTGGACAACGATCGCACTGACGCATCCGCCCCGCAGTCGAGCCTTGTGCGGTGGGTTTTGCGGGGCGTTGGCGGCAGTGCTTTGTTTGCAACCGTTTTTTCAACTATTATTATCATCCCAATTGAAAACGTCTCTTTCTGCCAACTGCGCCCCCATTTTGAGTTCTTTTCGCGCCCTTTCCGAACTCGAAACGAACCTTCTGCAAAGTTCCATTTTAAATCTCAAATCCACAAAACTTTTTTATGAATTTTATTTTTTATTTCTAAATTCTTACAAATCAACTTTTTAGGTAAATTTTTTTGCTCGAAACGATTTCGAGAATCGAAATTTCCAAAACGCTTCTCGAACGTTTGCAGGACAATAGTTAAACGGTCGCACTCACGCCAAACGCTGCCTGCGTTGGCTTTTGTGTCAAGCCTTTGGCAGCGAGTTGGCGTGAGTGCTTTGTTCTGCGATTTTTTTTTTGCATTTGTGACGCTACGTTTTGTGTCGAAATAGAACTAATTAATTTTCAATTAGTTCTATTTTGACACAAAATACAGTATTAAGGCTTTAAATTTCAATTACCTACTTTGGTATTTTTGAAGCTTTTCAAGGAATTTCTTCTATTTTTGTAAGCTCGAAAAGTTCGCCACAATTCAGTTCACTCAACCCAGGATAAGGTCTTAAATCTCCACTAATCAAAACTTTTAATTTGTCTTTTTTAAAACATTCTGGCAAATTTAATGGATATAATAAGCTAAATACTACTTTTGTACCATTATCTTTAACACCTTCATAACCTAAATCCATCAATAAACAATGTTCAGAAGTATTATTAGTCCCATCACGGCGTACTGTAGCCTTGATATTGTCAAAATGTTTTAATATTTTTAAAGTCAACGTATCATTTTTGTCATTACACTTAACAGGAGCAGAATTATTGTGTACACGACAATATTTCCAAACATTACTATCCACTTTTTCCAATGTAAAATGAGTACAAGTGGGCTTAAAGGGTTCAGGAGTTTTCTTACAGGTAGAAAACAAGCCTATGATGACTACTGCTAAAAATATTTTTTTCATATTAATTACATTTTTTTATTTTTCAAGAATAATTTGATGATTTTTTGTGGTTCCATTGGGGTAAATTAATATAACAAAATATTTACCAAAGGGTTGATTTTGCAAATCAATTTTTAGTTGTTTAGTAGATTTACTTTCCGATATTGCATCATCGCTTTGTATTGTTTCGCTATAAATAAGGTATTGTGCTTCGTTATACACTCTAACCTCTTTTGGTGTCATGTCGTTTATTGCTTCATTCTTGAAGTCAATCAAAAAACTTCCATTAGAAGGATTAGGATACAGCATTGTGGCTCTAAAATTACTTGATTTAATAAAGGGAATAGAGCGATAAAAAGTACCACAAGTGTTGGTGTATTGAATCGTAAAAGTGAAATAAGGTACACCGTTTGGATTGACAAATGTAGGATTGACAGTCTGATTAAATAGAACAGACGGATTATTGGCCGAATAAGTAAAAGTATTATTATAGATGTAGGCATCCGTGTTTACTATATTCAGCGTTTGTCCATAAGAAGAAATATAAGTAGGCGTAGAAATTATATTGTTGTAATTTAATTGCGGATTAATCAAAGTTGTTCTAATTCCGAGTGTGGTATTAGCGTCTAAAAAATTACCAATAATTTGTTTTGAGCTGGCAGAAAACTCGGTTTGTTTATTACTTCCTTCACACATAATAAATTTTGTACCACAATATGTTGAAGAAATATCATTATCATGTCCAGCATGCCCTAAATTATGACCAATCTCATGTGACGCACATGCTGCCCAATCTGAACTAGTAGTAAGTAAGCCTGCATCTGACATAGAATATGATTTAGTACTGGAGCCTACTGGTACTAAATTTGCTTCTCCATTAATCACAGGAGCCATTCTAATAGGTTCTACTAAACTTTTTCCAGTAAACATATGAGCACAGTCTCTTACGATATTGTTTCTATTGGCATTCCAATAATTCCAAAATTCTGTCGAAACTTGAGTATATATTGTACTGTTTGAATATGGATAACCTTGACCGTTTGTTGTCCATCCCCCCAACCAGCACACATTTACACGTACTTTCAAATCACGAAAGTAAAAAAAATCGACCTGTTGCATAATATCCAAGACTTTACTTGCTCCATATAATTGTGAAAATTCATAATCGTATTCAACGGCTACCTTCAATACTTTACAAGATGCAGGCAAAACCATCATTCTAACTTCTACATTTACAGTACCATTTCCTCTACCTCTCCCTGTTACTCCACATGAACGTTGTTTTACAATCGCATCTGAATCTTTATATAAAACCCATACATTTTCGGGTGCATTTTTTTTACCGATACTCCAACTCAGCGGTTCTATAGAAATAGTCTCATTTTCAAAATACACTTTACCAGAAAGTGTATTGTTATCAATAAAAAAGCGGGCATCTGCGCCATTTACTTTTCCTGCGTAAGTAGGGCATTTATCTAAGGTAATATTTCTCATACCATTTGCGCCCATTTCTTGTATTTTAAAACCTTCACTTCTAATGTCGTTGGTATATAATTCAATATTCCAAGTTTCTGTGGGCAATTGTATTTGAAATGCCATAGATTCCGACTGTGTTGGAAGGTTTGAAAGCGTCAGAAGTTGGTACTTACTTATTTTTGCGTTTAGCTGGTTTTTAAGCCCTTGGTTAATATCAGTTATGCTGCTTGTTATAAGATTTTGAGCATTACTAAGCGTTAAAAAAAGCACGAAGTTGATAAAGATTAAATGTAATTTTTTCATGTAAAAATTTTTTTATTTGATTATTGAACAGGTTTTAAATTTTCTTCGGATTTTTTTTATTCCGCAGAACAAAGACACATGCGCATACACCCCGCAGTCGAGCCTTGTGCGGTGGTGTTGCGGGGCGTAAGAAGTTTCACTAAAAAAAAGGGCAAAAAACAAATAATAGTTCCATTTGAATTCTTAAACTTCGGGAAGCGGTATCGAAGGGTTCCGAATCCCAAACAGACCTTCTTTTGAAATCGGTTCTCCCGAAAATCCTTTCGTTTGCGAAACGCGGGTAGGACATATCACCTTCCATTCCGTCCTCAATGATTGAATTTTGTAAAATTCCTGCTCGAAAAACCATTCGTACCAATCCAACCTTTCCACCGCTAAAATCCACAATCGCACCACAACTCCTTGACGGAAAGCGAGTTCCATATTATTTATAGGTAAAAAATGGTTGCAAACGATCGCACTGACGCATTGCCCCGCAGTGGAGCCGTCGCGGGTGGGTTTTGCGGGGCATTGGCGGCAGTGCTTTGTTCTCGGTAGTTTTTTTAATATTATATGACAACAAGTCGAAACTTAAATTCAATATTTTTTCGATTTACATTACTCCAAAATAGGACTATAAATCGAAAAAATATTGAATTTACAGTTTTCCAAAGTGCTTAAATATCTAACTCTCCTTCAATTGTATCATATGTAGATACTTCCCATAATTTTTGCCTTTCATTTATCCACCATTCCATTACTTTTAGAAAGAGATATCCATCCAAAAAAAGCGGTTGAGATTTATATAATCTGTCATCTGTTGGGTCTATATCCCAATGATTTATCAAAACAACTTTATTATCAGATGGTCTAATATCCACAACTGCTTGATTTAAATCAGTCGCAGGTATTAAGTTAAATAATTTTCCTAACTCATACCCAATGTTCGGATATTCCAACAGAATTGGTTGCTCTTCTGAATAACCAGCTCTTTTTTTAGCCCTTCTAATCATCAAGTTTTCTTTATTTTTACCTTTTGCTTTTAACCATTTTTGTAAGAAGGTAACATATCCTAATTGTTGTTTCGCTAAAGAAACTTTATCCTCGTGCCAAGAGTATTCGGAAAGACAAGCACCCAACAAATGATATTGTGGGTCAGAGAATACAATCTCAATATTTTTTTTGTTATTTTTATAACTCGACGATATTTTATAAGCTATTTTCATTTTTTTGTTAGAATTTTGGAAAAAAAGACGATGGATCACTTGTGGTTGTTAATGTATGCCATCTAATTATCATGCCGTTTTCTGATGGGGCTTCCCATCCGTCTGAAAAATTGTTACCATACCAATTTACAGGTGACGGATTAATGAATGCAGCAGCGCATTGTTCTATGATTTGGTCATAAGTCATTGTCTCTGGAAAGAAGCTATGTCCCTCTGGGCTGATTGATTTTACTTGATATGTAGGTGTCAAAGGTATTTTTACAGTACCATTGGGATTTTTGGTGTACTGAGCGACTTCTAAAATAAATCCAGTAGGTAATTGTCTTGCCCCAAAACTATTTTTAGGTAAATCGGTAATATTTTGTAATACACCACTCGCATTTTTAACCCGTACATGAATGCCACCAACTTCCGAACCAAGATGGGCTCCTTTACTCTTACTGCCTGACTTTCCAATGCCTTGTATATGCTCATATAATTTCTTGGCAAAAGTCTGTCCCGTAACGCTTAGATCCAACTTAAATTGTTTTAGTGTTTTTAAAAAAGCAATATTTTTTTTAGAAATGACAACACCATTGCTACAGCCTTTCCAAATGTCTATCAAGCTAACATCTTTGAATTCTACGAATGATGTTGGTGCGCCGCCAAAATCTGCAAAAAAGGTGTTCAATTCAACTACAGCTAACGTTTTCAGTTTGTTTATAATTGTTACAAAATCGGGATCGGGTATTTCTGATGTCATACCACACATCGTATTCAATCCTGTCAATACATTTGGTGTAGCCCCTGTTTTTTGAGAAAGCACTGTAATTTCATTCTTGATGACATTACTTCTGTTGCATTGTGCGTTAGATAAAGCATGGAAAAATAATAACAAACAAACAAGTGTCGTTTGCCTCAATCCTACTTTGGATTGAAAATAAGATGTTAACATAAATTTAAATGTTTAAAAAATTAACGAATAAGAGTAAATAAAATTTATAAACTGGTAAACATAAGAATACCTGTCGGAGGAAAATTGTTTTAGTTAAATTATAATCAGGTTAAAAAAAAAAACGTTTTTTTGGATATGCTCACCAACTTTCTGGCAAGCAATTGAATAATGAATTTTTTCAACCTATACCCATTTCGTTTCCGATGAGTGAATTTTGGAGTCTCTTTGCCCACAATTTCATTCGTACAAATCCAGCTTTTCCACCACTAAAATCTATAACTTCACCACAAATAATTAACAATGAGCCAGTTGAATATTATTTATATATAAAAAATTACCGAGAACGAT
>JBEEMZ010000315.1:0-5404 GCA_041192405.1 Bacteroidota bacterium | reverse complement strand
AAGACCATCCAACCAAACTTGCACGACCTTTTTGTTTAAAAAAAAATTCATCATTACCACATAATTCAAAAAAAACGTACTATTGCACTTCTTTTTAAGTTTTTGCAAACAGTTTAAAACCAATCGTAATGAATCGTTTAACTCCTTTTTCTCGACTGCTTTTGACCGTCGGTATTGTTTTGGGTGTTTTTTTCGCGTTTAAGAAAATCGGTCCGAAATTCGGATTCGGTGCAAAAACGCCCACTTCAGGGGTTGCTGCCTCTGAATCTGCATCTAACAATGGTTCTGCAACAACGAATCCGCTACCAAATGAGGCGCAAAATGGTACTGCTGCACCCAAAACAGGCAATAACCTGCCGCCCGCGCCTGCTACGCCGACACCTGCAAACAAACCTGTTGCGCCGCCCGCGAATACAGGCGCACGTCCAAAATTCATTTACAACAACCCAACTCCTGAAAATGGCAAGTTAAAAGGCGTTGTTGAATTGGGCGCGAGTGGCTTTAACTCCTTCATTATCAATGTGGATGCGCAAAAAAATTGGGAATTAAAAAAAGCAGATTTCGGTGCAAGTCTCGTATATGATAAATTGACGAATGATACCGAAATCAAATCTAAATTGGTGGAATACATCACAAGCATGACGGATTATGGTGTTTTGCCTAAAAATGTGCATTTTGTGATTAGTTCGGGGGCGCAAAAAGTGCCGATGACTGCCAAAATCATTGAACTTTTGAAACAACGCAGTTTTTACGTCAATACCGTGACCGCAGAAGTTGAAGGCAAATTAGGTGCGAAATGCGTTTTGCCGAAAACGTATGAAGGCAATGGTTTTGTGGTGGATATCGGGTCGGGCAACACCAAAATTACGTGGTCGGACAAAGGTGCTATCACCAGTTTGGAAAGTTTTGGGGCGAAATATTTCCAAGATGGCAAAACGGATGATGCAGTTTACGCGGATGTAAAGGCGAAAGCGGCAAAAGTCCCTGCGGGCAAGCGCGAAACGTGTTTTATTATAGGAGGCGTTCCGTTTGAATTGGCGCAACAAGTGCGTTCGGGCAAGGAGCGTTATACCGTTTTGAACGCGCCGAGTTTGTACAATTCCGATAAGGCTAAAACAAAAAGTGGTATTAATATTTACAAAGCGGTTGCAGATGCGACAGGTTGTAAAGAATTTGTATTTGATTGGGATGCGAACTTTACGATTGGATTTTTGTTAGGGTTGAATTATTAGATTATCGCACCATTTACCACAAGTTCCAACTACTGCTTTCACAAATAAGGGTTGTGAAAAAGGTCGCGCCGCCCGAAGGGGGTAGATAGATGCAAATTTTTAAAAAGTGATTTTCTTTGCAAAAAAATCACTTTTTAAAAATTTGCATCTATCTGGTGTTTTTTTTTCCCACAAACCTTATTTGTCGGAACAATACTGGGCACCATTCATTACTTATCAATCGCCGCCATCATCGCGTCTAAATGTTGACACCAATATTCTCTTTTTTCAAACGCACCCCCATCCTTGAAACGCGTTTTAAAAGTAGCCCAAAGTGGCGTTTTCTGCGCTTTAAAATCGGGGCGTTTATCATCGGGCGTTTTGGCATATTTAATTTCGTAATTATATTTATCTTGTTGATACTGACAGCGATTTGCCATAAAACAACAGATTGCTGCATTTTCTTTTTTAGCACAATTCGCCACACCTTTTGCAAACCAATCTGCCGCCCGCTTGCAACCATAATACACCTCCTGCGCCGCACCGCGTTCAGGACGCTCCCACCGATCCCAAGCGATTTCGGACATCAACCAAAAATTACCATGTTGCGTCATATTATAATACGCCGCACCGATTGAAAAATAATTTTGTTCATATTTTTTTGGATCTGTTTTCAATTGTTGTTTGAGGTCAATGAGTTTTTTGACAAAAGCGGTTTTCGTATATTTCGCTTTTGGCAAACTATCATCTGACCAATGACTCGGAATATGCCCCACATATTGAAACGGATTATCAATCAAATAAGTCGAATAGGGATATTCCGTCCAATGCTTTTCTGGAATCGTTTTCAACACCGCGTAAGCACTATCTAACTCATCGCGTTTGATGTAAATCATTGATTGATAATCTTTTAGCTTAGAAATACTCCAAGATGGTTTTTGTTTTGACGCATCCAATTCGCTTCTATAACGTTCATACGGTTTCGGTTCGCCTGACAGCCAACGTTCAAAATCAGTTCCACGTTCTTTGCGAGTTACGATGTCAATGATTTGCGCAACGACTTGCGGATTATTGGTTTCGAGAATGGAATGATAAAAAGTCTTCTCCCAAATATCCATAATCGAACCATAAGTCAAATTCGATTTGCTTAAAATCAACATGCCTTTCGCTACTTGACCGTCTTTAACAAATCGTTCTGACAAAAAACGCATGATTTGACTCCGAAAAGTGGCGTAATCATAAATATTTTGTTTATTTTGTTGCAAGTACGCATCAAATTTCAAAATGGCGGCTTCATTTTCAGTAGTCAAACGCGGCGCAGCGTACAAATCACATAATAATTCGGTCAAAGCCGCTTGCAATTGAATGGCAGTTGATGGATTTTGTGCCGTTTTGACGGCTGCCAAATATTGTTTCGCGCCTGCAAAATCCTTTTTCATAAACGACAAATGGGCTGCCGCCAAATTCCAATAAGCTACATTCGGTTGTTTTTTTTCAGTCACAACCGTTTTGACAAATCCAAAAACTTGGTCGAAATACAACAAATCGGATTGCAAATTGCGAGCATCAATAGCCACCTGATTTTCCTCGCGTTCAGACTCACGAGGTTTCGCGCTTGATTCCGCATATTGCGTAAAACGATTGGTAAAAATCCAGTTTTCTAACTTATTGATTTCCCGTTGAATAGCGAGTGGCAACAAATGATTTTTAGGCTCGACTTGATAATTTTTTTGCATATCGGTCAACGTCCGACCTTCTTTTTTCATCAACGGCAAAAGCATCATTCGCGCCTTTTCTTGCGGCGAGCGCGTGGCTGCGAGCGATTTGCGCAATACATCATCTTCCATGTCAAACATTTTCAGAGCCGCTTCGCGTTTATCAATGGAGGATTCAAAAACGTATGCTAATAACGCATTCCGAACCAACGGATTTTGATGTGCCAACGCATCATAATAACTCGCTGAACCATGAATCCAACTTTTTGAATCCGATTTTTCAAAATATTGTTTATAAAGTGACATTGTTTTGGCAGTATCCTTCAAATAATGCGACAATTTGACCAATTGATACGCCGTTCTTTCACGCACAAATGGAGGCGTTGCACTGTTTTTTAAATGGGTCTCGCCAAGCGTCACATGTTTTTGAAACGCCACCGTTCTTTTCTTCTCATCACTCTTCCAAGGATCTTCCGCGCCCATTAAATATTCGCAATTTTTAGCATAATTGACGTATTCCAACAATGGTTTTGACGATTTCAACGCTTGAATAAACGTATTTTGACGCAATGAATCGCCTTTCATCTGCCGAAAATAAACCAAAGGCTCCAAATTATATAAAATTTTATGAATATCTTTTGCTTCAACTTTCGGCGTTGCGCCAAGAACCGTTTGCCATTCTAAAACATTTTGTGTATAAAAAGTCGTGTCAAATGGGCATTGAGACCAAATATCATTCCGTTGCCAGTCGGCATCCTCTTTGAAACGCGTGTAACCCAACACGTTAATTGCTTGCATCGGAACCAAATCCGTATGCAAAAGCCAAAATCGGAAGTTATACCGATCGTGTTCAAAGCCATTCCAACAGGCTTGAACGCCCGCCGAACTCGGCAACAGGCTTAAAATCGTACTAATTGTTAAAAATTTGAAAAACTTGTTCATACGTTTCTGGTTTGAACGTGGTGATTAAATCATTTTCATAATGGAAATAACTAATATGTAAATCATTGGTTTTTTTGACTAATGGTGCGGCAAGTCGCGCACAATCCATCAAATCTGCGTCTTGAATTGCTTCGATTTTGATTTTGTCGCCGTAACGCAAATACGTATTTCGGAAAACCGTATCGGCATTGACTTCGTAAAACCGTCCTTTTTTGGTCAAAAACAACAAACTATCAGCCACTTTTGAATTCAAATTATTGAATAAATGGAAATATTTATGACTGCGATACACGATACCCCAACGAAATAACGGCAACGCAACGTCCAAAGGTAATGGATATTGAGCATTATTTTTCAAATATTTTTTAGCTTCGGCGGCTTCAAAAATCGAATTGCGCTCATTGAAATCACTGGGATTCAAGAAGTTATACATCATTAACAATCCTCTATCAACAGGCGGAACACCCATTTTAACTTTATCCTTGATTTGATGTAACCGAATTGTTGCGCTCAGTAAAACGGTTTTCGGTAACGCTGCCCGCAATTGTCGCAACCAATTGAAATATTTATCCCGCGTCGAACCCGACCAATCACAATCTAATTGAATTTCAGGATATTTCACCCCAATTTTTTCAACTAATTTTTGAGTCAACCTATTCAAAGATGTCGAATCCGCTTTTTGAAAAACATGATTCATAATATAGACTACAGGCACCACTTCAATCGGCATTGTCAACGAATCTAAATTGCGTGCAAACGACTCTCGCGGATACGCACCATCACCTAATCGCCAATCTATATCAAAAAATTTAATGTACATTCGTTTCAATTTCAATGCATTGAGTTGCGTTGAATCGAATGTTTCGTTTATAGTTGACGGCACCTGTTTCCAATAATAAAACGAACGATAAATGTTGCGCGGAGTCCGCTTTTGGCTGAAATACAGTGCGCCTACTGCGACCAAAAGGGCGATGATAATCCAACGATTCATAGTAATAAGTCTTTGATTTTTCAAAATTGGAATCCTTCGTTTGCGTAATTTTTAGACAAAAATAGTTATTTTTGCGGCATCTTCTTCACATTTTAAGTTCAAAATCAAAAAAAACATATCATGGCAAGGAAAAAAAAAGAAGCTAATGAATATTCAGGTAAAAATGGGCGTGAAGGTGACTTGATTGATAAATTTCAACTCAATCGAATCACTGAGTATCAAACGCCTTTGATGCAAGCGTGGCTCCATGCACCCGCAGCCCTATTAGAGCCGCATGAACAGCGCAATTTTGATGATATTTTCAAATTAGCTGTCAAAAGTGTTCAAAGTTGGAATGAAGAAGACCTTAAAATGAAATTTTTAGCTCCAACATTGCGGCTTGGGCAATTTACAGATGATGAAAAAGGGATTGGTTTTTACGATAGAATTATTTCGGCAACCGTAGAAAATATTCCCTTGACCGTTAAATCCGATTTTATGTATTTTATAATTATAAATGTTATAATTTTTCACAAAGGTTCACTAAGAAAAATGATTCAATAATA
>JBEEMZ010000314.1:0-5420 GCA_041192405.1 Bacteroidota bacterium | reverse complement strand
CCAACCAGTTGCAGACGGAGATGGTCGAAGCGGGTGTGAGGCGCAATACACGCGTCAATTGCGGGAGTGCGACGGCAGTTTGGAGCGAGTCGTTTGCCGATGGAAAATAAGCATCGGTCAAGCTGGTTTGCGCGGTCATTCTTATTGACATTAAAATAAAAACAAGGGCGTAAAAGACTGATTTTGTAATTTTTATGCGTCAGAAATCAATGAAATCGTATAATTTTAAGGAAGAATTAAGTCTTTTGAATGAAAAGGAAATTGAACATTTAGAAGAAGAGTTCAAAGATTTTGACAAACTTTTTCCAACGCTTCTAACCCTTTTTTAAAATCTTGTTGATCCGCTTCGGATAACAATTTGTTTAAAACGCTGTCTATAAATTGTGGTACGCCGATTTCTTTGGCACCTGGCGTACTCGTTTTAGGCAAAATCGTTTCGGTCATTTCGCCTAATGTTTTAGCTTGATTGGCAGTTAAAAACGTTGGTTTCCAATCCAATTGAACTTGTCGGTCGCTATTGCAAGCCATAAAAGTACTCGTCAAAGCACTCGCCGAAACTGCGTAACCTAAGAACAATGCTGTATTTTTAAGATATTCTCTGCGATTCATTTTAATTGAATGATGAATGATAAATTTCGATGATGAAAAGGTTCTAAATCATTGATAATCCATTTTTTATTATCGAACTCACGTTAATTTATCATTAATTAAAGATTTTTGTTATTCACTGCTTTAACAGCAAAATCGGCAGCTCGCGCCGTAAATGCCATATACGTAATAGATGGATTCACACAATTCGCCGAAGTCATAAATGCGCCATCTGTTACAAACACATTCGGAACGGCATGAATTTGATTATTACCGTTCAAAACAGATGTTTTAGGGTCTCTGCCCATCCGCGCTGTCCCCATTTCGTGAACACCTAAGCCCAAACCACCTGCATTATCAAAAGGCGTTACATTTTTATAACCTGCTGCCGTTAACATTTCAACTGCATCATTTTTCATTTGTTCGCGCATTTTCAACTCATTTTCCCTCATTTTGGCATTGAAACGCAACAACGGTATGCCCCATTGGTCTTTTTTCTCCTTATCCAACGCAACTTGATTGTCATGATAAGGCAAAACTTCCCCAAAACCGCCTAACCCAATTCCCCAAGTACCAGGTTTGTACAACCCATCTTTAAAAGCAGCACCAACCCCTTCTGTATTTGTTCCACGACCCCAATTTGCCCGCGAAGCCCCCCCTTGATAATCATAACCGCGCAAGAAATTCGGATTTTTAGATTTTGCATCAATATTGACATAACGAGGAATAAATAAACCTGTCGGTTGACGACCTTTATAATATTGGTCTTCCAAACCGTCATAACTCGCCCCCGCCCCGACTCGGTAATGATGATCCATCAAATTATGACCCAATTCGCCACTATCATTGCCCATGCCATTTGGAAAACGCGTCGAAGTCGAATTCAACAAAATCTGCGTCGTCGCTAAGGTTGATGCACAACAAAAGATGATTTTAGCATAAAATTCAATCGTTTGTTTGGTTTCGCTGTCAATAATCCGAACGCCCATGGCGCGATTCGTCTTCTCATCCAAAATAATGGAGTGAACAATTGAATTCGGACGAATCGTAAAATTTTTTGTTTTATTCGCCGCAGGCAAGGTCGAAGCATTCGCACTAAAATACGCTCCATACGGGCAACCTCTCGAACAACGATTTCGATTTTGGCATTGCCCGCGTCCCGCTTCCAAATGCCAAGGTTGAGGGTCGGTCAAATGCGCCACTCGACCAATCGTAATATACCGATCTTTGAATTTTTGCTTCATTTCCTTTTTGAAATGCTGCTCAAGACAATTTAATTGCATCGGCGGTTGAAAATAGCCATCTGGCAAATGGGGTAATCCCAATTTTTCACCACTCACGCCTACAAATTTTTCAACATACGTGTACCAAGATTCAATATCTTTGTAGCGAACGGGCCAATCAACCGCAATACCGTCTTTGGCATTTGCCTCAAAATCCAAATCGCTCCAACGATAAACTTGTTTGCCCCAAATCAAGGAACGCCCTCCGACTTGATTCCCGCGAATCCAATCGAAACGCTCGTCTTCAATGTATGGATTTTCCAAATCATTGGTAAAGAAATGCTTATTTGCTTCGCCGATAAAGCCACTTCGAGTTTGGACGTGGTGTTTTTTAGCTTCTTCGGGCGTTAAACTGCCTCGATGTGCTAATTCCCAAGTATCCTGCATCATTGTCGGGTAATCCGTGACGTGTTCGACCATGCGCCCTTTTTCAAAGACAAGGGTTTTTAAACCTTTTTCGCATAATTCTTTAGCCGCCCAGCCGCCACTCATGCCTGAACCGATGACAATCGCATCATAAGTATGCGTTTTGTTGACTTCAGTATTTAAATTTGCCATTGTGAGTTAATTAGTAAGTTAGTGAATTGGCTCGTGCGTTGTTTCCTTAAACAATTGATAATCAATATTTTAAAGAAACAATTCAGCAGCGAACTAACTCATTTTAGTTTTTAACGACATTAGGCAGTAAGATAAACATTTTTAATGAATTCACCGCTGTATTTGAAGATGGATTTTTGGATTCGGCGGATTAAAAAAATCTACCGAATCCAAAAAATCCACATTCAGACCATCTTATAAGCAATCTTTCAATATTTCAACCGATACGCCACACCGCCAGAAATCCATCGCTTCGGCATCGGAATACCATTGCTTTCGGTGTAAGCTCTATCCAACAAATTACTTGCTTGTAGATATATATTCCATTGATTTTGAATCCAAAACCATTTCAAATCCACTACCGTATAATTAGGCAAATTAATCCGTTCTAAATAACGCATTCGAATCGTTTGAGACCATGCTTTCCAAATGCGATGATGCACCCCTACATTGAGTTGCCAATTCAATTGATCCAGCGCGTAACGCGATAATGCAACCGTTTTTTCCAATTCTGTCTTGGTCAAATAAGTCGCAGACATTGAAATGCTTTTAATCCATGCAAACTTTGGATTATCAAAAGGTTTCCATTCCGAATTAAATTCAATACCTGTCGTTTTCAACAAATTTAAATTGGTTGGAGACCATTTTTGAGGCAAAGAATCTTTGGTTCTATCAATGATATTGTAACCATCTCGCCTAAAAAAAGCAAGGCTTGCTTGAATTTGACCTGCCTGATATTTCAACCCCAATTCATAATTATTGGCTTTTTCAGGTTTCAAATTGGGGTTCGCATTATTGGCAGCGTTCTTAAAATACAAATCCGTATAAGTCGGCACTCGGTACGACGCACCATAATTCGCAAAAAAACGAAGTTGTGGATGGATTTGATAACCAAAATCCAATCCTGGAAACGCATGACTGCCAAAATCAGAATAATTGGTCAACATTACGCCTGGCGTAACCGTCAAATCCTTCCATTCAAACCGATGTTCCATAAATAAACTCATTTGAGTACGCTGATGTGTGTCCAACCGCGAACTTTCAAACCAAGTTTGATTCATTTCCAAACCCATTCCAGTGGTTCCGTAATCACTTTTATAAGTGGTTTGCAACTCGGCAGTTAAAATATTACTTTTGGTGCGATTGCGATACAAATCAGGCGCGTAACGATAATATTGATAATCATCCTCATGTTTGCGCCAAGCAAGGCGTGGTTTGAGCGTCCAAGCACCGATTTCAAACGGCATATCTATCGCTGCAAAGCTGGATTGCGTCTGTTCATACTCGCTACTCGTATCTTTTGGTGAATAAAAACCACTCGCACCAAACTTGCGCGTCGTCGTCCCTGCCAAAATATTCAAATCGCGTCCTACCATTTTCCATTTCGCTTGATAAAACAAATTATCTATTTGATAATCCGAATTATACGAGCGATAACCATCTGAACGCTCACTGGATAATGTCAATTGGTGGTAAAAATCGCGCATCGGCAATGTGATACCCGCTTTGAAACCCCAAGTAGAAAACGATCCCGCCATCAAACCAACTGTTGCAGCCCCTTCATTCGATACTTTCGTAACGATATTTATCGCTCCTGCAAATGCATTTTGCCCAAAAATGCGCGCCGCGCCGCCTTTTAGGATTTCAATGCGCTCTATATTGTCTAAATCAATGGGCAAATTCAAGGCATGATGCCCTGATTGCGGGTCTGCTAATTTCACGCCATTCAATAGAATGAGCGTTTGGTCAAAAGTGCCGCCACGTACACTCACATCGGTTTGCACGCCATGAACGCCGCGTTGCCGCACATCCAAACCCGCCACAAAACTCAACACTTCTCCGAGACTTGACGCGGGTAATTGTTGAATTTGAGCTTTGGTGATGATTTGAATGCTGCGTGTCGCTGATGACAAGGGCATTTGCAAACGATTCTCTTGGATGAGGACGGTTTGCATGTCATTGGCTGTCAAAACGGTGTCCGTTTGAGCCTGCATTTGATTCCAAAGAATCAAAAAAATCAAAATTTGTTTGAATTTAAACATAATTGGTACGCTAAATAGGTATTTGCATTTTTAGCGGCGCGAAGATAGCTATTTATAAGGATTTTGGATTTCAGAATCAGCCTTCGTAGCTGACAAAAGGTTGAGTTGGGTTCATGGAAGGATGGATTACACAGATTTGAACGGATTAGTACACCTGTTTTTTACTTAAAATCGCATACCAATGAGGCTACTAATCAAAACAGCCGTATCAATCCCGTTTAAATCCGTGTAATCCGTCCTTCCATGAACCGAACTCAAACTTCGGTCAGCTAAATCAATCAAAATATTTATTTTAAAATTATAAATAAAATCATAATAAAACTTGAATGGTATTATAATAAATTGTAATTTTGTGTATTGAAAACATATTTTTTCAATTTATAAAGGCAAACTCTACACTACTGAGTTGTTAAAATTATAATATGTTTTTTCCCGCAGATTTTCGCAGAAAAAGGTTCCAAAAGAAAATCGGCGAGAATCTGCGAAAAATATTGATAATCAATTACTTATACATTAAAATTTTAACAACTCCGTAGAATAAGCAAACTCAAATGATAAGCACCGAAATAATATATAAAAGACTCCAATAATGAAACGATAATTCCAATGATTCTATGCTGATTAACCAAACAGATAGGTAACAAATCGTTTAATCAACGATTGGTTCTATAAGTAGCAATTGCTGCAAGCATAATTTCCATAAATTATTGATAATCAAATACTTATTATACGAATTCATTAGCTTATTTATAAATTTTACAAACCTACAATGAAACTTCATTTTTCATGCTCAACCCTTCGGCTGTTGATTGGAACAATATTATTGGCATTTTTTGTCAATTCATTGGTTGCCCAAAGCCCCGCAACGCCAACTTGGCAAGACCTCAAACAATCGGGAGCCAATTACAAT
>JBEEMZ010000313.1:0-5427 GCA_041192405.1 Bacteroidota bacterium | reverse complement strand
CGACTGCCTTTGGTCGTTTTAGAACGTTTCGCCACCAATTTCGTAAATTTTTCAAATTTACGAAATTTTGTTTTAAAATTTTGCGCAACGCATTTTCGACTTGATTTACTTAGACCGCCTTTCTTTTCCAATCGCCATTCGGAACGGATTTTCATTTTTAGTCAACAAATCAGGTACTTTACTGTTTTGTAAGGACTGCATTTTTTATAAATGCTTAATGCTCCGTTTTCAAACCCAAAATAAAATCAATTATGACCGAAAATGAAAAACGTTCGGGTTGGATCAAAGAGCGTCAACGGCTCTTAAAGCATAAAAATCCGCCTTTGCCCAATGCGTTATCCCGCATCGAAGTCTTTGATTTCCAAGGCATTAAACATTTGGCTCTGGAAATCCCTACTCATGCTCAATGGGTTTTCCTAACAGGCGAAAATGGTTTTGGCAAAACCTCTATTTTAAGAGCGATTGCCAAAGGTTTCATTGGCGATGAAGATTTCGTGGAATCGCTTCCTGCCCAAAGTCGGATTTACGTCAATGGCTATCATCGAAATCAACCTTTTGCGCACAATGCACAATCCAAAAAAGTGTCGAACCCCGATTTTCAAATGGCAGGTTATGGAGCAAGCCGCTTTCAAATCCATAGTATGGATTCGGGGAACGGTTCCAAAGGCAAAACCAGTCAAAAAACGTATTCTTTATTCAACAACGATGGATTATTAATTAATATTGAACGCATTTTAATGGAAGCCGAACGCGCTAAAGTCGAAAATAAGGAAAAAACAAGGCTTAAAACGTTTGATTTATTAAAAAAAATCCTTCTAAGTATATTGCCTCAATTGGCAAACATAACCGTAGAATATTTTGAAAAAGAACAGATTCCGAATCGCTATCAAGTCCGATATTATGAAAAGAGTAATAACGGGAAGACTTATGAACCCGTTAAATTAGATGATTTAGCGGCAGGCTACCGAAGTGTGTTAACGATGATCGGCGATATGGTGGCGCGTTTATCCACTCATTCGGATAATTCCTTAGAAGATTTGCAAGGAATCGTCTTGATTGACGAATTCGATGCGCATTTGCACCCCAATTATCAGTATGAATTGCCTTATTTATTGTCCACCGTTTTTCCTAAGATTCAATTTATTGTTTCGACACATAGTCCTATTCCGATATTAAGTTTGCCTAAAAGCATTCCCGCAGTGGTTTTAACCGTTTCCAGAACGATTGAAAACGGCATTACCGCAGACCGAAAGGATGATGAAATGGAAATTCATCGCTTAAACCCAAGTGCGTTGTTGACCTCTCCTATTTTCGGATTTCAACAACTTTTCGCAAGAGGCGCAACTTCTCAAGAGGTGATTCCAACTGACGATTATGAAGACGTGGATTTTATGAAA
The DNA here is from genome assembly GCA_041192405.1 of Bacteroidota bacterium. Taxonomy (GTDB): domain Bacteria; phylum Bacteroidota; class Bacteroidia; order Chitinophagales; family Saprospiraceae; genus JAAFJT01. Next base: position 4,030 of record JBEEMZ010000313.1, on the reverse strand, counting down.
AAAATGAAAGCAAGGATTCAATCTCTAAGAGCACAAGGATTAGTTCAGTAAATAAATTTGGTTTGAATGATTCCAATAAATTCCTACTTTGATGATGTAATAGATTCATTATCAGAGGCTTATCTATCTAAAAAAAGATATAAAACTACTAAAAATAAGAAAAAACCGAACAATCCAACGGGGCGTTCGTGGTTAGACCGTCTTATGGCGGAACAACAGAAGCATGAAGCCGATAGAACGGTTTATGGCGCAAAAGAAGTCAAGGATAAACTGATTTTAATTTTTAATAATAAATGTGCTTATTGTGAATGCGATACGAGTGCAGGTGCGGCTTATGATGCAGAACATTTTAGACCTATAAAACATTATTATTGGTTGAGTTATGAATGGACAAATCTTTTACTATCGTGTCGTACCTGCAATACGGTTTATAAAAAAACACATTTTCCAATAGAAAAGGAGACGGATCGCCTTAAAAATCATCCCATTCAACCGAATGGCAATTTTGACAAAACCGCTTGTCATATTCTTTCCGATGGGTTGAGGGCGGAGCAACCGTTACTGTTGCATCCTGCGATAGATAAACCGATGGAGCATTTTCTTTTTTTAAAAGATGGGAATGTGAAAGCTTTGACGGAAAAAGGAAAACAATCTATTCAAATCTATGGTTTGGATCGCCCAGAACTCATTAAATGTAGAGGTGACATGGTTTTAACGATTCAAGAACGGATTCTGAGTGAGTACCTTGAAAACCCATTACCCAGCGAAAAAAGAATTAAAATTGAGGTGACTAAAATTTTAAGAGAACTCACGTTGTACAAACAAGCGAATAAACCGTTTACAGGATTTGCTACCGCTATTTTGGATCATTTTAATGCGTTTATCATTGATAATGAGGATTTATTGGGCATTCCGTTACCCAATCAAGCGATTATGAAAAGAGCAGTACAAGCGTTTTTTGAGCAGCAAAAAGGTCATTGAGGTGCCTTACAATCGCTTTTTATCCTTTTCAAAATGACCAAAGGCAGTTTTAACGACTGCCTTTGGTCGTTTTAGAACCTTTTGCTATCTTTGCGCCAAAACCTTGTTTATGAATTCTTTAATTCTCGGCGATAATTTAGAAATGTTGAAACGCGTGGACAGTGAATCCGTTGATTTGATTTACTTAGACCCGCCTTTCTTTTCCAATCGCAATTATGAAGTCATCTGGGGCGATGCGGGCGAAATCCGCAGTTTCCAAGATCGATGGCTCGGCGGCATCCCGCATTACATTGACTGGCTCAAAGAACGCGTCCGCGAAATGCACCGTATCTTGAAACCGACGGGCAGTATCTTCCTGCATTGCGACTGGCACGCCAATGCATATATCCGTGTGGAAATCATGGATAAATTGTTTGGTTATGAACAGTTTCGAGGCGAAATCACTTGGCAACGAACCAATGCACATAATGATGCAATCAAAAAATTAGCGGTTTTGACGGATACGATTTGGTATTATTCTAAATCGAAACAAGCTACTTATCATCCGATTTATGTGGCATTGAAAGAAGATTATGTGAATGATAGTTATAGACATCAAGATGAGAAAGGTCATTATTCACTAAGAGACATGACGGGACCTAAAACCAATCCCAAAGACCCTGAATGGAAAGGGTATCATCCTAAAAAGGTAGGTAGAAGTTGGTCTGTTCCCAAAGAAATGGTGATTCATTTAGTGGGTGAGGCGCAGGCAAAAACCTTAACAACCTTTGAAAAATTAGAATTGTTAGATAAGCATCAACTTATCGAAATCAGCAAAAATGGTACGCCTCGTTTTAAAAAGCATTTGGAAGACTCCAAAGGTCAACTTTTAGGTAATATTTGGATTGATATTACAAACATTGGTTCAAAAACCAAAGAACGCATCGGTTATCCCACTCAAAAACCCGAAAAGTTATTAGAGCGCATTATCGAAATGGCATCGAATGAAGGCGATGTTGTCCTTGACCCGTTTGTAGGCGGCGGGACGACGGTTGCGGTAGCCGACCGTTTAAAAAGACGATGGCTCGGCATCGATCAATCGGTGCAAGCCATCAAAGTGACCGAAATGCGCTTAATGCAACAACGCGATTTGTTTTCACAACCCGTCCGATAGGTTATTTAATCGCGTTTTCGTTTGGCAAAGGCGCGTATGAAGAAGTTGCGCGGTTGAAAAATGTGGATCATGTTAATATTCAATTAGTGAAAGTATCGGAAATCGTGCCGATGGCGCACCGTCCGAAATTGCAAGTCACGCAGACGGTTTTCCAGAGCGATAAAAAAGGATTGCAAGCCGTTCAATTGGTCGCAACGGCGCAATCGGATTGCGAAATCCAATTTTATAGTTGGGATTTGGATTATAAATCGAATATAGGCTTTCGTCCGAGCATCCTGTTGGACAAAAAAGGCGAACAAACGCTTTCGTTGAAGGCGGGTCAACATACGATTGCCGTCAAAGTGGTGAATGACGATGGGTTAGAAGCACTTGAAATCGTCCGTTTGGCTGTTTAAACGCGGCTCGCCCATCGGTTTCGCAAACCTTGAAAAAAAAATTGCAAAATAATAAACTATAAATCATTGATTATCAATCTTTTAAAAAACATATAGTTAGAAATAACTATTGCACCTTTTTTAGAAGCGATTTATCTTTGCATCGCAATTCATTGAATTCTATTTTTTTTCTCAGTACATGAAAAAAAAATAGAGGTGCTTTTTCCCGCAGATTTTTAAACTAAAATTTGGAATATCCGCGCAAATCTGCGCAAAAAATCTGCGAAATCTGCGGGAAAAGTATCTGCGCCTTTTTTGTCATGTACTAAGATTTTTTTTAAACTTATTTAAACTTACGTTCATCAAAGCAAACAAATGAAATTTTACATTTATTGCCTAAGTGTTTTTATGGTGGTTAGCTGCACGTCAAAGTCCGAAAAGGGGCATAACGCTGCTACAACCGCGACTGCCGCACCTGCCGCAACGACCACCGCGCCCGCCGCAACGCCTGCCGCGCCCGTTGCAACAACCGCCGCTGTGAGTGCGGATTGCCAACGCAAAGGGACGGTTCTTGCCAAATTTGAACAAAACAATGCGCTTATTGAACGGTTGCAAAACGACAAAAAAACGCTTCAATGGTTGAAAATCACCCCGAAAGCGGGCGGTTGCATCATCGTGGACAGTATTTTAACCGATGACCAACGGGATGAAGTCCGTTTAGAGGATTGGGATCAAGATGGTTTCAAAGACTTGATTCAAGACTCCAAATGGTATTACTCAGTAGCTTTATTCAACCCTAAAACCAATGATTTCCGTCGGATTGAAGGTGCTTTTCAGGGAAAACAGTCGGATTATGACAAAGCAAGAGGTTTGAAATCCCAATACATGTCCGACAAAAGGGGGGGGACGTATGAATTGTACAAAATCATTGATTTGAAAAAGATCTTGTACAGCCAAATCAACGTCGAAGAAGGCGATGACGAAACCCCAACCATCGAAGTGGTGAACAAAAAAGGAACCACCGCAGCATCGGAGACCCAAACCGTTATCAAGACCGACCCTTCTCTCCTTGCAGCAGCGAAACAGGGTAACGAGAAACTGGCAGCCGCTATTAAAGCGTATTGGCAGAAGAATGAAGCGGTGTTTCTACCGAAATAGGGGCGTTTGGTTATGCCGCCTTGTCATTCCGTAGGAATCTTTTACACCTAAGTTGTGCGGTCATACCGCCTTCGGCGGAAAAGGACTTTTTGAGGACGTGTGTGTGTTGTTTTTTTTAAATTTGGCTTGCTAAATTCAAAAAAACAACACATACACGTCCTTTTTCGGCGGCGAAGGAATCTTTGGTTTGGATATGAAGTGATTACTTAGGATTTAGCGGTTTCAATTTGATGAAATCATACGTGTGACTGACCGCAACCGTGCCCATCAAGGCAATCAGAATGCTGCTTGATAGTAACCATTTGTTGGAAGTAAAAAAAGAAGGCATCTTCATGATTGGTTTAAAAATTAAAAAAAAAATTAT
>JBEEMZ010000312.1:0-5784 GCA_041192405.1 Bacteroidota bacterium | reverse complement strand
TTGATGTCCACTTGCGGAATGCGTTCCAAAAAAATATCAATGTAACGCCGATTGAACTCCATTTCGCTGCGAATCAAGTAACTTTCATACGGAAAGAGCATGCCAATCACGAGCGTTTTGAGGTGTTTTTCGTTATAACCATAATTATCGCGGGTCGAATGTTCTTTATCAAGGACGCGTGCAACGTATTTCGTAAACGGTTCAATATCGCCGTGCATCACCAATTGATACACCGATTCGCGGATTTCATGGCGCAAATTCCCATACGACATCCCGAGTTGTAACGCCATAAAATAATCATAATACAAGCCTTTAATCACATAATTCGGCAGTTGAAACGTGTAATCATTGCCCAATGAATCGTGGTCATCCCCGAATAAAACAGCATACTCCAAATGTCACTAATCGTAAAGCCTAATTCGACATTAAACCGTTCGGTGAGGTAACTTTTGATACTGCCCGTTTCCAAAAACTGAGTCAACTGCTCAATAATTAACGTTTCTTCGTTTGCAATCCGAAAAATGTTTGCAATTTTTTTATAATCTGTAGCCACATTTGCAGTCAACATTTTTTCAGGATATTCTCGAACACTTTGAAAATATTGCATAAAATAGAGCACCATTTCGGGATTATATAAATGTGTTTTGGCGTTGCGATAAAACCGATACCCATCATACCAATTCCGCAAATCTTCAAGGATTGACGGTAATTGAACGTCCGAAACTTCTATTTTTTGAAGCAAATCCGTCACTTCGGCTTCGGTGAAACCCAGCAAATCATGGAAAAAGGGATGCCTTGAAAGATCTGTTACGATGTTAAACCCACTGGTCATACTATCCACGGTCACGGGTGCAACCCCCGTCATAAAGATTCGTGCAATCGTTCCTTTCATAGCAGCTTCTTTTAAAACCTCATAAAATTTGCGCACATAACCATTTCGGGAAACAATCTCTTTGAAATCGGCAAAATGAAAGGATAATAATTCGTTGGTAAATTGATCGTATTCGTCAATCAAAAGATAAATGGGGGGCGGATTTGGTTGTTTGCGATACGCTAAAAAGAATTCAACGGCTACGGACGAAGCCAACGTTTGTTGACGCAATACGGTTTCGATGTCGGGTTCAAACTGATGGGCATAAGCATGGGCAAAGTGAATAAATCCATCTTTCACTTTCAATAAAAAAGCCTCCTGCACTTTACTGACATCATTGGTCTCAATGCCGCTAAAATCAAACCGCAAAATCCGATATTGATTCGCTGACGGTGTTTTATGTTGTCCAATATGTAAATTTCCAAATAAAATGTTGAAGTATGCCGTTTGGTTGACATCGTAATAATGTTCCAAAATGCTGATCCACAACGATTTCCCAAACCGTCGCGGACGCAAAAGCATCGTATAAACGGGCGCGTGCACTTCTAATCGTTCAATAAAAGCCGTTCGGTCAACGTAAAAGCATTGTTCGCGCATCATCTCGCCGAAATCGGCACGAGCGTAGGGTAGTTTTATCATGATTTGTTCAATTTAAAAACACAAAGGTAGTGCTTTTGACGCAAACTTGCATGACTCCACTCTGTGCAGATTTTTCAAAATTAAGCATTTTTAACGCGTGTATCTGTTGTTAGGCGTGACAATGCGCACCATTCTAATCGTCCCCAATCAAAATATTCCAAATTATGAAACCGTTTTTTATAATCAAACACCGAAGGAATGCTTAACATCCAACCTAAATAATAAAACTTTTTGTTTCGTTTTATTGAGTAATCAATCTCACATAACAACGTGTACGCGCCCAAACTTCGCTCCCTATAAGTGGTATCGTGAATCCCATAAGTCGCATTCACGCCGACTGCTCCCAAATGAAAAAAGCCACATGCAATCAATTTTTCGGCATCAAAAACATTGACTTCTCTGCCTTCCGCAGGCATTTTATGAGCAGTCGCATTCAAAAAATAATGAATATCCGTATCAGGACTTCCATCCGAAAATTTGGATTTATGCTTATCAAAGAGTTGCGCTTTAGCTTCATTGACTTGAATCGGTTGAATAATCGTCGTCAAATCGGCATGTTTTTTAAAACAAATTTTTTGACTTTTAGAAAACTCAAAGCCTTCCAATCGAATCCGCAATGGAATCAATCCACATTTGATGGGAGTCCAATCCCGAATACTACGCAAATAGTAATAATTGCCATATAACATCCAACCTTCCTCCAAAAAAATATCTAAAGATTGCCGATGCGCTTCGCGGACGAAAGGCACATCTTCGTAGCGAATTTGGTCGTAATAATCAGGAATTGTTAAAATTTCATTCATGGATAGTCGCTAATTTGTTTTGAATCAATGATTTACAATTTAAAATCAAAGTATATCTTTTGCAAAAGTAAAGAGCCAAATCATTGCCATGCCAACCGTCGTAATAGATAATCCGCGTACAATTTCATTGGCACGCAATCGCTGATAGATTTGAACGGGAATTAAATTAACACAAATCGCAATCATGCATAAGGTGCGCATGCGAAATTTGAACGACAAACCTTGTTGACTTGTCCAATGTAATTTATCCAATTGTTCAAAAACGGTCATTAAGAGCGCGTAACTGACAATTGGTAATAAAATGCCGATTCCTAAACCAATATAGATATTATTTTTTCTTAACATGATATAAAAATACCGTTTTGTTTGTGCAAAAGTAAAGTTTTTTGACGAATCAATGCGCCTATTTTTCAAAATTTCTGTTGATGCTGTTTTTTTAATTCAAAAATACGGCGTAAATCTATTTTTTTTAACTATTTTAGGTTGTTTTATGACCAAACCGCTTCTTTTCACTCGTTTAAAAACGGGTAAAATAGATTGTATTCGCCTTACAAATATATATTTTTTCTATTTTTATTATTCTAAAAAAGATTAACTTTGTTGCGATTCAACTATTTATGAACCATCATCCATTTTTTACAATCGGCTAAACAATTGCGATAACCAACTTGAAAAATATTTTTTAATTTTTTTAAAACATTGTACGAACCATGAATACACCATACGACCCTTTTGGTTACATCACGCGCCAACAATTGGCAGCAAAATTAGGGGTGACCTATCAAACGCTTTGGCGATGGCTCAAAGAAAAAGAAGTTATTTTACCGCAACGACGGCTTTCTCCAACGGATCAACAACATATTTTGTCCGTTTTAGGTGCCTTCGCGGGCACTCATAAGCCCGATAATCAAGTAAAACCGCCTTCTGACACGCTTATTTAAACGATTGATTGGCTACTTGTTATAAAATGTTATGTTTTGTAATAAATTGTTATTTTTATTATAAAAAAAAACGCTATATATTTGCAATATCAAAGTAAAGGTTGCGTCGAGATATTTCATTTCCGCCCTTGCCCATTGTGTTGCCTTGTAGTCCCGTTTATTGAAAAGGAGCAAAAGGTTGTTTTTTAGCCACAACCAATGTGTTTTCGTTTTTACATCAAAAATTTAACGTATGAATCAACGAACAACTTTTTCAGCAGCCAATAATTCTCCTCCTTCATCGGAGCATCAATTATTACAAAAATTATTTTTTTATCAAAATTTAAAGCGGATGAAACTCAAATGGCTTTTTCTTAATGGTTTGGCAATCATTAGTTTAGGTGTTGCTTGTCGCAAAACGCCCGATCCTTGTGCGAACAGAACGCCTGATGCAAAGGACTTCCAAATGTATATGACTTTTAAGAATCCTGGTAGTTTAGGCATCATAGATACCTATCGAGTGCCACAACAATTAGATACTTTTTATTGGAGTCAAGGAAGTTCTGGTTTTTTGACGACAAAGATTTTCGATAGTGATTTAGTCACGGCTCAAACTTTTAATTGGAAGATAGGAACCGACCCTCGTGTTTTTACAAATAGCAAATTTTCGCTTTCGTTTAGAGTGATACCCGATCTTGTGAATAAGATTGATGTAAAGTTGCTTCGGGAACGTTCAACAGATCTGTGTTTTCCAAATGATAATGGGAAAGACACCATTCAAAAAAGTTTTTATTTGGCAAATGATCAAATTGTGACACCGCCACAAGTAGGGCGATTTAAAGGATACATTGTTGGGCAGGAGCAAGATACCTTTACAGTACATATTTACTTCGGTCCGCGAGATGAGATGTATTTTATTGATAATTTCCCCAAAGGCGCATCGGTCGTTTGTCCTGCGGTAAGTGGTGGTTATAAAGGAGACTTTATTAGCCTAATTGGGAAATACTTTGTAATACAGTCCTCTTTTGCTTTTACACAAGTTCAAAATACCACATTAGCTTATGCTATAGGAAAAGTAGATAAAGGTATTCTGCAAATAGATTATATGACGAGCAAAGATCCAAGTAAAAAACAACGATTCATTGGCATTAAACAACCTTAATTTTTTTCACATTCAAATTGTAAAACCATGTTTATCAATTGTTCTAAACAATTATTACGTATCAATAAGAAAATATATTCGTTTTCTTTCTTTCTTTCTTTCTTTCTTTCTTTCTTTCTTTCTCTCTATTCGCGCAAGTAGATGCGGAACTTGGAGAGCTTGATATCAATAAAGAATGCGACCCTAAATCTGCGTCTTGCCTCCAAACCTTGTGTGACCCAGAATTGCACCGAGCAATTACGACAGATCCCCGTTCTCCTGTGAATTTACAACGCCCCAGTTTTACAAACCATTTTGATTGGAGACCGAAGTATTTTCCGACATATATTAATCCAACTTCCGAACTCTATGATTCACATGGTGACATCGTATCTCCATTTTGGCAATCACCTAATTTTCAATTAGACCATTTAGTTGAAAGCAAAGATAATCGCCCAGAAGATGGTTGGGAGTTATTAGTGAAGGATTTTGGAGGCGTGCATGGAAGTGAGTACCCTGAAGATGCCAATAGATTTGTACAAACCTATCCATATGTGGTACTTTACAACAAATATATGGGTAAAATGCGGGTATTTATGGTGCGAAAACGAACTGAAAATATTAATTTTTTAAAATTTACGCTCAGTTTCATTGGAGGAAATTCATCATCTCTTTTAGATTTGCATCGCGGCGAATTGATAGCTTTGGATGCTCCTTTCGCGTCTGGTGAATTGCAAAGTATTGCACCCGCACAAAATGAGACTGGGAAATGGTTTTTTGCTGAATTTCCAATGATATATGACCCTTGTACATGTAACTTTGATAGCAAGTTAAAAATTTTAATTGAGAATATAGTGGTCTCTAACCTTCAATTGGAGGGGAGTGTATCGGGACAATTAGTCACTAACAATACAAATTTGGCGCAGCAAGAACAAGGTAATAACTTTACATTCTCTGATGGAGTAGATGCAGGAAAAAAATATGTTAAATTTTTCTCGACGCTGGGTAAATTTGTTACAGAAACCAAAGGTGCTATTCAAATGACGAATACAGATCCAAACCCCCGAAGATTAGAGGCAAGTACAGCAGCATTGAATAGCTTAGGGCGTTTAGTGAGTGGAGATGTAGGATTACTTAAATTTGGGCTTCGTTCGGTTCCTTACGTAAATTTAGCATTAAGTACACTGGATATGTTCACAGGCGGTGGCAATAGTAGCCCTCAAAAGGTGTCAATTATGCCGATGACACTCACCGCAGATTTGAAAATAAAAGGTACATTGAGTAATGCAACCAATTATTCACAACTTTTAATAGACTTGTTGCATGTTGATAATCAATGAGTTATAAAATTTTAACTCATTTTTCATAATATTTTTACATACATATATTTTTTTAATTATAAATTTTAAT
>JBEEMZ010000311.1:0-5468 GCA_041192405.1 Bacteroidota bacterium | reverse complement strand
GATTGAAAAAGGCAAACGGATTTTCATGGTTTGGGTCTAAGCGATAGTGGATTCCGCAATCCTAAAAAGTTGTCTCGCGTTGCGCAAGGCAACTTTTTCAATTTCAACCCAAATAAATTTCAAAAATCGGTTCTTTTTTCAGCACTTTTGTCCAAACGCATAGTTTATAAGATTAAAATAAGGCTCCCAATGAAAAAATTAGAAGATTTCAAACTCGAACAATTTCAACAAATGTTGGATCATTATCCAATAAACGGTTTTAATGCTTTCACGCCGTTGATTCACGCAGAAAGCAAATGGGTATTTACAACTGCTTACGCCATCCTCAAAAATAGAGAAGATGCCGAAGATGTGCGCAATGATAGTTTGGTAAAATGGATTCAAACCCTTCATCAAACTCAAGATTATGGCAAATTGACGCGCCCTTTTTTGCACACTATTATTAAAAATCGTTGTTTTGATTTATTCAAAAAACAAAAAAAAGTGGTGGATGTAAAGGATGTTTTGGAAAAAGAGGATGGTCATAATGAAGAATATGCGCTGTATGGTGAAATTCCTGATGATAAATTAAAACGGATTTATGATGGAGTGAAAAAATTATGCGAAAGATGTCATTCAATGCTCTTATTAGAGTTGGAAACCAAACTGACACAAGCGCAAATCCTCCAACAATTGAAAATTCCACATACACCTGCATCTATTTCGGGCTTGTTCCGCAATTGCAAAAATAAGTTGCGCAAAATTATATCTAATTAAAATCTAAAATCTATTACAATGACTGAAAAAACTTTGATGGAATCATACGAGGCGGGCGAACTCTCCGAAGCTGCGGAATTGATATTGCTTCGCCGCGCTTATGAACATCACCAAAAAGAGGAAATTGCTGAAATCATTCGTCAGCAGGCGTTACAAGAAGCAAAAGTTGTCCGTTTACGGCGCAATTGGTTTGCAGCAGCAGCAAGTGTTTTATTTGCCGCAATGGGTTGGTGGATTGTTGTTTCAAAAAGCATTGCACCGCTAATGTCGCAACAAGCGTTTGCACAAGTGGCTTCGCCAACTGCATCTGGTGACGTATTGTTGGGTTCACATGAAATTGCATTAGAGCGCACAATTCATCGTTTCAACGACGCGTATGCAGAAAAAAAATATTTGGATTGCATTGAATTAGAAGCTAAAATCGTTGCGGCAAAGCCTGAAACCCAAATTTTATTGGCATATTGCTATTTGCAAACAAATAATTATTCCAAAAGTATTGAATTATTGGAAAAATTGTATATGAAATCGGAGGATTCTCAGGAGGAAATTCATTGGTGGCTGGGGCTATCGTATGGGCTCGCAGGCGACAAGCCTAATATGAAAAAATATTTAAGCAAAATCGCGCCTCAACAATTTCATTATCAAGAAGCTCAATTATTACTTAAATGATGAATGATGAATGTTTTGGAAACCTTAACGGTTTCCAAAACATTTGCCTTTATCCTTTTTATCTCAATAGGTTGACATCGCCTCGATAGAGCAGTACTTGCCCGTCTTCAAAGACGACTTCCATGATGTATATGTACACGCCTGAATCTGCTTTTTTGCCTTTAAAGGTGCCGTCCCAACCGACATTGGCATCTTGCCCTGCGGGGAGGTTTTGCAATTGGAACAACAATTCGCCCCATCGGTCAAAGACGCGCATGTAATTGACTTTGACTACGCCCAGTCCTGTAAAGGGTTGAAAAAAGTCGTTTTTATCATCGCCGTTTGGAGAAAAGACGTTTGGTACGAAGACGTTTCGATTGCGCTCCAATTCTACAATGACTTCATCGAAGCCTTCACAGCCGTTAGCATCAATAACGGTCAATTTGTAGGTGATGTCATCATATGCTTTGACCCAGGGGCGCAATGGGTCGCCTTTGAAAGATAAGTAGGTTTTGGGTGTCCAAATCACGGAATCTATGGGTACGGAATTGGTTAGGCGCGGGTTTAAACGAATGCTGTCGCCTAAACCGACTTTCAAACGGACTTGTCCAGAGTTGTTGGCGATGCTATCAAAATCTACTTTGACTGCTGGTGGCTCTGTAATGGTAATGGTGGTATCTAAGGTGCAACCTGTTGTGGTCTCAATAATGGTTAATTGATGAGTACCTGCAAAGGTTGAAATAGAATAGCCTGGGGGGAAGCCTATGCCATTATCAAGGGATACTAAAAATGGATAGATGCGTTTGCTGCCATAGACGGTATCTACTTTTACGGTGGTGGCTTGCCCGTTGCAACGGGGTGGGGCGGGTTTTTGCATAAAAAAGTAGATGGAATCGGGTTGCAAAACGGTGTAAAGGAGGGAATCTCGACATCCTTTGACATCGGTTGCTGTAACGGAATATGCGCCTGCACTTAGATTGGTGGCTAAGGAGTCGAGTCCGTTTGGAGTTGACCATGCGTAATTGGTTCGTCCTGCATTGCCGCCCGTGCGACGGATTCCAATTCGCCCATCCATTAATCTATGACATGTTACATCGGTTGTTAAACGTTTAACGGTGTCAATCTTCATGGGATTGGGCTGGTTAATGGTCAAGCCTATACTAAATGTACATTGTTTGCTATCTCGTACTAATAAGGTGAAATTGCCTGCCCCAACGTTAAAAATGGCTGTATTGGTGTTATTGATAATGCTATTGAGGCTGTCGGTCCAGGAGTAACTATATATAGGTGTGCCGCCACTCACTTTGAGGGAAGCGGCTCCATCTTTTTTGCCATTGCAGGAGGGTGGAGTAATCACTAAACTGTCAAAACGGAAGGAATCTCGTGCGGGAATGATGACTTCGTAAGTGACTCTACAAGTACTTTGGTCGTCTGTAATGGTTACTGATTGTCTGCCTTGACATAATGCAATGGCGCGGCTTGTATCTGTTAAGTTATTGGCAGTGGTTTCATTAGAACTCCATTCAAATCCGTATTTGCCATTGCGGGATGTACCTCCGAAGGCGCGTGCTGTCACGGCTCCATCTCCACGATTGTTATTGCAAATGCCGAAACAACTGACGGCTCTGGGATCTGAAAAGGTGACTCGAATGGAATCTGGGTCTTTCAATAAAATGGAGTCTATTGAGCTACAGCCGTTTCTATCGCTTATGGTGAACCGATACCAGCCTTTGCCCAAACCTGCGAAAACGGTACCTGTTTGAGTTTGTCCCGCATTCCAAGTATAGGTGTAAGGAGACCCTATACCGCCTTTACCAGGGATATTGATGCGCCCTGTCATGGCTCCTGGACAATTGGGATGTTCTATGACTTTGCGTGCTGTATCAATTTCAACCCGAGTTGGTGGAACGATGCGTTGCGAATCTACTTTGCTACAACCGTTGGCATCGGTGACGGTGACGGTGTAAACGCCTGCGCCTACATTGAAAAGGGTATCGCCGACTGTGCCTGTACTCCATGTATAGCTGCGGATGGCTCCACCGCCTGGTGCTGCTGCTGCTATGACTATTAAACGACCATTGGTCGAATTGTAACAGCGTGGACGCGTCGTATCAATGCGTGTAATGATTGGCTTTTGCGGCACAAGGATTGTCACGGTTTTAGAAGCGGTGCAACCAACGGAGTCTGTGACGGTCACTGTGTAGTTGCCCGCCAATAATCCTGCTAAAGTTGTTTTCCAATTTCTCATAATTTCCAATTTATAGCATCGATACAATGCTTTTCTGTTAATATTAATACTAAAATCTTTCCTATTTTTGTTAATGTTCCGTTTTGGATATTTTTGCCAATTGCACTACTTATTGTTTCACCTACTTTGCCAAATTTATAACCGTTTTTTTGTAAAGTGGTATTCCATAACGTTCTAAATTCGCTATTGGCGTATATATCCAAGTTCAATGCTGATTGTCTAAAATAACCTTTCTTTCTTACCAATAACCAATTTAACAAGGTCAAAGGCAAGAATAATATATAGGCTAATATGAACAATATAAACCCCATTATTCGCTTAATTCCCAATCATTAGGAGTTAGCCCATAAATTGTTTTATCGTTATCACAACGGTTCATTGTTGTATCTAACATTAAGCCAATTTTCAATTTTATGTCATCTCTATCGGTACGGCTTAATCCATCCAACATATCCGCATAATTTGATTCGATATAAGCATCGACTTGGTTTATTTTTTCTCGGCTGTAATCAATTGCTTTGCGGTTTATTTCAATCCCATCAGCATAATCACAAACCACATATCGAGTGCCTCCCACTCCATCGCTAAATTGTTCTGTGATTTTAATAGTAACTATCCCTACTTTTTGGCTTCGGGTGTAATAAAGAATCGGTTGTTTTGTTTGTATCATAGTTTTAAATTTTAATTATCCTACTTTCCAAGATGTTCCGTCATAAAATACTTTCCAAACTACTGCTCCGCCTCCTACTGCATTAGCCATATATGTTGGTGCTAATAAATCCGTACAATACGCCATATCTCCTTGTGTCCCTGTTGGCAATGTTGATACTGTGTAGTTTTTTAAACGAGCAACACCTGTCATTGTTAATTTAGGAATGGTAAACTCCCCGTTTTGATTTACTTTTGCGGTTAATACAGTATTTTTTGTAAATTGGATCAAATCACCTGTAGACCCTGTTCTTGAATTATACTGATAAAGTAACCCCGCATCCCAATTTTCATTAAAAAAACCTACGCCTGTAGAAAAGTTTTTAAGAAAACCACCAAAACCCGTAGAACCATTTTTAACCTGAATAGCCGATGTAGCTGAACCAGCATTATCATTACTAAGAATTAAAGCTCCAGAAGAATTAGAATTCGCTGATGCTAAATGATTAAGTTCAAGTAAAAATTTTGTTGAAATGGTATAATTATTATTCATAATAATTCCAGAAATTGCAGAATCAGTAGAATTAAAAGTTTTAATACTTGTTACATTTTGGGTAGTATCGGTAGTCATATCTCCCACCGTCATATCTCTATTAGGCAATGTATAAGTCCTACTTGCCGTATTTGTATTCGTAAAAAAAGAAGTAAAGGTATCTGCTACATTACGTAAGCCTAATTTTGTAGCTAAAAATGTCTGGATTCCTGTCCAAGTGTTGTTGGCTGATAGTGAAATACCCGAAGCATTAGCCAAAACAAAAGCAGTAGTAGCTAATTGAGTAGTATTTGTTCCTAAAGTTGCTGTTGGTGCTGATGGTGTGCCTGTAAATGTTGGAGATGCTAATAATGCGTATGGACCTCCATAATCCAAAACATCTATATAACTTACTGCGGGTGTAGCACTTCCGAAGCTTCTTCCACGTAATAATAATTCAAAAACTTGCCCTGTATCAGTAACGTGGAACTGCTTAATCTCATTAGTAGCCACCGTAAATGAATGCGTATTAATCCAAGTCGCCATTCCTGCGGATGTTTGGCTGGATAATGCTGATGATACAATATTGGTTACCGTTGTCGTAACTGTTGAAATCCCACCGCTAGAAGTAATAGG
>JBEEMZ010000310.1:0-5469 GCA_041192405.1 Bacteroidota bacterium | reverse complement strand
GTATCAAGCTGTGCTGCAGTGGCCATGATATAATTCCTTTTCGTTTAGATTCGTGAGGCGGCAATCGCCAACGCCCATTTCTGGATGCTGTCGGCGGTGCCGTTCCATAGCTGCTTCCATTCATCGCTGGCGGGAACCAGCAAGGTGCTCAGCTGATTGCGCACCAGCCCTTCGACAAAGGCTTCGCGGTTCATCGCCTCGCCCAGTAGTCCGTCAAGATGGTCAAATGTCGGCTCCAGCACATCAAGCACCGCCAATTTATAACGGGCAAAACGGCTGCGAAAAAAATTTTGTTGCCTTTCAAAGACGCATTGTTAGAGAGAGGTTTGTCTGCCGTCATTGAGGAGACTGTTGCTTAAAACACAGCTGGATATAGGACATATAGCGATTAAAACACAGCTGTATATAGGACACATCGCTTTTCTAAAAATCATATTTGTCCTATGTACAGATGTATTTCAATCGCTCTATGTCCTATCTCTATGTGTTCCAACTCTAAAAAAGATTAACTTATGCCCGTTTTTTGGTTAGACCCTGACCGCATCGAATTCCCAAATCCGCATTTTGCTAACGAAGATGGCATCGTTGCAATTGGCGGTGACCTCTCGCCCGAACGGTTGTTATTGGCGTATCGGATTGGCTTATTTCCTTGGTTCAATGAGGATGAACCGATTTTATGGTGGTCGCTTGACCCACGTTTAGTATTGTTTCCCAAAGATTTATATATTGCAAAAAGTATGCGTCCGTACTTTAATCAACAAAAATTTAAAGTAACCTTTGACCGTCATTTTGAACAAGTCGTCCGCGCATGCCAACAAAAAAATCGCAAAGGACAACAAAATGGCACTTGGATTTCGGAAGACATCGTACACGCGTACACGCGGATGCATGCGTTGGGTTATGCGCATTCGGTGGAAGTTTGGCAAGGAGAAGATTTGGTTGGCGGCTTATATGGGATGGCGATTGGGAAGGTTTTTTTTGGTGAATCCATGTTTGCGGAGGTGAGTAACGCATCGAAAGTTGGGTTTATCACGTTAGTTCAGCAGTTGACGGCATTGGGTTATTGCATGATTGACTGTCAACAGCAAACGCAGCATTTGACTTCGATGGGCGCAACGCCGATTAAAAGAAGCCTTTTTATGAAGATTTTGAAAAAAAATGAGGCGGAACCCGATAATCCTACGTCTTGGAAGCATTGGTAAATAAAAATTAAAATAATGATGAATGACGCATTCAAAAATTCATCATTCATCATTAAATAAAATATGATCAAAAAATTTATTTTTACAACCTTGATAATCAATGCTTTATCGTGTGCTGAAAAAACGGCTGTTGAAGATGAAACGATTTCCAAAGAGCGCGTCCGCATTGAAACAGGGAATGATGTTGAAATCATTTACAGCGATTCCGCACACGTGAAGGCGCGAGTGACGGCTCCAACTTTGAAATATTTCACCGATAAAAGTAGTCCAAAACAAGAATTTACGAATGGCGTAAAAGCCTTTTTTTACGATTTGGCAGAACAACAACAAAGTATTCTCGTCGGCAAATATGCGATTCGGGCAGAGCAAAAAGGGTTAACTGTAATCCGAGATAGCGTTATTTGGGAGAGCACTTTGGAAGGTCGTTTGGAAACGTCGGAATTGATTTGGGATGAACGAACCAATATCATTTCGACCGAAAAACCTGTTACAATTCGTCAAAAAGGGCAAATTATTCATGGAATTGGCTTCAAAACCGATGAAAAATTGCAAAAATGGCGCATTAATGTTCCGACAGGACAAATGAAAGTGGATGATATTACAAAATCATTTTGATTGTGGATTTCGGAATGAATGTCGGTTACAAAATCGTCCTAATCATAACTGGGTTTTCAAAACTTTATCGTTTTGGAAACTTGCCCGTTTCAAATCAAAAACAACATTTATTTATAAATTGTTTACAATTAAATAGTTGTAATGATTTTGAAACGGGCAAGTAATTTATATCATGAATGATGTCAAACCGTTCAAAAACCATATTTTTCGAGCAACACTTTGAACATCAACGAATAAGGATTATCTTTCCGCATTTTTATCCACGCTCACTTCTACATGATGATCCACCTCTTTTGAAGCACCTTTTAATTTCGTTTCGCAATAAAAACATTTATAAGAACTCATCGAATTCAAATCCATTCGAATGGACTCATGAGCATATTTATTGGAATCGGGTCTTGGTTTTCCAGACACTAAAAACGCATCTAACCATTGCTTTTTTCTGGCAACTAAAATTTGAGGTTCTGGAAGGCGTGTAAGAGCTCTCATTTATTTTTTAATGGCTTGGATTAATTGTTCAATGTTGAGATAATTAAAATATTCTGGATTTTTTTTCAACAGCATTTTTTCAATCCTGTCTATTTCTGCCCAATTGGATTGGGCTACTGCCTCTTTTCTTTTCCGCATCAGTTCGGAAATTTCTTCATTAAAATTGTTGGTATTAAACAATGGACTCATTAAAATTTCTTCAATCGGTTGATTTGCAAACCTTTCGGTTTCTTCTTCCACCACCGAATGCGTTAATTGGCTTTTGCAGACAAAAACTTTTGCATTTTCGACCGAAGCAACAATGAATGGCGAATGTGTTGTAACGATGATTTGCAATTTAGGGAACAATTTTAAAATATGTTGCAAAAATACTTTTTGCCACTTGGGATGTAAATGATTTTCGGCTTCATCAATCAATAATACGCCTTGAATGGAGGCATACTGCTCTATCGGAATGTTATTGCTGACGCAAATCGCATAAACTTGACGCAATAAACTCGTGTATCGCTGTATCAAATACAGATTTCCACTACTGAGTTTGTCCAAAGAGATTTCTTGGTTGTGAATTTTGATAATCGGTTTCAAATTAATGCGCGAAACGTGTGATAATTGACCATCCACAATGGAAATATTAATAATTTTTTCCAAGAGTTCATACAACGTTTTGCCTAATCGTTGTTCGCGGCTATCTCTGCTATCTTTGAGATAGTCAAAAAAGGTCATGCTTTTAGCTACATCTTCGTTTTTGTGAATGCCTGACAGCGCATTTTCCAAATAATGTTTGGTTTCTAATGCTGTAATGTTATTAATATTAAAACTATCGCTTGATAATTTGGAAGTCCAATAATCAAATATAAAATCTGGTTTAAGGTTAGAGCCAAATGTTTTTTGAAATAACCCGTTGATATTGCCTTGATTCGTGTCAAAACGGTTGCCGATGCTTGTCTTGTGACTGGACGCAAAGTGAATATTTTTACCATGTAACACAATATCCGATACAATTGAAAACGCAGATGCAGAGGCTATTTCTCGCTCAATGTTAGCAGAATGCCCTATAAATAATGCTCGAATCGCATCTAAAAGAATCGTTTTCCCACTACCATTTTCGCCCGTGATGATGATAACAGGTGGATTTTGTAATTCCTCGTCGGTTTCGATGAAATTTAATTCGGCAGATTTAAAGGGACCTATATTTTTAATTTTTAAATTTTTGATTCTCATTGCAGACCATTTTAGTCAAAGGTTATAAAGGATTCATTTTGAATCAAAGGTAGATGGCAAATGGCTCTTTTCCAAATGTTTTAAGATGTAAATCTAAAAAGGATGTGATTTGGTTCCTGAATGAACCAAATCACATCATTAAGGATGGAAAACCGTTCCTGAATGAACCAAATCACTTCATGAATCATGCAACGGCTCAAAATCATACCTTAATAATTGATTGTCAAAGGGTTGTAAAAATAAATTGCGTTGTTGACGGAGGCGCATTTCCGTCACTTTCACCGCTTGAACCGATTGGTCAATGCCAATCCATTGCCGTTTCAAACGGTCGGCGACCGCAACCGTCGTCCCACCGCCTACAAATGGGTCTAATACGACATCGCCTTCATTCGATTCACGGTAGCTCTACCTGACGGCGTTTTTCCAACAATTTCAGCGAAATCGTCAGAATTGGAAAAACGAGCCGATTTCACCTATTCAAACTTCGATTTCAAATACGGATAACTCATCACCGACAACAAAATCACCAATCCACCCAAATAAAACGAAGGTGTTAATTGTCTATCCTCGTGCAAAAGCACAATCGCCATCGAAATCCCATAAATTGGTTCTAAATTAATCGCCAGATTCGCCGTGAATGCAGAAACATATTTCATCGCCCGCAAGGTGAGCGTGTACGCGAGGTTTGTACACATCAACGCTAATACGCATAGATAAAACCAATCCATGCCGACAGGCAATAAAGTTTGTGTTAAAGGACTTTTTAATACGTAAAGAATTGGTATTAAAATGCTTATGACAATAAATCCTGAACCTAATTCCACAAAAGTCATCGTAAATGGGTCAGTCAAATGCACATTTTTTTTGTTGGCAATCGAAAACAATGTGCCTAAAAACGCCGCCACAATGCCTAAAATAAATCCAGTATTCATTTCGGTCGGCAATTTGCCGCCCACTAATGCAATGGCAGGTAATATAATCAAACTTAATGCGATTTCATGTTTTTTAATCGGTTGCTGATTCAAAATCGGTTCTAAAATCGCCGAAAATAACGAGGTCAACGAAAATGTAATCAAGGCGACCGACGCATTTGCATATTTGATAGCTCCGTAAAAACAAATCCAATGTGTCATAATCAAGATGCCAATGCCACAAAACCGCTTAATGACCGCAATTGGCAATTGTTTTGCATTGCGCCAAACGTTGGCTATCAACAAAAATACAATACAGGTAATGAGTAATCGCCACCAAATCAACATGATAGCGGATAATTGGATTAATTTACCCAAAATTGCGGTGAAACCATACAGGAAAACAGCAAAGTGTAATTCCCAATAAGCGCGTCGTTCAGCAGCCATGTTTTTATAAAAATTGGTTTGTAAAAAAATACTTTTTTTGTTAAAAGCGGCAAAAGTAAAGAAGTCCATTGTTTTTTTATATAAAAACTAATTATCTTTGACACCTTAAAACGTATTATTAACAATCATTATCTCCGTACCAAATGTTTGAAGACATTATTAAACGATTAACCGATTTATTCGCAGATTTATTTGATTCCGTCAAGGAAGATTACAAAATTGAACGCAGCGACGGCTCCACTATCGAAGTAAAAGGTTATCAGCCAACGCCCGCCGCCGAAAAAACAGCGTATAAAGAATACGTTCCTTCCGCCGCGCCGCCCAAAACTAAATCTGGCAATGTGAGTGCCGTTGATTTGCGTCCGCATTTGACGGCTGTGGAAAATCAAGGTGCAGTGGGCAGTTGCACGGCGAATGCCGTTGTGGGCGCGTATGAATACTTGGCAAAACAGCATCTTGGCGATAAGGCTTGGGATGTGAGCAGATTATACGTGTATTACAATGCGCGAGCCATGTCGAATCCGTCTGTGATTAAAGACGAAGGTTCTAATATTGGCAAAGCGGTGAAAAGCCTTTTTGAACAT
>JBEEMZ010000309.1:0-5539 GCA_041192405.1 Bacteroidota bacterium | reverse complement strand
AAAATTTGCCCCATCTTTTTTGAAATAATTGTTACCCGCAACATTCGCTTGCAAATTCGCAAAAGCAGAAACCGTTGGCAAATACGCAGCTTTATTCACCTCGACATTCAACTCATTCATCGCATACGTCATCTCCAAAAATTTATACATCGCATGATTATTGTAATCCACTTGCTCCTCCAAATTAAGATTCGCTTGTAACAACGTATTTACATCATCCGCAACTTCCAACGGTTTATCCAACGGATATTGAATCACCATTTTTAAACCATTGATAATCAATTGTTTCTGTCTATCCAAATTTTCTCTTTCGACTTTCAAATTAGCCAATGACAATTCTAATCTATCTACATCCAATTGTTCAGAAAAACCCGCTTTTTGAATTGCTGTACTTTCTTTTAACAATTTTTCGATATTACTGATATTATTGTCTAAGGTTTTCATGCCTTCGCTCACAAGCAACGCGGGTAAATACACATCCATGACTTGATTGCGCACTTCTGTTTTTTTGACGGCAACCTGTGCTTCTACAAACTTTCTGTATGTTTTTGCCGCCTTGACCGCCACATTGTAGCTCCCGCTATATACCAATTGACTTGCCGTAACGCCCAATGTGGTACTATTCCGTTGAACAAAACTGCCTTCAAAAAAGCCGCCCGAACCCGCAGGAAACGCAATCGGATTGCCCGACCGATCTTTCACACCTTCTTTGAGTAACACGCCATACACCGCAGGCGAAATAAAATCAGGAATGAGCGTTTTAGGCGTAATAGCGAAAAATTGATAACCCAATTCCGCATTCACTTGTGGCAAACCGTTTGCAAGTCGTTCTTTGACTTGCAAATCGGCATCTGCAATGCCCGTTTCTGCAATTTTGATACTATTCGCATTCGCCAATGCGTACTGAACAGCAGCATCCAAAGTCATGCGCTCTTGCGCCTTGACCTGCCAAGTCAAGACGACACATGATGCCGTCAGTAAAATTTTAGAAAAATAATTTCGTCGCATATACATCTTTTGGTTACTAATATTTTATTGATAATCAATTGGTTATAATGATAAATGCAAAGGCTGAATGAGGAATTTAGAATCCAATTAGGCGTTCTCAATCATCCTTTTTAATCGTTCCAAACCTTTCGGTGCGAGAATGCCATGCAAATGATAGACAATAAATTGTTTATATAAAACTGTTTTTGAATACTGTTTAGGAGGAAACAAAGCATCATCTAAAATACAAAGGCTTTTCGCAACATATAATTTTGCAATAATATCCGCATCCACATCGGTTCGATACAAACCTTCTTGAATGCCGCGTTCTATATTTTTTTTGATAATACCATAAATATGCTCATTGGACATTTGTTCCAAAAGCAACCACGTTTCTCGATGATATTTTTGCAAATCATAGATAAATGTCGAGGTCAATTGCGCCAATTCAAGGGCAACATGTTGAGCGATACTTAAAATTTCATCTACTGCATCGGTTGCTGAATTCAGAATCGTTGCCATAATAATATGTTCTGCCTCAAAATGTTCGACAACCATTTGCTCAATAATTTTGTTTTTGGTATCAAAATGCTGATAAAGCGTTTTTTTGGAGATGCCGAGTTCGCGAGCAATATCATCCATCGTAACGCTTTTGATGCCGTATCGTAAAAACAACGGTTGACACCGTTTTAAAATATTTTTTTTGATAATTTCCATAATTTGGGCGTAAAATACACTCCCGTAACAATAGAAACTTTGAATAGTTCAAAAGTTTCCAAAGTTTTTTAAGTTTTTTTTAACTATTTTTTATGAAACTAAAACCAGCTCAACTTGTCGGTTTGCCATTTGCGATAGCCGCGTTTGTCGGTTTTTACTGGGCATATACCCAAAGTAGTGATTACGCGCTGTATGCGGCGATTCCATTGATACTGCTGTCCGTCACGTTCGTGATGAGTCCGCAGATTAATTGGTGGTGGTACAAGCGCAATCCGCCTGATACGTCTGCGGGTATTACGCGTTTTTTGGAAAATGTGCCTTATTATCGCTTGCTTTCGCCCCACTTGAAGCCCCACTTTCGCAAACGAGTGGCTTTATATATGGAAGGGAATCAATTTATGCGTCCCGCGCCGCCACAAGAGGACAATCGGACGCGTTCCGATGTGCCCGAAGATTTAAAAGCGGCGGCGGCGGCATCGGCGGTTCAATTGACGTTTGGATTAAAAAATTTTATGTTAGATAAATTTGAAAACATTATTATTTATCCACAAGCGTTTCCATCGCCGCAGTATCCAGATAGATTGCATTTGTCAGAAGTTTATGAAGAAGATGGAGTTGTTATTTTTTCAGCAGATGCTCTGGTTCAAGGACTTACAAATCAAAATCTTTTTAATGTTGGTTTGTACGAGTATGCAAAAGCGTATCAAATCCAATATTTGAAAACAAAACCGATTCAATGGGAAGCAGTTATTTGGGAAAAATTAGCGGCGATTGGCGGCATGAATGAAGCTGATTTTGAACGTTTTTTGAATTTACCCAATATTGATATTTTTGGGATTGCGGTACATCATTTTTTCAAATTACCTGCGGCATTTCAGCAAGTTTTGCCCGAACTATATCAATTGTTTGAAAAAATGTTTAAACAAAATCCATTAAATGTAAGCACTCCAATAGAAGTGTAAAGCATTGATAATCCGCTTTTTATGAAATGAGCAATTGACATATTGCTCATTTCATAAAAAGTTAAAGTGGTCTAAACCATTGATTTTTAATAGTTTATCTAATAAAGCAGCTTTTTTGATTTCCTTCAAAGAATCTTAAAAATCCTACCATCTTGAAAAGCTGGATGCTGACATACATTGCGCTCTTTTGGCAGAAAGCATCGCCGAACAAATCGCGGCGGAAAAACAAATTCTTCATTTGCAAAAAATGACGGATTATCGAATGAGAGATTACACCATTGAAGAATGAATCGATTTGTACAAAACAGGGCGCATTTCGGATGTGAATTTAGGAGCGAGTGGTTATGACGGATTCAAATATTTTTTTAAAATTATGTTTAAAACAAATATTTGACATTAATACTAAAAAAGAGCAACCTTGCTATATACATTTGTGTTTTTGCACCAAGTTTTGTAACTTTGTGTTTTGGAAATTAAAATTCATTCGGGTTATAGTGGATTTTTTATAAATTATAAAAAAATGGGTATGTATAACATTGAATTAAACATTGATGCACAATATCTCAACGGTTTACTCGCTTTTTTAACGAATATCGGCGAAGGTCAAGAAATTGTGCGCGTCGCAAAACGGAAGAAAAAAGGCGTTACTCAGCCTCCTTTTCAACTTTTAGCACAGTTGCCGCCAGATGATCCGTTGCGACAATGGGTCAAACCCTTGCGTCAATCGCTTCATGCGGACGATTTCATTAAACCTCATTTCAAAACAGGGGTCAATCGAGCGCGATTAGACGCGCTTTTCCTTCAATTAAATATAGAACAACCCATTGAAACCTTATTAGCGGATTTAAAAGCCTAAGATGAAAAAATTTGTTTTAGATACAAACATACTAATGTATTATTTGCGCGGCGAAACGAATCGCACTCAAGTGATTGACCGTCTTTACGCGCCTTTGAGTCCGCCCAATATTGCATTTATATCCATTGCAACGGTTGCCGAACTTTACGCAATCGCGATTCGGCATCAATGGGGCGCAAGTCGTTGGCAAATTTTAACAGCCATTTTAAACGAAATCGCTGTTATTCCCATAGATTCGATGGATTTGGTACAGCGATATGCGGATATCGATGTGTTTAGTCAAGGGAAATTGATAGGCAAACCGCTTTCGATGTCTGCCCGAAATATGGGTAAAAATGATTTGTGGATTGCGGCAACAGCTTCGTTACTCAATATTCCGTTGTTGACAAGCGATGCTGATTTTAATCATTTGGATGGTACTTTTTTAACACTCCATGCCATCCCTTTTGAAAAAAATTCTAAATAAGGTCGGCAAGATTGCAACCTTGCCCACCTTTAACTCATTGATAATCAATAGATTGCAATGAAAGTTTATGCGATAAGAGGCGTTGCTTTTTTTTCGTTTAGGAAACGATTTTTTTCAATTCCTTTCGCAAGGTCATCCCGTTCCGCAATAATGCCCTGCATATAAAGCAAATACGAGAACGCCGCTAAATTGGCTTTAACCACAATATCGGTGGCGGCTCTCCAAGGCAATTGAATGATTGATTTTCGTTTTCGATAAACAAACCGAAAAAAAGTGCCATTGGAAGTATCTTTATAGCCTAATTGCAACAACATTTGCGCTAATTCTCCATAAGTGGCTTCTAATTCATTGTAAACTCTGACTTTTTCCATTGCTTTTATTTTTTTGAATGATAAAAAGATTGAATATTAGGAGATGAAAAAAGATTTTCTATCGGGATTTGAATTCGTATCCATTTTTTTACGCTCGTCAACGCAATCCGTTTGGAGGCAAAATAGGCTTGCAAATCCAAAAAATAAGCTTTTTCTTCGACGGCATCATACAAAACCAGTAACATTACTAAGGAACTGAGAAGCCAAAGTTCTAAATCTTGTTTAGATAAGTCAAATTTAACATTTTTTTTGTCCTCAGTCCATTGAAGATGGTCTGTTGATTTTAATTGAAAATGAATCATGAAACTTTCAATTTCGCCTTGATCATTAAACGTGTGGATAATGCCATCATAGCCATAATCATTGCGTTCATAACGCTGGACAGTATAATTAGCATAGAGGATTTGCCTTTCCACATGATTAAAGCCTAAATCCTCTATAAGATGTTGCCGAGTACGTCTTTTTCTCATAGATTTTTTGATTTTATAGTGCAAAGATAAGACTTTTTGAATTCAAAACCAAGTTTTTTCTAAAAAACTTGTGGTCAGCTGCTATAACTAATTTCAATACTATTTGTTTTAAAAGCAATCCCTTTCAGATAGAATTCAATCGCCTCCGAATAACCGTATCGTATCCATTTTGATTTGCATAATACAAATTATTTTTTTTAGTTGTTTGTTTTTGATTGATAATCAATGAGTTGCAATTATATTCAAAAAATACAAAAAATGAATCACACGATTCCCCAAAATAAATAGGGCAACTGTCAGCATCTAGCTTTTCAGGATTGTAGGATTGCAGGCTTTCAAGAGGCATTCCCTTCAAAGAATCTTAACAAGCCTACAAGCTTGAAAAACTGGATGCTGACCGTTACGCTTAAAGCACGCTGATTCGTTTTCAGTTCCCTCTTTTTGCAGGATGCTTCTTAAAAAATCTTTTGGAATTCATTGCAAAACCGTATCTTTGTTGCAATAATAGTTCAAAAAAAGTCCAAAAAGAGTTTAAATCATGCCAACCATTGTCCAATGATGACTAAAAAACAACAAAGCATCGCCGAACAAATCGCGGTGGAAAAACAAATTCTTCATTTGCAAAAAATGACGGATTATCGAATGAGAGATTACACCATTGAAGAATTAATCGATTTGTACAAAACAGGGCGCATTTCGGATGTGAATTT
>JBEEMZ010000308.1:0-5544 GCA_041192405.1 Bacteroidota bacterium | reverse complement strand
TATTTTTCCCCGCAGATTTCGCAGATTTTCCCGCAGATTCTCGCGGATTTTCTTTTTGAGTCTCTATTCTGCGAAAATCTGCGGAAAAATCTGCGAAATATGCGGGAAAAAAACATATTACAACTTTAATAACTCAGTAGTGTAAGTCCGCTTATCATTTTTACAGAATTTACATCAGTCGGTAATAAGAAATATGGTTATTTTTTAGAACGCGACTTATCCATCAGTGTCGGTGATTATGAGTTGGTCGGCAAAGTGCATGGTATGATAGCGACGGGTTTTCGGCATCCCAAAAAACCTTATTTTTGTTTGAATGAGTATAAAAAAGAATCCGACTCGAATGGCGATCCAAGAGGACAATTATTAATTGCAATGATAACCGTGCAAGCACTGAATCAAGATAATCATCCAATTTATGGCGTGTATGTGGTGGGAAAACTGTGGCGATTCATTGTTTTGACAGGCAAAACTTATACGTTTAGTGATGCTTTTGTTGCCACCAAAAAAGATATTTTTGAGATTTACAAAATATTGAAAGGATTGAGGCATAAAATTGAGGCGTTAATGAATGATGAATGATGAATTTTTGAAAAAATTCATCATTCATTATTCATCATTTATCATTCAATAATTTCTCCTGTGTCTTTTTTGTTTTTGACATCGGTGAACGCTTTGGCTGCGTCCGTCAATAGTTGTGTATGCAAAATCTCCTTTGCGCGGAATAATTGTGCCTTCACTGTGCCTAACGGAATATTTAATTCTGTGGCAATTTCCTCATAACTCAATTCCTCAAAATAACGCAATTCAATCATCATGCGATATTTGACATTAAGTTTCTCAATTAATTTTCGAATCATAGCAGATTTCTGTTCTTGAATCATCATTTCTTCGGGATTTGGAGCATGAGATTGAATGTTATGCGAAAAATCATGGTCTGAATACGCATCAATCGGGTCATCAATAGACAACGTTTGCAAGCGTTTTTTGCGAATGTGGTCAATACAATTGTTAATCGCAATCTTAAACAACCAAGTGCTAAACGCATAATTGGGTGCATAACTTGGCAATTTGCGGAACGCTTTGCCAAACGCTTCGATGGTTAAATCGTCTGCGTCATCGCGGTTGTTCACCATTTTAAACATCGCATGATACACCGAGTGCCGATAGCGACTCATCAATAAGGTGTAAGCTTTCTCATTGCCGTCAATGGCGGCGTTAACGAGCGCAAAATCGTCTTGCGCCTTTGGGGATAATTTACTGTTGCTCATTGTTTTAAACAAAAAATGGTTTTCTCATTTCGGACTGTCAAACTGCTTAGACATACGATTCCCAAAAATTTTAATGGGGCTTTGCTTCGATATAGATTTTTTTGTGTTCTTTTAAAGAAAAATTTAAAATAAAATTTTCTGGAACCGTATATGTAAAATTATTTTAATCCGAAATTAATTTTAATAAAAAAGATATGGACATAGCTTCGCCAGCACGTTTTCATCGAAATGACCGCGAAAGGTGAGCCTCCAAAGAAGCCAGATTCATATCCGAATTTGATTACTTCCAATGATGCGCCGCCCGCTTTGATAAAGGCATCTGCATCACGATAGGTGTGAAAAAAGCGTAAAACAACGGCATCATTCCTTCTAACCACATTACATTTCTTAAAATCCGTTGCTCTCGTAACATCCTGATTGTTTTGGCGTACAAGAACCAAACGATTAATGTGCGCGTTATGAATAGGGCATTTTCAAATATCGTGCTAAAATTTAATACAAACAGCAAAAAAAACGAAACAAAGTAAAAAAATTGTGAAATCGTTAACATTCCTAATAAATACTGGTGTTTTGGGCGGTATAAACGACCTGTTCCGAAGTGCCGAGACTTCTGTTTGACCCAATCTGTGACATCGTATTTGGGTTCGGATAGAACGTGTGCATTTTGTTGGATACAAATAGCCGTATTGGAATGCGTCGCCACTTGATTGATGAATAAATCATCATCGCCCGAAAGAATATGCTCATGTAATTGAAAACCATTGACTTCTATAAATAACTTTTTTCGATACATCAAATTGCGTCCTACGCCCATGTACGGCATGCCCGCGAGCGCGAACGATAAATATTGTATGGCTGTCCATAACGTTTCGTATCGAATGAACAAATTTAAAAAACCATCCACAGATTGATACGGGCTGTATCCTAAAACAATATCTTTATCATCCGTCAACGCATGCACCATTGTTTTAATCCATTGTGGGCTCACAGGCGTACAATCTGCGTCTGTAAGCAACAAAATATTATTTTTAGCTGCCAAAATGCCTTCGGATAAAGCTCCTTTTTTGCCGATTGTTTTTTTTTCGGTTAGCGTTAAGATGCGCAACTTTTGAGGAAATTCCATACAGATTTTTTCCAATATCATCTTTGAATCATCGGTTGAATTATCATTCACAACGATGAGTTCAAAATTTATATAATCTTGATTCAAAATGGAATACAAATTTTTATTTAAATTATTTGATTCATTCCGAGCGCAGACAATGACTGAAACAGGTGGCTCAGCTCTATTCGGAATCATTTCAGATTCCGTATGAAAAGCCAATTTGCGAAACAAAATTAGCCAGTAACCTAATTGAATCATCGTCGAACCGATGAAAATTATTTTTAAAAAGAGTACCCACATTTTTTATAAAATAATAACTTTGCGAATTCTGAATGATGAAGGAGGCATGATAAAGGATGAATTACAAGTAAGTAATTGGACAAAATGAGATATAACAACCTTTGGAGGGTTTTAAACCCTCCAAAGGTTTGATAATCAACAATTTATAAGAATGGTCTATTATCATCCTTATTTCGGCACATTACTTATTACAATTCGTCCTTTATCATGCATCATTCATCATTTATCATTCATTATTCCAAAATCTATTGATGCAATCTCAATTTTATATCTATTTTTCGATGGGTTTCGACCACATTGTTTCAAGCAGTGCTTGCGACCATATAGCGTTTTTGATAGCCCTTTGCGCTATCTACCGCGTCGAATCATGGCGCAAAATACTCATTTTAATCACAGCTTTTACAATTGGTCATTGTATTACGCTTTTTTTGTGTGCCATGAACTGGATTGCGCCGCCCTACGTATTGATTGAACGCATTATGATTCCGACTACTATCATTTCAACGGCTCTTTTTAACATCACGCGCCCCGAAGAACGGAATCATTTTGTAACAAAACGTTCTGAATCTTTGTTCGGTGCGGAGCTGCAATTGCAATATGGATTTGCCTTATTATTTGGACTCGTACATGGCATGGCATACTCGCAAAAACTCTCTCAATTGATGACAGGAAACCTTTTTTTACCCCTTTTATCATTCAATTTGGGCATTGAATTGGGGCAAATAGTGATTCTTGCCTGCATTTTTGGCATTTCGTACTGGATCTTCAATGTCATGCAATGGAAACAACGTTCGTGGACGTTATTTGTTTCGGGTATGGCATTTGGGATTGGGATGTTGAAATTATTGGGAGCTATGCCATAATTTAACGCAGTTGAAACAAAATATAGATTAAATAAAAATACAAAAAAAAGGTTTGATTAAAGAAATTCGGCATGATAACTTATGGGATGAGCGTACTTTTATCTTAAAACATCCAAATCAGGAAGTTAAGCAAGCTTTTAATCGGTTTTTATTGAGCGAATACACACATACGAAAGTGACGGAATTGCATCATTTGCAGATTTCACGGGCTTTGGTGCAGAATGATGTGGCGCGAGTGATTGAAAAATGGATACGGTTGTGGTTCTGAAAACGCATGTGTTTTTATTTGAATTCAAAGTGGAGCAAAGCGCAGATGTTGCCTTGCAATATCTGAAAGATAAACGCTATGCAGATGCGTTGCGGCATCGGCAGTTACCGATTGTGGGTGTTGGCGTTTCGTTTTTGAAGCCGATTAAAGGCATTGCGGATTATAAAGTGGATGTGCTTTGAAAAAAAATCAAACGGTTGTGTGCAATTTCATTGTTTTTTGCATTTAAGCAATATATATTAAATAATCGTTTCAATGAAAAAAATAATGATTTTGCTGGCGGCAAGTTTCGTCCAGAGCCTTTCAGCGCAGACAACCGAAAAAATCGTTCAATCAAGCGTCCAAAAAGCGACGATTTTTCAACAAGGTGTTTTATTATCGGCTTCAGAAGCTGTTTTGGTCAATAGCGGCATGACAAATATTGTCTTCGAGAATGTTTCTCCGCAATTGCAACCGAATTCGTTACAAGCGTCGGGCAAAAATGATTTGATTATCATGGACGTGCAATATCGGCTTAAATATGCCGAAGTAACCAAAACCGATGTCAAATCCGATGACCCAAAAGTGGTCGCTTGGCGCAATCAACTCCAAATCGCGCAAGATTCGCTCGAAGATTTGGCATTTTGGCGCAAAGATATTCAAAATCGCAACCAAACTTTAAATGCCGAACGCACCGTTTTAAACAATAATCGAATGATGCGTGGCGATTTTCAGAAAGATTCTTTGCCATTGTTCACACAAAGCGTTGATTTCCTTCGCAAAAGACAAATGGATATTGATGATGAATTGTTGAAATTGGAGAAAGAAAGTTATCAAGAAGGTCGCTTGCGCAATAAATTAAGCCTTCGCATTCAACATTTAAATACTTTGATAGCAGGTTTGGGCGTGCCTGTAAACACGAATCCGACCAAACCTGTGTCGCAAGTCATCGTGACGGTGATGGCGGAACGCTCGATGCTTGCGGATGTAACCATTGTTTATTTCGTGAATGCCGCAGGTTGGACGGCTTCTTATGATTTGAAAGCGTCCAAAGAATCCCAAAATATTGATTTGAAACATCGTGCAACCGTTTATCAAAACACGGGTTTGGATTGGAAAGACGTACTTTTAACACTTTCGACGGGCGATCCAAGCCAAAAAAACGTAAAACCATCCTTAACGCCTGATTATTTGACTTTTCAAGTTACCCCAACAGGTTATGCAGAAGCAGGCAAAAAAAAACAATATAAAAATATGCCATCAGCTAAACCTGCGGCACCACGCGCTCCTGCGGAACCCGCCCCTGCATCCGATTTGAATGATGAGTCCAAAGAAATGGAAAGAGATAAAGATGGTGTGGCTGATTTTACAACCGTAACGCAAAATATGATGCGGGTCGAATACGAAATTAAGTTGAAATACACCATTGAGTCGGATAATAAACCGCATAATGTGGTGATTCAAAGCAAAACGATGCCTGCACAATATTCGTATTCGGTGGTTCCAAAATTAGATGTGGATGCTTTTTTGATAGCGCGAGTGACGGAATGGGAAGATATGAATTTGATTGCAGGTTCAGCACGCGTTTATTTTGATAATTCGTATATTGGAGAAAGTTATATCAACCCGCGTAATACGAATGATACCTTGCAATTGAATTTGGGTCGGGATAAAAGCATCGTCGTCACGCGCAACAAATTAAAAGATAAATGCAAAGATAAATCATTCAGTGATAAGCATTTATTGACGCGAGTGTATGAA
>JBEEMZ010000307.1:0-5568 GCA_041192405.1 Bacteroidota bacterium | reverse complement strand
TTCTTTTTGAGTCTCTATTCTGCGAAAATCTGCGGAAAAATCTGCGAAATCTGCGGGAAAAAAACATATTACAACTTTAATAACTCAGTAGTGTAATTTAGAATACTATGTGCAATAATTTTCTATCAATGCCAGCACCGCATCGCTTATATTGGCTTGCCGTACCGCATAATTTTCATTCGATATTGTGTTCATTCGACGCGCTCGTTCCAAAGCAGCTAACTGTCCCATCGTATGAATAAGATCATTTTCAGTTGGAAAAGCCGTTTTTAACGTTTCCAACGCTTCTTTGAATTGCCCTTTGCTGACAAAATCAATGGCAATTGCTTTAATTTGAGTTGGATCTGTTGAATTTTGCTTCGCTTCTTGGGCTTTAAGCTCCAACTTCAAACGATTTTCTTCTTGACGAACCAAGGTAATTCGGTTTGTATAACTTCCAACCGTTTCAATACCTGCATTTGCACGCATGATAAAAAGTTGTTGCAATTCTTCTTGGACTTCAAGGAGTCGTTTTTTTAAAAATTCGGACATGATGATAGTTAGAAATGGTTAAACCTGCATGACAAAGCGATTTGCCAATGCAGGTTGAATAAGATTTAAATATAACTTGTAATGAACGATGAATCAATACATCAAAGGTAAGTATTTTTTGTATTTAACATATTCTATCAAAAAAAATCTGTTTTTCCATTAGATCACAATTCACGAATCAACTGATTCAAAACAGGCACTAAAACTTCATGTCTGCCCTCAAAAGGAATCATTTTTAAAGAAATCCCGCACGCTTCCGCAAAATCTTGATGCGCTTTCAACTTTTCAGCATCAATGAATTCATCTTTATCGCCGCAAACAAAATAAACAGATTGTTTTTTAAAATCAGGGTATTGCGCATAATCCAAATCATTTGGCAATACGCCGCCCCATAAAATTAAATGGTCAAAACGAGGCATTTTAGGATAATTATTTAAAATCCAACGCACTTGTGTGGTGCCCCCTTGTGAAAATCCAAATAGCATAACTCGCACATTATCAGGTAGTTGTGGCAAAAAATGATTGTAAATCGTCCACAAATAACGTGAGAAATCAGCGATTTCATCGAACCGATGATGCTTCGTCAGCCAACTCGCGCCAACGGTTCCTTTTTTGGTGTCCCAATAAAAATTGGACAAACCTTCAGGCGCGACGACAAAATGTTCTTCGTCTAAATGTTGGAATTTGCGAATTAAATTGCTTGCTAATTGACCGTAGCCATGTGCGGCAATCCAAAAATACTTGATTTTGGTAGAAATTTGCCCATGCGTATAATAATGAGCTGTTTTTTCGATTTTGATTTTATGATGATCCATAAATTTATATCATTTGAATAATTGCAAATGTAAACTAAAAATGGATTTCACGTCTAAAACGCAACGCCTTTTTTTGACAAAACTTTGGGATGCAATTCCCAAAACAATGTTATATTTGTCGCTATCAACAGAACCATTTCTATTTCTATGAAAAAATTACGATTATTTTATCCTTATTTGTGGATGTTTTTAGGACTCGTTTCATTTAATTGCAGTGCGCAAAAAAAACTTAATTCTGATAAAATGCCTAAAAACCAACTTGGATTTGGCGCAGGTGGTGGATTTGGCGGCATGGTCAGCGAATTTTGTTTATTGGAAGATGGGCAATTGTACGAAAAAACAGCCGCAAATCAATATCAGCGACTTAAAACCATTGACAAAAAAATAGCTAAAACGCATTTTGCTCAATTGGATTCCTTGAATTTGCGGCGCGTGATTTTCAATCAGCCGGGCGATATTTATTATTATATCGCGGTTCGGCACGATAAAATGGATGAACATAAAGTTTTATGGGGCAAATCCGACCGACCTGTACGCGCTGATATTCAACGTTTTTATGATGCGTTATTGAAATTATTGCCAAAAGGAAAAGGTTTGAATTAGGTAATGATGAATGATTAATATTCTTAATTCATTGATAATCAATTATTTGTGCAATTTATATTTCGCGTAGGTTTCCGAAACTTGAAAAGTTTCGGAAACCTGTTCAGAGAGCGCATTTTTATAAATCATATTTGTTAATCTTATTTGTGAATGCCTCTATTAAAATATTTTTTTTTACATTTCAATCATATCATAACTAAAATGAGAAGTACAACGATTTTACTAACGGCGTTGCTATTCGGGGGCGTGTCTGCAACCGCGCAAAATAAACAAAAAGTTAAAAGAGAAGGCAGCATGAATGCCGAATCGCTGCCTCCGATGCAACGCGCTCCTACAGGAACGCCGATTTCTAACCATATTTTTGCAAAATCGTATCACGGCAAAACGTTAGCCGAACCGATGAATTTAGCGGTGATTCCGTTAGGATTTCGGGTTTTGAGCGCGGAAAATGGCGTGCCCACCTTGTTAGAAGGTGCTTTTCCTTATTCTAAACGGTCTGAAGGCGCGGATATTACGGCACGGAGCTTGGAATATTTGGACGGTTTGAAAAAGGCGATGCGCGTTGAAAATCCCGTTAATGAATTTGAAGCAACCGATGTTTCGACCGATGAGTTGGGGCAAACGCATGTTCGTTTCCAACAAAAATGGAATCAAATTAAAGTTTGGAATGGCAATCTCGTCGTTCATGAAGTCAATGGCAAAATCTCGGCAATGAATGGGCGTTGGTTTCCAACCCCAACTTTAGCTATTGCAACGCCAACAGTTTCTGAATCAATGGTTAAAACATTAGTCATTTCAGCGATTCAAAAAATTAGACCTTTTCAAACCTTATCCGATAAAAACAAAAAATTGATAAATGGGGAACAATTACGTCCAGAATTAGTTGTTTATCATCAAAATAATGATGCCACAGAAGAAGTATTAGCATGGCATGTAACCGCTTTTGCGAATGTGATGCATCGTTATGAGTATTTTGTGGATGCGACAACGGGGCAAGTTTTGCATTCGTACAATCATACCTGCGATTTTCACGGCGGTTTGGACAAGCCGCACGACCATGAACCGACCGTTAAAAATCCACCTTTGGATGGCGCGACAACGATAACTTTGTTGGATGCGAATGGTGCAACGCGTAATTTGGGTGTTTACGCAGTAACTATTCCGCGAACGGGCGTAAATGCAGGATTATATTTTGCGGACATTTCGCGTCCGATGTATAGTGCGACGCAATCGCACATGCCTGATGAACCTGTTGGCGCGGTTTGGACATTGAATGCGTTCAATACGTCGCCCAATGCGAACAGTTTCAATTATGACCATGTATATGGTGCGACGGTGGCGGCTTTTGCGACGATTCCGATTGGCGTTTCGGCGCATTACAACGCGGGACAAGCATACGATTATTACAAAAATACGTTTAATCGCAATTCAATTAATGGCAAAGGTGGCACGGTGATTTCGATGGTGAACGTCACGGAAGATAATGGCGCGGGCATGGATAACGCGTATTGGAATGGCGAAGCGATGTTTTATGGCAACGGCGGACAATATTTCACCCCTTTGGCGAAGGCTTTGGACGTTGCGGGGCATGAAATTTCACATGGAGTCGTCCAAAATACGGCAAATTTGGAATATCAAGGCGAAGCGGGCGCGATGAATGAGTCTTTTGCAGATATTTTCGGGGCGATGATTGACCGCGATGATTGGAAAATGGGCGAAGATGTGGTCGTCACCCGCTATTACCCGACGGGTGCCTTGCGCGACCTTTCCAATCCACATAATGGTGCGACGCGTTTAGGCGATAACGGTTGGCAACCCGCAAATGTGAATGAAAAATATAATGGAACGCAAGATAATGGCGGCGTTCACATCAATAGCGGGATAACAAATTACGCTTATTACTTATTTGCGACGAATGCGGCGGTTGGAAAAGGCGTTGCTGAGAAAGTTTTTTATCGTTCTTTGACGACTTATTTGGTGGCGCGCTCCAATTTTAAAGATTTACGGGCTTCGGTGGAGCGTTCTTGTGCGGATTTGTACCCTGGCAATACGACGATTTTGACGGCAGCGCAAAATGCATTTGCACAAGTGGGCATTGGTGGCGGTGGTGACCCTGGCGGCGCGACGTACCAACAAGATTTGCCCGTGAATCCAGGTGAACAATTGTTGTTATATTCGGCACCCGACAGTTCTAAAATTTATTTGTTGCAAGCAAGTACACCGTATCAAATTAGCAGTACTAAACATACGAGTAAACCGAGTGTTTCGGACAAAGGCGATGAAATTGTGTTCGTGGGCATGGATGGATATATTCATTATATTCCCATCAATTGGCAACAAGGCAGTGTTGGAAATGAACAAACGTTCACCAATTGGGGCGGTAATTGGGATAATGTTGTGATTTCAAAAGATGGTTCAAAATTAGCGGCTGTTTCGCAATTTGCTGATACATCCATATTTATATATAATGATAATTTTCAACGTTGGAAAAAATTCAAATTGTATAACCCAACTTACACGCAAGGCGTGAGCAATGGAAATGTTGTTTTTGCAGATGCATTAGATTGGGATCACGAAGGCGAAGACGTGATTTATGATGCGTATAACCGTTTGCGGTCGCAGTCGGGGCGCGAAATCAATTATTGGGATATTGGATTTTTGGCAGCTTGGGACAATGCAAGTGGTAATTTTGGTGCAGGGACGGTGGAAAAATTATTTTCCTCGCTACCCGCCAATACGAATATTGCCAACCCGACGTTCTCTAAAAATTCACCACACATTATAGCTTTTGACTATATTGATAGAAATACAGGCGATATACAAGTTTGGGGCGCAAATATTGAAACGGGTGTTTATGACACGATTTATTTGAATAATGTTTTAGGGAATCCGACTTTTTCAAAATTGGATGATAAAGTGGCGTTCAATTTTAAGAGTAATGGAATACCACTTTTGGGTCAAAGAACATTGACTTCCAATAAGTTACGTGGAAGCGGTGCTTCGGGTGTGTTGAAATCGCCTGCGTATTGGGGAACCTGGTTTGCGAATGGAACACGCCGTTTAGTGGAAACGCAAGAGATTTCAAGTGAAATGACGGTTCAACTATTCCCGAATCCGACGCAGGATAGAGCGATTTTAGAATTTAATTCGACGATTTCGGCGACTGGTATGGCAACCGTTTACAATTTGATAGGTCGGAAAATGTTTACGATTCCGTTGCAAATCACGGCGGGTTTGAACCAAATTCCAATAGAAACATCGAATTGGCATACTGGACAGTATTTTATTCGGTTAGATTTTGGTACAAAGCATAATGTTTTGAAGATAAGTAAGTTTTAGCAGTAGGATTATTGGGATGAATCACATCCTAAAAACGCTTCCAAATCCATTTTCGCTCAATGGATTTGGAAGCCAATATATTGAATTTTAACTTATTGATTCAAATTATATGTAAATAACTTATTATTTTTGGTATCATTTTTGGCGCGTTCTAAATTGTACGTTAAAAAACAAACAGAATGAAACAAAAAAAACAAAACCATGTCGTTTTTTTGAGATGGCTTTAGAGGGACAATTTTTTGTTTTACATATTAGAAAAAAATTAAGAAAATTAAGAATT
>JBEEMZ010000306.1:0-5616 GCA_041192405.1 Bacteroidota bacterium | reverse complement strand
GCGCCTTCGCTATGCGATACACGCTCCAAGAGGCGATTTTTGTATTCTACACCATTGACATAATCGCGGGTTTCTTTCACCGAACCATTCTCAAGGACCATTTTGCGCAGTTTCGCACCACTCGCATCATACACCCATTGCAATTGACGGTTATTCGTAAAGGTAATCACTTGCGGCAAATTCAAGACATTATACTCAATCAGGAGAATGCCTTTATTCAAATCGCTTTTGAGATTGCCATTGGCATCATACGTATAGTGCGTACTATTGGGATTATTCACCGATTTGAAACCCTTATCCAATAAACTGATATCGCGTACTTGAGTCAATTGATTGCCCGTACCATACGTATAGGTCAAATCATCAATGAGTCCATACGTTCCAGCCGTATAACCATTGCTCGTCCAAGAACCGCCATTCAACCCATTCCGTTTCAACGTCGTAATATTGCCACGCAAATCATACGTTTGTTTCTCGCTAAATTTGTTATCCGTCGAAACGGTACTTTGGGTTCCAATGATGTCATAATACGTCGCTTCCGTGAGCCGATTCAAATCATCATACTTAAACCCATACGCTTGGCGATCCCGCCCTGCAACTTGCCAGACCGTACTGGAGATATTGCCATTCTTTTGGGATGCCGCACCCGTTCGATTGTCAGGTGTTTCATACGTCAGCGTTTGGCTAAACAAATCCACATTCGTATCGGTCATTGGTGGTAATGCTTCCATTACTTGTTGCTGAAATGCCGCATTTAAAAACGGCGTAATCGCCAAATTCGTAATGCCGCCCGTCCCTTGCATACTGGGTGTGAGTAAGGAAGAGGCTCCTCCTGAAAGCCCTACAGTATTAATCCCTGTCAACCAGCCGCGTGTATTATATTGATAATCAATGGATTGCAAGGTATTATTCACACCCCGATACCCAATATTTTTTTCAATCAACTGGTCTTTGTAATTGTACACTTGATTCGACAAGGTAAACGTCGGCGCGCTTAACCCTGCGCCATTCAGTGCATACAAGTATTTTTGGTCGGTCATCCGCATACCGTTATCATACGAGAACTCTTGCCACGTCCGCACATCACTCACGCCGCCGCCATTCATGTAACGAATCGCAAGGGTGGGTTGTTGTGCGCCATTCACGCCTGTGACCGACCAATCAACTCCTTGCCAGTCTGTATTTTCATCAATCTTGCGCTGCGGCACGTTGTTCGACATCAAATGTTGCTTGCCCGTCCACACCGGATTGCCCGTGTAATTCAAGGCATCGCGCCGTTCCACATACGACCACACAAAATCCGTCGGTGTACTGGTGCCATTCGGTTTCAAAACGCGTGCGCCTTGATGTTTGACCCACGATTTATTCGGATAATACTCCAATTCGGTCAATCGTTCGGCATCGGAAATGGAAATCAAGGTTGTATAATCTTGCCCCGCTGTCGGTGAAGCATTGATTAAACCTGTTTTGACGACGCGTCCTAATGCATCATATTGGGTTGCTAAATGCTTTTGAGCCGCCCGCATATTGCCATCTTGCGTCAAAACCACCAAATCTCTTGCATCATAATAAAATTGCTGAGCTTCACTACCTGGAATCTTCTTTTCCATCAAACGACCTTTCACATCGTACTTGTATTGAAACGTTAAGTCATTCGTCACCACACCATTCGTTTCGGAACCTGGAGGCAACACCGCAACTAATTGTCCATAAACATCATACACATTATACGTATCTACCTTTTGTCCACTTAAAAATTTGCGCGTCAAAATCACGCGTCCTAATTGGTCCTTGAAAACAATCGTTTGTTTTCCATTTTCATCGGTCATCACCGTTTTGTACAAGGTATTTGGAGCATAATCACTGGTACTCGAAATACTGCCATTGTTGCTCACAAAGATACGAACTTCATTCGAGATATTGGTACCATAACTTGTTAAAATCGTCGAATTATCAACATTGATTTGCTTTACAGGGCGACTCAATGGAGACGCTTCATATTCCGTCTTGGCAAAAGGGGTTGCAAACGGTGCCGCTTGATAACCCAAAACGCTACTTTCAAACGGTAAATACGCTTTCTCTTGCCGTCCCAGAGCATCATAAGTCACCGTACTTTTCAAATGCTGATTGGTCGGTGTGTAATTGCGTTTCATCCCGCCCACAGGACGACCCAAACCATCCAAATACGATTCACTCACCAACGGATTCGCTACATTCGCAAACGTTGCCGTCGTGCGCACAAGGTTGAATGGGTTATTGGCATCTTTATACTGGTAATCATACATCGTTGTTGCTTGGACATCCGTTCCATCGTCTTTCATCCGATTTTCCGTTTTGGTCAATCGTTGAAGTCCATCATAATAAAATTTGGTTTTTAAACCATTTTCATCCGTCACCTTGCTCAATAAACTACTATTGCCCAAATATTCATAACGATTCGTCAACGTTCCAAAAGACCGTAAGACCAAACGCATCTTGTCGTCCCAACCAAACTGTATCGGCGTAGCAAAACCCACTTTCGTGATTTGGGAAGGCATGCCCACCGTCGTATAATTATCCACCGTCACTTTCAAATCCCGAGTCCCATCTCGTAGAATCGCGTAATACCGTTTCGGGCGAATCGTACACAACAAATTGGTGGGCGTTCCCGAAACCATGGCTTCGTGTTCCACCACACTGCCGCCTTGAAAAACGCCCTTTAAATACGTTTCCGTTTTCAATGGAATCCCAATCTTATAACTGAACAGAAACATCTCTCGGGTCGCATCGGTAATCGTTCCAACCGTCATCGCTCCAACCGTCGGTAAATCCGTCATATCTTGTGCATAATACGTTTTGGTTTGAGCAACATTGCCATCCGCCGTCGTTACAATCGTTTCAATCGGGAATTGATGTGCGCCATCCGTTCGATAATTGTGAACGGTCGTCGTCGTTAACCCATCTATCATTTCCGTTTTCTGCTTCAACCGATGACTGTGGATGATGTTAAAGTACTTGCGAAAGGCGATTCGAGTGCCATCGCAAGAAGTCCTCACTTGTGCCGCCCGTTTTCCGATAATCGTGTCAAGATAAATCGTTTCATACTCGTAATTCACCGATTTGACCAGATTCCCTGCACTATTGAGCTGCTCCTCCGCCAA
Source organism: Bacteroidota bacterium (assembly GCA_041192405.1). Classification (GTDB taxonomy): domain Bacteria; phylum Bacteroidota; class Bacteroidia; order Chitinophagales; family Saprospiraceae; genus JAAFJT01. The sequence goes on along the minus strand of JBEEMZ010000306.1, from coordinate 2,476 downwards.
GGTTTCACCGCCTCCAACCTCATAGGTGGTTGGCACCGCAGGATATTGCTGCATCCCAAACGTCTCCCCAAGCGACAACGAACTCACATTCCGAAACCGAAACGCCGTTGAAGAACCATCTGAATGGTTTTCTCGCGCATACGAATAGCCAATGTGATAGCCTTGAACCGCCCGCAACGGTGTATTTTGCCCTGCGGTATAGACAACACCCGCCACGCAACCGTAACTTTGAGTTTGTTGTCCATACAGCGCGTAATTCAAATTGTTCCGCGTGTAAACGTCTTTCCCACCATAAACATTGCCATTGCCGTAAGTGTACGTCTTGGATTGGGCAATTTGCCCTGCGCCTGTTTTAAAGGTCATCCGTTTGATGCGCACCCCGCCGATTACATCCGTCGAATATTGGTTTTCTTGATGCGCTTCATATTCTAACTCCGTTGTACCGCCCGTCGGATATTGGATCGCTTCCAAAACCCCCAGTTTCATCCGAAACGAATCGCAACGACGGTCTGCAATCGAAGGCGCGATGTGCATATTGGTTCCCGGTTCGATCACATCGGGAAACATGCCATCATTCGTCAACGCACCATTGTAATAACCCCAAGCATCTCGCGCTAAACTTAAGCGACGCGGCAAAAGGTCCCGTTCATTGTATTGAAATTGATAAGCAGGTACCGTAATCGCGCCATCGCACGAACGCTCTTGAACCGAAACTAATTTTAAACGTTTTTTATCCGATTCGTCGTTCACATTCCCCACTTTGGTCTCGGGCGCAGCATCGAAATAATTTTGTCCCAATTGAAACTGTTTACAAAAATCGCCTTCTCGAATTTGGATCGTGGAAAAGGCTTTGGAACCCGTTTGTAAACTGCTGTGTTGAACATCCGTCCGAATCGTCGTTGCCCGATTGAAAACCATTTCGACATGATTCGTGGAATTCGTAATGCGCCGAATCACACGGGCATCCACGACATTATACAAATAGGCACAATTCGGACCGCCACCACCACCAAAAGAAGTAACAGGTCCTGGCGCATTCGCGGGCGCAATTGTGATACTATGCGTGCCCCGATGGTAATAACTATACCCTTCTGAATCATATTCCAATGAAATCCAATGAGTTAAGTCTGCCGATTCGATCTTGACTAAATACCAAGTGGTTGAAGATTCTTGTTCGACACTCGCGCCACTCCGTTCTATCGCATTTTGATTTTGCCCTGTCGTATTGCCAAAATGATACCGCGTCCCATCAGGAGTCGTAATCATCCAACTCTGAAACCGACCCAAAACCACGGCACCTGGCTCAATTTTCAAATCCTGTGCGGCTATCAATCGCGGTTTTCCCGTTTTGTCAAACACAAACTTCCCTGAATAACCGCCAAAATTGAAGTTAAACAAATCAGGTTCTGCATCCACTCGGGGTTCGTTATCTTGGTCAGGCATAATAGACGTAAATGCCTGCTTGCATTGTGGTGGTACATCGTAACTGACAACCGTAAAAATAATGCCATTCGGAGGGCAAACTTCAGTACCTGCTGGAGTCGTGTAATTAGTCCAGTAACCATACCGTACTCGATCCCGAACCTGTTGAACCCCATTGACCACATACGTTTCTTGGAATGTTTGTTTATAGCAAGGTTGGTTCCATGCCGATGCATTCAAGTCAAAATTGGGATATTGTTCGCAAATCGCACTATCCACAATTCCAGCACCATGATTGGTATAATAACCATTATTTTCGTCTCGTTTGCCTTGCACGGTGCGCGTAATCACGCCGCCCGCGTTCAAAACCCAACCTAAACCAACATTACTCGCAACCTCATCCACTCGAATCCCTGAGCTATGGTAACTCAATGAAACAGGCAATGACAACGTTCCAACCGAAACGCTATGCAGTGGAATACTAATATTTGGAACGCCCGTATGCAAACTCACTGGAATATCCATATATTTGCCAAAAGCGGCTGCATTCGGCGAGGGCATGGACGGCTCTTTGAAACCCGTCTGTCCCCATAACGTCATTTGGCAGAACAGGCATAAGTTTAACAAATGGAATTGCCGCCATCGAAAAGGACTTCTAAGTATTCGTTTAAAATTCATAGAACAAGGTTTTAAAAAATAATAAAATAAGTCTTTGCGGTCGAGACATAACATGGGCTGATTCGCTTAAAGGATACTTCTAAGCAAAATCAAATCATTGCAGGCATAGCACAGGCTCATTCGCTCAAAGTGCTGCTTCTAAGCAAAGTCAAATCAGTGTAGGCATAGCATGAGCTGATTCGCCCAAATACTACTCCAAGCAAGATTCTAAATAATTGATTACCAATTATTTAAGATGAATTAAGAAGCCATTGTTGGCGCGGTTGAATGTGAGTGCTGTGTTCCATAATGTCAATTATTGGTTCGCAAATAAATGATTGTTCATATATCAAAAACGAATCGTTTTACGTCTTCAATCGTCCTGCAAATTTGCAGT
>JBEEMZ010000305.1:0-5710 GCA_041192405.1 Bacteroidota bacterium | reverse complement strand
TCAACTGGAAGTACCTCGCCGGTATAAGACACATCTCGGTCAAGTCGTATCAGCGCATTCTCTACTCCAGACTCAGCAATCGAAGTAGCATCAAATCCCTGTTCCATACGGGATCCCGAGAGTGAATTTGTCAAAATTATCAACGTTTCATCATCGAACTAAAGCTGATTTAAGTATCGCATTGAAAAAAATGGTTGATTTTGACCGTTATGGCATCGTACAAACTGAGGGTAATAAAATATTACAATTTGAAGAAAAAAAATATTGTTTGGAAGGCAGTATTAATGGCGGCATTTATGCTATAAAAAAAGACTTTCTTTTAAAACAAAATTTGCCCGAAAAATTTTCTTTTGAAAAAGAAATTCTTGAAAAATCATTAGGTCAGTATCGCGCTTTCAAAAATGCTGTAGATGAATATTTTATTGACATCGGCATTCCAGCAGATTATTTTAAATTCCAAAAGGATATGGAATCCTAAAAAAGTGTATTTTTGAGCGATTTTTAATTCAATTATCCTTTAAACGATGAAAAATGAATCATTTAAATGCTTTTAATGCGCAAATAAGTTTAAAAAGTAAATATGAAGGCAATGCTCATCTTATTTGGGCAATGGGATTATATTTGAATAATGCTAATTTTTCTGAGCTGGCTTCCGAATGTTTGACGGATGGTCCCGATGATAGAAAAATTGATTTCATCAAATTAGATTTAGATAATGAAAGATTAATTTTAGCACAAGGTTATTTTGCTGAAAAAAGCAAGGCAGATAAAGCACCTGCTAATAAAGCAGCCGATTTAAATACAGCCGCCGCTTGGTTGCTTGTTGGTGATTTAGATAAACTACCTTCTAAGTCCAAACCCAATGCGTCTTTACGTGAAATCATTAAAGAATCTCGTAAAGCGATTAAAAATGGTGAGGTTAAACAGATAGAACTTTTATATGTACATAACTTGCCACAATCGGTTCACGTAACAAGTGAATTAAAAACGGTTGCAAGTTATTTAAGAGATAGCCTTCCCAAAATGACAGACATCATTGTAATATCGAAGGAATTAGGATTACAAAATATAGAAGAATTGTATAATATTCAAAAATCTGCTATACTTATCGAAAGTACAGAAGAATGTCCTGCACTCATCGAATTTGAGCAAATTGGAACCACATGGTCTGCTGCTGTGTTAAGCGTTCCAGGTTCTTGGTTAAGAGACATGTTTATAAAACATGATGAAAAATTATTTTCAGCTAATTATAGGGGATTCTTAGGCATTTCAAAACGTCGCCCTATCAACAATATTATTAAAAATACGGCTGAAAAACAGTCTGATAATTTTTGGGTTTTTAATAATGGTATTACGATTTTAACATTTGATTACAAAAAAAACAATAAAACAACGACTATCAAAGGAATGTCTATTATTAATGGAGCCCAAACAACAGGTTCTATTGGTTCTGTGGATAGTACAATTGATTTGTCAGGCGTAAAAGTGCTTTGTCGCTTGATTAAATGCCAAGATCCAAGTACCGTTGATGATATTATTTTATATAATAATACTCAAAATAAAATAATGACTTGGGATAAGTTTAGTAAAGACCCAAAACAGAAGTCATTAGTAGAAGAATTTAAAAAATTTGGACATAGTTATTCCCTTAAAAGAGGATTTGACCCTAATTCTGAATTAGGGATTGAACAAGTGATACAGTCTTTATTAGCCTTGCGTGGTTATTATGCGGAGGCGAACGGCGGTAAAAATAAGGCTTTTATGAGCGATGCAGTCTTTGATTTAGCTTTCAAAGACGCTCAAGCGAGACACATTTTATTCGCTTTTTGTATTTCCCGTGCCATAGATGAGTTAAGAAGTGCGTTAAAAGAGAAAAAAGACCATAATATAATCATTGAACAAGAGGAAAAACAGTTAATATTGCTTAGGAATCTTAAATTTAAATATTTTTTAATATCTGTTTTTGGAAAATGTATTGATACGTTGCTTGGTAAGAAAAAAGATGTTAAAATTATTTCGTTTAGCCCAGATGCTGCTCAGAAAAGCAATAAATCTATTGATGATTTAGTGGCGGAAGCATTACCTGCGGTTAAATTTGTACTGGCATTTACAGTTGCAACCGTAAACGGGAAGGATTTTACCGAATTTTTAGAAGAAGCAGAACCTCTCGTTAAAATTTCATCTAACGTTAACGCCTCTTTATACGCTGTTTTAAACACGATGTATCACCCTGGCATTGAGAATTTCAAAAAAATAATTAATTAACTCAAACAATAGGCGCAATCAAAACATAAAAAAATTGATTGCATCTAAAGTAAAACGTTATTCAATAATCATTTTTTTTGTTTGCAACGTACCCGCTACTTCAACTTGAATTAAATACATCTCAATTGGATATCCATTTGTATTTAATTCAATGCGTTCAGCGGTGCTTTAAGTTGCATCATATAATTTGCCTGTCCTATCTAAAACACGTATAAAAGTTTGTTTTCCACCATTTTGCAATTCAATAAAAGTTTTATCCGTTGCAGGATTCGGATAAATTTTCATTGGGAAAGGGTTTAGACCATAAATTCGAATGATGAAAATAAATTTCGTATTTAACATTCATCATTCCCAAATTATTTTTTTTGAATATGCTTTTGCAAACCTAATGGGTCAGGCGATTTTAAAGTTTGAATTGCTCGCACCACACAATCATCTTCGGCATTCATAATGGTAAAATAACCCTCCTCTCCAAAATATTGCTTTGCTATTCTTGCTTTTAGCAATATTTTAATTGGCTCTTTGATTAAATTAATTTGGTCACGTTCTTTTGAAACTTGTTTTCGTTCTGCAAAAGCTAAAAAGTCATTAAATACAACATCATTAATTTTAAAGTAACGCACCAAATCAGGTAATTTGGTGTTCTGTAATTCTTTTCGATGCGTAATCACGTAACGATAACTAAATTCTGGCACTAATTGACGCAATTTATGATAATATTCACTCTGTTGAACTGATTCCATAGGCACAAAAATATCGGGCACAATGCCGCCCCCGCCGCGTACAATCCGCCCACCTGCTGTAAAATATTTAGTTGTATCTGCATATTTGATACTATCCGCATACGATAATTCACCATTTTGAACCCGAGTCGTCTCCTCTGCTTCATATTCTTTGCGCGTTTTGCCCTTATACGGCTTCTGAATAGACCTTTTCGACGGCGTAAAATACCGCGCAACTGTCAATCTCAATGCAGAACCGTCTTTCAACGGATATTGCTCTTGAACCAACCCTTTGCCAAACGACCGACGACCTATCACGACCCCTCTATCCCAATCTTGAATCGCACCTGCCATAATTTCACTCGCAGATGCAGAACCTTCATCAATCAAAACCGCCACTTTTTGTAAATCAAAATAATTGCGCCCAGTTGTTTTATATTCTGTTTTATGAATCGTTCTACCCTGTGTATAAACCAACAATTTGTCTTTTTCATCAAAAATTTGAGACAAAATATCAACCGCTTGCTCCATATAACCGCCTGGATTCTGACGTAAATCAAAAACAATATCTTGAATCCGTTTACCATTTTCTGGTAACTTACTCATCGCAGTCATAAATTCTTTATAAGTGGTGCCGCTAAAACGATTGATGCGCAAATAAACGGTTTTTTCATCCAACGGATATAAAACATCAATGCTTTTTGACGATACTTTTTCTCGCGTTATGACCGTTTGACGAATTTTAGTTTCGTCTTCGCGCACATATCCAATGCGCAATTTGGTTCCTTTTTTGCCCCGCAGTTTATTTCCAATACTTTTATAATCAATTTTCGCGCCCGCCAATGAAAAATCATCCATCGAAACAATTCTATCACCCGACATTAAACCAGATAATTCTGCTGGACTCCCTGGCAGTGGCGTTTCTACAATCAAAGTATCATCTGCAATTAAGTATTGTAGCCCAACCCCATCCATTTCTCCATCCAAATCTTCATGAACCGCGTCCATATCACCTGCGGGAATATAGTGCGAATGCGGATCCAATTCTTCCAATAAATTGTTAATCGCCCCTTCCACTAATTTTTTATCGCTCACTTTATCAATATATTTGGCATTGATGTAGCGCAATAATTCTTCAATACGCCCCTGCCCCATTCCTGTCGGGTCAACATTCGACGTGGGCGTTGATGGTGCAGGCGTTTTGCGCGCTTTCGTAATCAATGGCTCGCTGCGAAGTTTCATCCCCACTAAGATTCCAATAATCATAGTGGCTGAAAGTGTCAATGGCAACCAAACGTTTCGCTTCCCAAAAGACAATTTTTCAGTGGTTTCTTGAAAAAAACCTGCATTCGATGCAGGTAATTCATTAGAGATTTGAGTATTATCGAGCATAGTTGCAACAGTGTTGATTTTTAGATTCAAAGATAAAAACGAATCGCCAATGTAAAAAAATTTGATAATCAACGATTTAGCAAAACGCTTCCGTTCGATGCAGCAAAAGTAAGCATTTTATTAGCAGTTCAAAGATTAAAACACTTGAAAACAGCTTTAAAATGTGATTTTACCATAAAATTATAACAAAAATAGAATTTTCCATTTTAAATCACCTTTTTTTTAAACAAAAATCCATAAAAATTGATTGTAGGGGTAGTATTTTGTAACTTTCAGAATTATTTGAAAGTTCAAGAATTAAAAAGATAGCTGCTGGAAAAAGCGTATCCGCGTTCATCGTATTGCGGTTTGCAAAATCACAAGTACTACGTTTTTCATAATACAAATTCCTTAATCATCTATAGCATTGACAATCAATGGAATGGCAAGAAGCAAAAGACAAATTTATACAGAATTGGGGCGCACTCGGCACGGTTTGGGGCATCAATCGGACGATGGCGCAAGTTCACGCTTTATTGATGATTTCGCCCAAAGCGTTATCAGCAGATGAAATTATGGAGGAATTGCAAATTTCTCGCGGTAATGCCAATATTAATATTCGTTCGCTGATTGATTGGGGATTAGTTTATAAAGAACTTAAACCTGGTGACCGAAAAGAATATTTTATTGGCGAAAAAGATATGTGGGTAGTGGTTCGTCAGATTATTGTTCATCGCAAAAAACGAGAATTAGACCCGATGTTACGCGTTTTAGATGAGATTTCTAATTCAAAAATACCAGATAATAGTGAAGAATCTATTGCTTTGAATAAAACGATTCGAGATATTAAATTATTTTCGTCAAAAGCGGATAGTATTTTAGATGTGTTGGTGAAGTCCGATTCAAATTGGTTTGTTGGCACGTTTTTGAAAATGATTAAGTAACTTATAAACCGTTGATTATCAGTTACACATTGCTGATAATCAACGGTTTATAAGTTTATACAACGGCTTCTAAGCGACTGCAAATCCAGCAAAAGCGCTTACTTCTGGTGTATGAAACGCGGGTACAATATCGGATTTAGGAATATGCCATTTTTCAAAAAGAGGCTCTAATGGAATATCTGTTTGATTGGCTAAAATCCAAATCTTACCATTATCTTTGATTTGAAAATGAAATAATACATTATATACAAATCCGTCATCATACCACCCTGTTCTAATTACTTGATAATGATGGTTTTGTATATCTTTAATAGATTGATATTCCATTTCACTATCTGTTCTTTCCTCTGCAAAAGTTTTCAACCAAGCAGATAATAATTTTTCATATTTTTTTATTTTTCTAACCAT
>JBEEMZ010000304.1:0-5726 GCA_041192405.1 Bacteroidota bacterium | reverse complement strand
GGCTTCTATTTTAAGAATTCTTGATAATCAATTTATATCGTTTTAATTCAATAAATTATTGATAATCAACTGTTTAAATATGAAGTTTGCAAAAATTACGGTGGATTAAAAACCCACAATCCGAAATCCACCTTCCGAAATCGTATTATGGATTCAAAATTTTATCAAAATTTTTGTGGCAGGCTTTTAAGTCACTGAGTGGATCTTTTTTGTAATGTTCCAACTCAATAATATACATTTTTAAACCTGCAACACTCTTGCTTTTAATGATTTCGGCAAAATCTATCACGCCGTCACCCACAATACAAGAATCTTTTTCACCTTCGTCCGCTAAATCTTTCACATGGCATAATTCAAAACGACCTGGATAGCGTTTAAACCAATCCACTGGTTTGCCTTTCGCATAAGTGACCCATGCAAGATCCATTTGAAATGTAACATTTTCTGGCATGGTTTCCTTCAACAAAACATCATAAATGACTTGATCTTCCACTTTTTTGAACTCAAACTCGTGGTTATGGTAGCCAAATTTAATATTTTGTGCATTACAATATTCTCCCGCTTTATTCAATGCTTCCGCAACGCGTTTGACCGCATCCAACGTTTTGCGGTCTCCTTCATCCATCCAAGGACAAATAAGGTACTTTTGACCTGTTGCTAATGCTGTCTCAACTGTAATTTTCCATTCATCTGTGAATGTATTTTTATCCTTGTTGTAAAAAGAAGGTTTGAATGGAGCATGACCCGATGGCATTTTCAATTGATGCTCTTTCAAGAGTTTTTTGAATTCGGTAGGCTTCATATCATACATTTTGCCATCTTTGTAACCTGCGCCTTCGACATAATCATAGCCGATTTTAGCGATTTGTTTCAAAGTGCCTGCGGCATCGTCTTTCATTTCGTCTTTACAACTCCAAAGCTGCACCCCGATAGGTTTGGGTTTGGTTTTGGGTCCGATGGACGAAAAAGCATTTAATGCCGAAGGCATTAAGGACGTTCCTGCAGCTAATAGTGCCGATTGGCGGATAAATTCACGACGTTGCATGATAATTTAATAATTATGTGATGGTTGCGCGGATTGCTGATTTGTTTTTTCCAATTATGACGGAAAATTATAAATAACTAACGAATTTTTAGTAAAAAAAATTGTCATTTTTTTTTTGTTTCAAAAAAAGCATCTAAAATGATGGCATTATTGGATTTTAATACCTTTTTGCATCATAAACACAACATTTACATACTTTAAATAAAAATGTATTTTATTATCAAATTTTATGGACAAATTTTCGATTGAAAATTGGAATAAAAATTGAACTAACTCTATATACCGTTTTTAGGGTAAAATATTGTAAAATATTAAAAAATAAAATGATATTTTGTGATATTTTAAAATATTATATTTATATTTTGTATTCAACCATACTATAACCATTTATTTTATGAGAAATATTACACGGATCTTGGTTTCGAGCAGCATGGCTTTAGCTATGTTTTTAGTTGGTTGTCGAAAAGACGATGCAACTGTAACAGGTAAATATGCTTTTGAATATAGTGGCGATTTTGCACGCTATTGGTTCAATGTTGAAACAAAACTTATCAAAGAAACACCTGGTTTCTTCCCACCACAGGCGGCTCGTGCTTTGGGTTATGCGGGGCTTACGTTGCACGAATCGGTTGTGCATGGTATGTATGCGGGCAATGGTCAATCGTTAGCAGGGCAAATTAATGGTTTAAATGGAGCAGATATGCCAAAACCCAAAGAAAATGTTGCTTACAACTGGGCTATTGTTGCCAATAGTGCGATGGCTGAAATTTTGCGTCGTTTGTTTGAAATCAAAATGACGGCTGAGAATGTTAAATTGATTGACGATACAGAGCGTTTGAATCTTGAACGGTTTAAAAATGCGCCAAATTCAGGTGATCTTGTGAATTCGATTGAATTTGGGGTTTTGATTGCAAAAGCAATTTATGAATACTCCAAAACAGATAAAGGGCATCAAGCGTATCTCGACCCCTTTCAATTGCCGTTTACACCAGAGACTGGTGCGGATAAATGGGTTCCAACAGGCGCGGTAACTACGCCACTGAGTCCAAAATGGGGGACAAACCGCCCTTTTTTGACTAAAAATTTGGATGAAACTTTAGTGCCTGCGATGATTCCGTATTCATTGGACACGACTTCTGCTTTTTGGAAGGAAGCCAAACTGGTGAGTCATCAAAGTAAAAGTAATACGGCAACCCAAATAGAAATTGCTAAATTTTGGTCAGATGATCCTGTTAAAACGTTCACGCCTGCGGGACATTCGTTCAATATTTTGACTCAATTGTTGGCAGACGGGCAAGCGCGATTAGATAAATGTGCGGTTGCTTATGCGAAATTAGGTTTGGCGGAAAATGATGCGTTTATTGCTTGTTGGCGCACTAAATTTAAATACAATTTGTTGCGCCCCGTCACCTATATTAAGCGTCATATTGACCCCAATTTTGCAACGTTGCTTGGAACGCCTCCTTTTCCAGCTTATACGTCAGGTCATGCCTCTGAATCGGCTGCGGCAGCTCAAATTTTTGCTTCTCTTTTTGGAAATGCTGCTTATTCATTCACGGATAGATCGCAAGCTGCTTTGGGTTTGAACGCGAGAACGTTTGAATCGTTTGAACACATGGCGCAAGAATGTGCCGATTCTCGCTTTTATGGTGGGATTCATTACCCACAAGATAATAAAAGTGGTTTAAGTTGTGGCAAAAAAATCGGAGAAAACGTAAACGCATCGGTTAATTGGAGTAAGTACGTTCAATAATTCAAATGGGGTGATGGCGTGATGTATTATCCTTGTTATAACCCAAAAACGTGATAACAAGGATAATACATGACTCAATTAGCCCCATTTCTATTTTTCTAAGGATTCGTTTAACTATTTTTAAGAAGCATAAATTTTTTAAAATGTCGCTTTTTACACAATTTATACAACCATCTTAAAAAAAATAAATCAAAAACATCTAAAAATAGATTGTACATCCTATCTTTACGCGTTTTTTGGTGGTAACTCCGCCGAACTCGAATCAACCTTATTGCGAACAATTTGGCACTTTACGTTACTTGATTACAACAATGAATAAAATTAAAGCGTGCATTTTCGATTTGGATGGTGTGATTGTGGATACCGCCAAATACCATTTTAAAGCATGGCGACGACTCGCTAATGAATTAGGTTTTGATTTTTCAGAAGAAGACAATGAGAAACTCAAAGGGGTGAGTCGTATTGAATCCCTCAATTTGATATTGGAATGGGGCGGCAAAACAGTAGAGGAGGAGCAAAAAATCATCCTTGCTCAACAGAAAAACGATTGGTATCTGGAGTTTATTGAAAAAATGGGCTCAGATGAAATCTTACCTGGCGTACATCGTTTCATAAAACGATTGAAAAAAAAACAAATTAAAGTTGTTTTAGGGTCTGCGAGTAAAAATGCAGGGTTTATTTTAGAGAAAATTGGGTTATTGCCGTTTTTTGATGTGGTGATTGATGGGAATAAAACCACGAAAAGTAAGCCAGATCCAGAAGTTTTTTTGAAAGGTGCGGAGGCAGTTGAGTTGTTGCCAAAACATTGTATTGTCTTTGAAGATGCTGAAAAAGGCATTGAGGCGGCTTTGAATGGAGGATTCTATACGGTCGGTGTGGGTACAAATAATGATGCGTTGGAAGATGCACATATTATTATTCCATCTTTTGAATACATTGATTATGAGGAAGTTTTGGATGCATTAGGGGCTGCGGCAGGGAGTTTAAAATAGAGAAAACTTCTGGCATTGTTCTTGAAATAAGTAACAAAACTTAGAATTCCTATTTTACGACCGATTTCAATCCGAAATGCCAACATGACTTTTGATGAAACTTTTATTCAATCTTTGTTGCATCGTTCTGGAGATGCTTTATTGATTCTTTCTACCAATGATTACAAAATTTTACAAGCCAATAACAGAGCCAAAACGTTTTTGCAATGGAATGATGAAGTAACTCAACCTTACTTTTTAACTGACTTTCTGTCAGAAATAGACCGTGTGCGTTGGAGTGAGCATTTTACGACCTTAGATGAAGCGGATAATGAAGTCGTTTTCGTCGCTCAATTTAGGCTCAAAACGGATAGTTTCACGGATTTGAAACTCAAATTGATGCGTTTACCTGAGCAAGGATGGCTTTGTTTCCTACAAAAAAACATTTCAGATGTGTTGACTTTTGGGATTGGCTTCTATGAGGCGATTATTGAAAAACTGCCCTTTGAATTTATTGTTTTAGATAAGGAATGGCGGTATCAGTATATCAACCCTAAAATTTTTAAAGACCCTCATTTAAGGACTTGGATGATTGGAAAAACGGATTTTGATTATTGCAAATATAAAAATATGAGCCCTGTTTTGGCGCAAAAACGATGGGAAAATTATCAAAAGTGTGTAGATGAAAAAAAAACGACTGAATGGATTGACCGTCATTTGAAGCCTGATGGTTCCGTCGCTTATATGATGCGCATTATGAAACCTTATTTTTTGAATGGTGATTTCCAACTTTTATTTGGTTTCGGGGTGGATGTAACGCAAGCGATGGAGCATGAACGCGATTTAAAAATTTTAATGGAAGATTTGCAAAAAAACAATGAAGAATTGCGTGAATATGCTTTTATAACGGTGCATGATTTGAAAGAGCCATTGCGTAATGTGGTGAGTTTCAGCAACTTATTAAGTCGGCGGTATCAAAATCAGTTAGATAAAAGTGGGCAAGAATTTTTACATTTTGTGTCTTCTAACGCGGAACGCATGAATAATTTATTAAGTGAATTGAGTACCTATATCAATATTGAAAAGCGCGACCGCGACCTTGAATATGCTGCTTTGCCAAAGATAATTCAAGGAGCTATGTTGGCATTGAAACATCGAATCATTGAAAATAAAGCTATTATACATTATGATAATGAAAATATAATTCTTCATTGTTATCCTTTTTATATGGAGCAATTATTTCAAAGTCTTTTTGAAAACGCCATTAAATTTCGTAAAGAGCATGTCGTTCCAGAGATTTATGTTCGAGTGATTGAAAGTGATCATGAATGGACGATTTTAGTGACGGACAATGGCATTGGGATTGCGCCTGCGTACCAAAAAAAGATTTTTAGTATTTTCACCCGTTTAGATAAAGTCAATTATGATGGAAATGGCATGGGACTTTCCGTTTGTCGAAAAATTGTACAATTGCATCGGGGTAAGATTGGCGTTGAATCGGATGGTTCATCGGGTAGCACCTTTTATTTTACGTTGCTGAAACCCGAAAACGCTTTAGAACATATCTTGCAAATGCCTAAATCAGCACAGGAGATGAGTACATTGAGTAGTTAGATAGTTCGTTACAGGGTGAACGAAAAGTCATTTTTAGAAACTGTTTTTCAAAGAATCTAAAATTCTTTTTTAAATCAGTTTTGGAACCTTTTCAATTTTCCGAAACTGAAGCGCAATCAATTCATTAAAGTTGCGTCTTAAGGTTCGGAAAAGTTCCAATTTTCCGAACCTTATTTCAAGAAAACATCTTTTAAAAACGACTTTTCGTTCACCCTGAGTTAGTTAAGTCATTAATAACCAATGATTTAACTAACTCAGTAGGTGAGCAGTGAAAAAGTATTTTAACGCCAGAAGAAGAGGGGGCTGGAGAGAGCTGATTTTGATTTTTGATTTTTTTTGCAGA
>JBEEMZ010000303.1:0-5729 GCA_041192405.1 Bacteroidota bacterium | reverse complement strand
GTCAAGTAGCTACTTGACGCACATTTTTTTTTAAGTCCAGTTATGAAACTGACAATCTTAAAAAGAACGCCAAATAAAATTTTGGTAACAAACCATTTTTTTAATTGAATTTAAATTTATTTTCAAAATTAAATATTTAAATTTAAATGCCAAATTGCATTCTTTTATCTTCGTTCTGTTTAAAGCTAATTGACCCAATAAAATTTCACAAAAAGGATTCAAAATCCGTTCCCCGATCGAGATTTAAACACTTTTTACCAAATAAAAGGGTTTGAAAATTGCAATTTTACCGCTTTTATTGGGAATGGTTTGAATGAATCCTTCTATAACCCAAAATACGAACGGCTGATTTAGCATTTCTACTTCCTGAAACGTTCTTTTCTTGCATTTTTTCCTAAATTTGCACTTCTTTCCACATGAAAAATAGGAAAATATGAATGAAATAAAGTTAAATCAATCTTATTGGGACGACCGTTATCAACAATACGATACGGGTTGGGATTTAAGACAAGTTTCGCCGCCCCTAAAAAGTTATCTACATCAGTTAAAAAATAAAGATTTACGCATCCTCATTCCAGGATGTGGGAATGCGCATGAGGCAGCCTACTTGTTTGAACAAGGTTTTACAAATATCACATTGATAGACATTGCACCGACGGTTGTGGAAAATTTAAAACAACGATTTGAACAGAAACCTGCTATCAAAGTAGTGCTTGGTGACTTTTTTGAACATCAAGGTGAATATGACTTGATTTTAGAACAAACTTTTTTTTGTGCTTTAGACCCATTTTTGCGTCCTCAATACGTTCAAAAAATGCACAACTTATTGATTCCCAATGGAAAATTAGTGGGTTTATTATTTGATATGATGTTTGAAAAAAATCCACCTCATGGCGGTTTCAAGGCGGACTATTTAATCCTTTTTAAAGAGTTGTTTAAAATTCAAACGTTTGAGCGTTGTAACAATTCATTTACAAAGCGGCAAGGGACTGAATTATTTATGATTCTGAAAAAAATGGGTTCAGAAAAACAATTTTGATATTATCTTTGCTTTTTTAATATGTTTTTAACTTAAATTTGTAAAAAAAACTCTCCAATCTTTTATGTTACCACAATATCTGAGTTCTCGAAACCTTCGTTTTGTATTATTAGAAATGCTCAAAATGCAGCAATTGACTCGTTTTGAACGCTATATAGATTACGATAAAGATACTATTGAACCATTGCTTGATGCAGCATTGCAAATTGCGGATCAACATCTTTTTCCATTTTACATGGAAATGGATCGAAAAAAAGCGGTTTGCGTGAATGGAATTGTCACAACGCATCCTCAATTAAAAGTGATTATTCAATCTATTGCCGAAGGTGGTTGGATTGGCGCACATGCAGACCCGCAATATGGCGGGATGAATATGCCGTTAACGCTATTATATTCGGGATTATTTACTTTTTACGCGGCAAATGTGAATGCTTGCTATCCTTTTTTGACGCAAGGAGCCGCTAATTTGATATTAAGTTTTGGTTCAGACGCGTTGAAAGAACAATTTGTTCCTAAAATGCACTCAGGCGAATGGCAAGGCACAATGGCTTTGACCGAACCACAAGCGGGCAGCTCACTCACAGACATCACCTCGACCGCAGAACCGACTACGACCGCAGACACTTATCGTATCAAAGGACAAAAAATATTTATATCAGGCGGAGATCATAGTGCGTCTGATAATTTCGTGCATTTATTGTTAGCAAGAATCAAAGGTGCGCCTGTGGGTACAAAAGGGATTTCGTTATTCGTCGTTCCAAAATATCGTTCCGAAAACAATCAATTTGTTTCAAATGATGTGATTACCGCAGGGATTTACGGCAAGATGGGGCAGAAAGGTTATACAGCAGCGCACCTTATGTATGGTGAAAAAGAAGATTGTCATGGTTACTTAGTAGGCGAGCCGCACAAAGGTTTAAACTATATGTTTCAAATGATGAATGAAGCGCGGATTGGCACAGGACTCGTGGCGGCGGCGGCAGCTTCTGCGGCGTATTATGCGTCGTTGAAGTACGCAAAGGAGCGTCCTCAAGGTCGGCTTCCGAGCAATAAAGATGCTACTAAACCACAAATTCCAATCATTGAACATGCAGATGTAAGACGCATGTTATTATTTCAAAAATCAGTTGTAGAAGGTTCGATTGCGTTATTGATGCAGTGCAGTTACTACGCAGATTTGGAAAGAGTTGCCGTTGGCGATGAAAAACATCACGCCTTTCTATTATTAGAATTGTTAACGCCGATTGCAAAAAGTTTTCCATCGGAATATGGTGTTGTGTCGGTCAGTCAGGCGATGCAAGTGCTTGGCGGCGCGGGGTATTGCGATGATTTTCCTGTGGAACAAATTTATCGGGATATTCGCGTGAATGCGATTTACGAAGGTACGACGGGGATTCATGGCTTGGATTTATTGGGTAGAAAAGTGTTTATCGAAAAAGGAAAAGCGGTACAACTCTTTGGAAATGAATTGATTAATACCATTTCGCTTTCTGAAAATGCTTCAAAACAGGTTCAGAAGGCAGGTCGTCAATTGGGTGCTGTCGCGCAAAAACTGCAAGATGTAACGCAACAATTGATGAAAATGGGGCAGGAACATGGCGCAGAAACTTTATTAGCTGATGCAACTTTATATTTAGAATATTTTAGTTTGGTTACGATTGCATGGATTTGGTTGAAACAAGCGGTTGTTGCGGATGAGGCGTTGCATCATGGCGTGGTGGGCGATGATAAAATTTTTTACGAAAGTAAGATTCATACAATGCGCTATTTTTACGAATATGAGTTGCCAAAAACCAAAGCATTGCATCAAAGACTGTCTTCAACCGATAAATTAACATTGACAGCTCCCAAAGAATATTTTATTTAAATATATTTTATCAAAATAATATTTTAATAAAATTGTAAAAATAATATACGTTTTTTAGGTGATTATAACGCGCCTAAAAAACGGTATATTATTTGATGATACTATTTTTTGTGTCAAAAAAGGCAAAAATTAGTGTTAAACCAAACAAAATACTGTGAACACTTCACAATAATATTGAATATTTTGTTTTTTTTTTCAAAAAAACGCATTTTTTTTGTCTTAGCACTTGCTTTGAATCAAAAAAAGGCTTTACTTTGCATTGGAATTAATGAAATAAGAAAATTATTATAACTTACAGTTTTTGCTGCCAAAACCCGATAGAACGATGGATGATAATATACACGATATCCTCCTCCGAAGTGCTCCTTTTGCCATATTTGGTGCTATAAGCTGCAAATGCATTGTTGTAACAAAATTCAGTTCTTATTAAATAAAATCTAAAAAAATTTGAAAAAAAAATACTGAAAAAAGTGCCAAATTCAATTATTGGCAAGGTTTTCGGACTTATGAAGATACATCAAGATTGGTTAGTAAAATTTTTTCATGCTTTTTTGTTGGGAAGCCTTTCCGTGTCGCGGATGAGGCTTTTTTTTATTTTCAACCATTTAGTTAACTTCATTAACGAAATAGGTCGCACCGTGAAAAAGCACGATGCGACCTATTTTGTGGATGTCATCTTCTATATTTGTTCATTGCAATAAATTGATTACCAATGCTTTAAGTAAATAGTGCGTGTTTTAGAAATACAAGGATAACATTTTTTTGACAAAAATCAAGAGTTGCTTACCCAATTCAACATCTGGTAATTGCGTTTTTTCATCGGGCAATTGTTCCACAGAAGGCAGACTGAATCCCGAGGAAGCTAACATTTTGCAAGATACGTCCGCATTGACGTAAGCAAAAGAGATAAAACTTACAATGACAAGTCCCGTCATTAAAACGGTTTTAAAGTTAATTTTTTTCATTTATTGTATTTTATTCTGGCTTTGATGCTACAAATCTACCCAATTTTTGGAAGTCACGCCACTATTTTTGCATTTTTTTTGTTAATAGGCGTAATTTTTTTGCTGTAAATGTTGATTTTTATAGTTTCTATGCTTTAATGATGTGATTTTGAGTTAAAAAGTTGCAAAAAAGCTACGAATTTCACTAATTTTTCACGAATAAAAAACGGCGCAAGAGCAATAAAGCTGCTGCACCGTTGTCTTCGTATTTCAAAAAGTATCTGTTTCGTGGTTAGCGTGTACTTGGAGCGATTTCCAAAGTAGTCATCGTTTTTGCGGGTGCAGGTTTTTCAGATTGAATCGCGGGTTTCACTCCAATAGAGGAGTGTCCTTTCGCTATTTTTTCACCCAAAATCGGCGCAATCGCCAAACCGACCAAGCAAGTCAATTTAATCAAAATATTCATGGAAGGACCAGAAGTATCTTTGAACGGGTCCCCTACGGTATCGCCTACAACAGCCGCTTTATGTGGATCCGAACCTTTAAAATACTTTTTGCCGTCAATTTCAACGCCTTTTTCAAAAGATTTTTTTGCATTATCCCATGCACCACCTGCATTTGATTGGAAAATCGCCCACATTACGCCTGAAACCGTTACGCCCGCCATATACGCGCCTAACGCTTCCGCGCCCATGATGAATCCAACTAAAATCGGTGTAATAATCGTAATCGCCCCTGGCAACATCATTTCACGCAAAGCCGCTTGAGTCGAAATATCTACACATTTTGCGTATTCAGGCATGCCTGTACCGTCCATAATGCCCGGAATTTCGCGGAATTGACGACGCACTTCATTCACCATGTCCATTGCAGCACGTCCAACCGCGTTCATCGCCAACGCCGAGAACACGACAGGAATCATACCACCAATAAATAAAGCAGCTAAAACATCCGCTTTAAAAATATTGATACCATTAATATGAGTGAATTTAACATAAGCCGCAAACAAACCTAATGCCGTCAATGCCGCAGATGCAATCGCAAAACCTTTACCAATCGCCGCCGTTGTGTTACCAACAGAGTCCAAAATATCCGTTCTCTCGCGCACTTCTTTGGGCAATTCGCTCATTTCAGCGATACCACCTGCGTTATCCGCAATCGGTCCGAATGCGTCAATCGCTAATTGCATCGCCGTTGTTGCCATCATCGCAGACGCTGCAATCCCTACACCGTAGAAACCTGAGAAGAAATACGCTCCCCAAATTGCTGCTGCAAACAATAAAATCGGATAAGCCGTTGACATCATACCAACACCCAAACCTGCAATAATATTTGTTGCCGCACCCGTAGAAGAACTTTTGATAATATCAAGTACGGGTTTTTTGCCCATACCCGTATAATATTCAGTCAACATAGAAATCAATGCACCAACCACTAAACCAAATAAAACAGATGTAAATACATTTAATGGCGTAACTTCTCTAACCCCTTCGCCAAAGAAAGACATATTAAATTTGGCAGGTAACATCCAGTGAATCACAAAATAAGAAGATATACCTGTCAAAAGAATACTAATCCAGTTGCCTTTGTTCAAAGCATTTTGAACCCCATCAATGGAAATATCATTGTCACCCACTTTTACCAAAAATGACCCTGCAATAGAGAAAAGAATTCCTAAACCTGCAATCAAAACAGGTAATAAAATGGGACCAAGTCCGCCAAAACCGTCTGTAAAACCTTTGTTATCACCAATCAAATAATTACCCAATACCATAGATGCCAATACGGTAGCTACATACGAACCAAATAAATCCGCACCCATACCCGCTACGTCACCTACATTATCACCGACGTTATCCGCAATCGTCGCAGGATTCCG
>JBEEMZ010000302.1:0-9630 GCA_041192405.1 Bacteroidota bacterium | reverse complement strand
AGATTATTTTTAATTTAAATAAATTAGATAAATTAGAAGACTTATTAGTTAATGAAATTAATCTTAATTAGATAGCTTTTTCCAAAAAAAGCTATCTAACTACTTGATTATCAAAAAATTAGATAGCTTTTACTGACACCAATTTAAGGTGAGCCAGCCTTTTAAAATGGAGTCTATTTGAACAATCGTACTATAGGCTTCGCAACACCTGTCGGTTTAATGATGGTGCTGTTTTCAAGATATTTCTTCACAAAATCGACCTTGAATTTACGCCAGTCGACAGCTAAGTTGTCAAGGTAATTGGGTTCCAAAGTTTGTTTTGTCGTCACCTGAGTACCTGTTAATGCTAAAATGAAATCGCGTTCAGGAGCGTTTTTGCATAACACTACATAATCCGTCGTTTCATCGGGCAGTATCTTTGACCCATGAGGAATTAGAGCCTCTGCTAAAAGTTGAGCTGGTGGATTTTGGGAAGCACTTGCCACCTTAGGCGAAAAGAGTCTACAAAATCCATAACCATCTACATAACCATTCGCATAAAGTTCGACTTCATTATCCCAGCCGATGATTTTGCGTGGTTTCCTTTTGGGAGTCGCCGTGGTATCGTAGTGAATTAATTGATTTGCCAGAAGTTGAGTCGAAGTCGTATCACTGCAAGATAACAAAACAAGCGTGAGAGTGTCATATGTACGATTGTCAGCAATCCACTTTGCTAACGATTTGTGGCTAATTGTTTTCCACGTATTGCCTTCCACAATCTTGAATGCACTGCCTTCGCCATGAATCGCAAGATACCCATACTTATCTTTGGGAATGGATTGCAATCCTTGTCGAGCAATAGAAGAATCGCCTTTACTCAAGCCGATGGCTCTACGAGGCATTTCTGCAATATCGGCAGCCGTTTGCCCACACAATGGGAACGATAAACCAAACCAAAAAGCAACGATTATCCCTTTCAAGGGGTGTGCTTCCAAACTGAAAAAACGAGTCATAAAACGGTATTTTGATAAAAAATAGAAATAGATTTTTGTTTCGGTTTTATTCGTGCAAAAATAAGAACGTTTTTAAATGACATTAGATGAAATCGGATAAGTACCTGTTGTAAGACCTATTTCTCCCCATTTCGATTTGGATGACGAACTTTTGCAGGACATATACGCCCTCAATTTCGATTCGAAGGAGTGAACTTTGCAATGCATCCGCTCCAAATTCCATTCGTACAAACCCAGCTTGACCATACGAAAAGCTACAAACCTTCCACAACGCTCTAATTAAAAGCGAGTTCTATATTATGTATATATAAAATATTGTTGCGAAACGGTGGCACTGACACATCGCCCCGCAGTCGAGCTTTGCGGGTGGGGTTTGCGAGGGGTTGCCGCGCAGTGCTTTTGTTCTTGACAGTTTTTTTAAATATTATTATCCGCCAAATTGGGTTTATTGCGGCAATTCGATGACTCGTTCTTCGCTGCCATCCAAATTCATTTGAACTAAATCATTGTAAACCTGAATGTTTGTATTATTACGCGGCGGGTTTCCAATCATTAATGTTTGCCGAATGGCATATATTTTAAAATGCTGTCTGCCATAAACAGGATACGAATAATCTAAGGATTGGCAAGCACATTTGAGTTTCTTGGTCTGTTGGGTTTCCGTATTGGTAATATAGAGACCTGTAGCCGTTGAAACAATCATGGATTTGTCATCGTCCAACCATGTAAAACCGCCAGGGGTTCCTTGCCCTTCGAAAATTAAAGCTTGAGTTTGGTGGAGCAAATGGTGGGTCACAATACTGCCACTCCCCGATTGTCTTGTCAATAGATTGGGCTTCGTCCAGTCAAAAAAGGAGTAAAACGCAGGAATATTTAAAACCGAATCAATGAATGCACCTGTTTGGGCATCTATGATGTATAAGGTGCCCCGTTTCTTATAAGGATAGAATGCAACTTTATCACCTGTGTCATTCCAAGTAGCTCCTGTTTCAGTGTCATAGTGTCCCAGAAGATGAAGGATTCCTTCGGTTGGCTTGACTTTGTACAGGCATCGTTCGTTGAGAAGGGTATCGTAGGTAGCCAATAAGAGCCATCCTGTCGAATGCCAACGAGGAGTGCCATAGATATACCCTGAATACAGGAGTTGATGCACTTTTGTTTTCAAATTAAAATAATAGACTTTGTTAATAAAATCAATTACACGAGTGTAAACGATTTCATTACTGTTATTAGGGTTTATTGTTAATCCTAAAAACGCAGCCGTTTGATTGGTATAGGATGCTCCTTTATTGCCCCCGACAGGCTGGGGTAAGGGTTGACAGGCACCACAATCCAATGGAGCCGTAGAATAATTGATATCCTTTATCGTAATCACTTTTGTCATAGGGCTATCCAATGTATTTTTATGTTGACACATAGAAAAGAGGATGCTAATCCATACTAAAATCAAACACCTCATAATGATAAATAAAAAAATCGTTATTGACTGCGAGAGCCAATAACAATATCGGTTAATAATTAAAGTTTAACGATTTTATAATAGGATGGTGGTGTATCCATACCATCTAAACGAAGCAGATAAGTACCTTGCGCCAAGGATTGAATGTTTAGAGTGAAAACACTTTGCTCTGTATTTTTTAATTCCTCTTTATGAACAAGTCGTCCTGTAATATCAAAAAAGGTAGCTTGTAGTGGCTTTACAAGGGGGACTCCTTGAAACGCTAAGGATAGAACTCCTGTAGTGGGATTGGGGTATATCTTTATAGGATACTCTTTATTTGCTATTTCGGTTGTAGGTACTGCATTTTTATTTTCTAAATGGAGCGAAAAATTAAACTTTCGTTGAGTTCCAGGGGATTGAGGCAACCAACTACTATTCGCACCGCTTCCGATTTGATAATAAAAAGCCTTCATTTCAACAAAAACAGTATCACCGTCAGCAGCAGGGGATACTCTACTCGTAAAATCTACCCACGGATCGTCCCATAAGAAGGTTGTATCTCGATAGCCTCTGCTTGCGCTTAAGCGTTTCCACGCATCTATGAGTCGCAAATGACTCGCTAATTTAATGCTATAGGCTTCTTTGACTTCATAAACTTTCATCGAATACCGACCAGAAGCGACCCCATTTACGTTCTCTTTTAGGGTATCTATTCGGGTAGCGATCGGTCCACGTTGTGATAAAGTTCCATTAACCGTTGGATGCGAAATATGATATTTAGGCATATTGATCATGCGCAAAGAAGCACCTGCATTCAGTAATCCCCAACCATTATATTCGTCATAGCCTCTATCAAAGAGAATGGTCTCTGTTCTCTGCAAAACTTGATTCGCATCATAAACGTCAACATCGGCTATATCCTCTACATCTGTTGCATATTTTGAAAGAATATGTTCTACATCATCAGGAGCTAAGTCGTTTGGATAACCTCTACCTGTGCTTGTATTATGCAAACTAAGCATCAAAGCGGCAGTACCAGAGACATGAGCCGCCGCAGAAGAAGTTCCACGAAAACAAGTATATGGAGAAGCTGCAAGCGAACCACTACAAAAATTAGTAAAACCAGGACTATTTGTCGTATAAACATTATCAAATCCTCCTGGCGCAATCAAATCTACTCCTGCACCAAAAGAGGATTGTAACCTGTCTACAGTACCTATAGCACCTATATTATATTTAGTTTTAAACCGTCCATCTTTACCAGCAGCACCTACACTGATTACCCATTCATCTTGGAAACAGGCAGGATATTCCTTCCAGGTGTTGCCACGATTGCCGCGCGCTCCAACGATGACCGATTTATTTATAAACGCATTTCGGATCGCATTTCGAAGTACAAAAGCACTATCTTCATCGGTACTCCAACTGTGATTTTGGATATTGATACCGAAGCTATCTGAAATGGTTCCCCTCAAAATTGCATTTGCAACAATAGAGGTAAAGGTAAGTGTATCATTATGAAATATAGCCATGGAATACAAATGTGTTCCAGTATCGCCTCTTGCTAAATTACCGCCTGCTATGCCTGCTATACCGATTCCATTATTGCGCAGAGCTCCAATAATGCCTGCTACCATTGTACCATGATTTTCATGGATGCTATCTACCATGCTTATATCTATGTTATGGTAAAAATCTTTGCCCCCTTTAATAACCGTTTTTGAAAAAATCGGACCGCCAAAATCAGGATGTTTCCAATAAATGGGTTCATCATAAACACCCACTTTAATTTTTCGAATGCCTCCGCCTGTGCTGATATTCCAAGCACTATCCATATTAATATGAGCATCACGATAGGTATTATTTGGAACTAAGGAAGACTGAGGATGATTCGTTCCATTAATAGAAGGATCATTGGGAATGCTTGACTTGTGGCAAACCGCATTAACATGACAATATTCGACTAACGGAAATAATCCATTGAGTTGATTTTTGAGGGTGTGCAGGTCCACATAATTGGGAAAATGAATTAATAAGACACTCCAAAACGACCTTGATGCGAAGGTTTGCATGACCCATTTTGCTTCGCATGAGTAAATTTTGTAATACACCTGCCCACAATTCCATTCGTACAAATCCAGCTTGTCCACCACTAAAACCTCCAATTCAAACGTAACTCTCTGAAAAAGAGCCAGTTGAATATTATATATATACAAAAAATGGTTGAGAACGATCGCACTGACGCATTGCCCCGCAGTGGAGCCGTCGCGGGTGGGTTTTGCGGGGCATTGGCAGCAGTGCCACTGTTCTCAACCGTTTTTTTAAATATTATTACCTCCCGAATTGAAAACCGATGCTTGCCAACGGCACTCCCGATTTAGAGTTCGGTTCGCCTCCTTTCGGAATCCAAATTCACATTGCCAGTGCATTTTGCACTTCCAATTTTAGAGGGGACAAATGATGTTCGACAATGTTCCAAATAATGGGATCATCAATATTATCATACGCATGAATCAGCCGATTCCGCACCGCAATCATTTGAGGCGTGAAGGACAATGCAAATACAGATTCGTGTTTTTTGAACTGAGTCACGGCTTCGCCGATAATCGCTATTTGGCGTTCAACGGCACTTTTCGTTTTGGAATCGGCATCATAGTCCTCAAAATCAAGGATGCCTTGCGTATATAACTCAATTTTTTCGACAGCGTAAAGGATGTCAGTAAGATATTTCTTTGCTTTTTCGGTCATAAATCAGTTTTTTAGTTCGTTCAATACTTTGTCTTAAATAAATGTTTTTAATCGGGCGATCACTTAACAAATCAACATTCCGTTCAAAGAGGATTTCTAAGTCCATGCCGAAGTGGAGTAATGCGCCGCCGTATTCACTCGGCGATCTGGGTTGCAACTCGACCATTAAATCAATATCGCTTGTCAAGGGATTAAACCGTTCCGTAATCACCGAGCCAAAGACATACAATTTTTCCACCCGATAGTGTTCACACAATTGGAGGAGTTGCGCGTAACGCGCCCCGATAATCGGGATTTTAGAAATGTTGATTGTAGTCATCGTCCAAATTTTAAGACAAAGTTAAGGTGTTTTTACGAAATCCAACTGTTTTTTTTTGAATTTTTGCCCCAAGTACCTCTTTGCCCTCCATTTCATTCGACTTTTGAGTTTTGGCAGGACCTCTTTGCCCCGAATTTCGATTCGGATGAGTGTATTTACGATATTTCCTGCCCCATTCGTACAAATCCAGCCTTTCCACCGCGAAAATCTCCAATTCAACCACAACTCATTAGCAGTGAGCCAGTTGAATATTATATATATACAAAAAATGGTTAACGATGGCACTGACGCAGCCCCTCGCAGTCGAGCCTTGCGGGTGGGGTTTGCGAGGGGTTGCCGCGCAGTGCTTTGTTCTTGACAGTTTTTTTAATATTATTCATTATTTACTGTGTAGATTAACCTTAATCTGGTATTCGAATCAATTTTTCATCGGTGCCATCTGGATTCATTAAAATAAGATTTCGTTTATATAAAATATCACATTTATGGGCATCTTTCCACTTGCGTCGGTCTAATTCGACGAGGCATTTTTTTGTTTTGGGATGATATTTCAAATTCATATAAAAATAGCTATCATATAATATTTTTAAAGTATCTGTTATTCCGCTATTGTAATTATATCGCATATAATAATCGGTTTTGCCGATGCCTTTACTTACCCAATAATAGGCAAAATGTTCTCCTTTTTCCCATAGATTCATCGCAAATTTGTATGTTGGCACGTTTTCCCGCCTATTTGTAAAAAGATGATACTTTATATTGTTTTGATAATTAGAATAGATTAAAGTCGAGTCGCTCAACCAATCTACGGTCGCTATTCTATCGTAAATTGTTTTTATTAACGTACCATTTGCATTGCAAATAGAGATTTCATCGCCAATCGTGTACATAAAGGCATTTCCAGAGGGACTCCATTTGGGTTCCAAATAACCCGTTTGTGCCAATGTTGTCAAACTATCTCCGTTATCTTTGATTTTAGATAAGTTGCCTTCGTGGGTGACAAATAAAATCCATCCTTTGGAACTCCAATCTATAGAGCCACAAGGCAGTTGTATCAAATATGTTTTTTTGCCTGTAACAAAACTAAATTTGAACAAACCTACACATTTATTACTATCTGCTTGCATAAAAGCAATTTCATAAGGATTATTGGGATTAAAGCAAGGGTTCATATGACCTCGACCTTCCCGATAATATTGACCCGATAGGACGCAAGCGCGAATTAAATGCGTTTGTTGGGAATCGGTAATAGGGGTTAAATGAGGCTCATAATAATTCATTTCTGGCTTGACTGGCATGTTTTGAATCGAATCGTTTTTAAAAGGTTTAGAACAAGCTAACATTTGAAGCACCCAATAACTCATATAAATCATCTTTTTCATTTTACTTTTAGTTAAAATAAAAAATTCCTGCATGAACGCTTCCGAGTCCGTGCAAGAATTTTTGATTGAATTAATTTTTAATGGTTTTCACATGGAATACTTCAGAGCCGTTTTGAATGCGATAAATATAAAACCCAGTGGACAGAGTACTCATATCTACCTCATAATCGTTATCACCGATTTGGCTACGACCTCTAAAAACAGGTTGCACGGTGCGTCCCGCTACATCTAAAAGTTGAATCCACAAATCTTGTGATTCAGGAGTTGTGATTCGAAGGGTTTGAAGCGCAGCAACTGGGTTTGGAAAAAGGAGTGCTTTTTGAATCCCGTTAGGAGGCGTTAAATCTCCAATTCCTGTTAGGCATTGTCGGCGATCCCGAATCCACAACGTATACTCGAAGCGGGAGGATCTTAAGGTGTCCGCAGGCCACCAACCTAAATATTGGTTGGATTCATTCCAAACTTGATAGGAATAACCATACATTTGGGTGCTGTTTAAGTTTACAGACGCAGCATTTACAAACGCACACTCTCTGGGCTGGATCTGTTTTCGATTGTCGAATAGTTGCAGCACGTTACAAGAACTGGGACGTGACCAAAACCCAATAATACTATCTGTTGGAAGCAAACTATGATTGATGGTTGCTTCCATTTTATAAGTCTTTACAAAATAGCGTCCTTTCCCAAACCAGACATTGCTCTCATTTTGATATCGTTCTGTTAGCATGACCGTGTCCCGATTGGAGTAAACACTGGTTCGGAACGTGTGACCTCGATTTGCCGTTCCGAAGTGATCCACTCGCCAACAGGGTTTAAATACGCCTCGTAAAGCAGCACCTGTATTTAAACGCCCATGACCCGTTGTCGAATCTACGCCGATAGGACCTACATCGGTTGCCGTTCTTTGCAAGATGTGTTCTACATCTTCGGGTGCGAGATTATTATAATTTGGCACTGAGACATTTAAATAACTCATTAGTAATGCTGCTGTGCCTGAAACATGAGGTGCTGCTGCTGACGTACCATTAAATTGGGTATAGCCTCCTCCTGTTTGTAACGTTGTAACAATTGAGTCAGAAGCAGGAGCCGCAACGTCTATCTCCCATCCACTACTCGCTGTAAATTCACAGTTGACACGTCCTAGCGAAGGATTATCATTTGCAAATTCTCCATTTGTGCCTGTTCCACCCACACAAAGAACCCAATCATCATCAAGGATAGCAGGATAAGCTTGATTGTTATAGCCTTCATTGCCCCGTGATGCAATAAAAGTGACTTTGGCTCTATTCGCAAAGTGAGTGGCTTCTCGTATCAAAGTAACATTATTGTCATTAAAAAAGAGACTATCGTTGTTATCAAACCGCCAACTATGGTTCATAATATGTAAACCATATCCATAATCTTTGGTACTGTCTTGTATGGCTGAAAGGATGATAGCGTCGGCAATATAATTAATAGGATTTCTTATAAAAGAACCTGTATCACGCATAATTTTGAGCCCATAAAGCGAAACACCTTTTCGATTGCTCAAACTATCACCACCCGCAATGCCAGCTATTCCTTGCTTATTATTGCGAACAGCTCCTATAATACCAGCAGCGGCGGTACCATGCCCATTTGAGTCTGGCTGAGCAAGAGATTTAAGGCGTGAATTTGAAATAAAATCCCAACCATTCACCACTCGGGAAGTGGTGTCATTTAATCCATTATAACCAAAATCATTATGTCTCCAATCCAGCCCTGTGTCAAAAACACCTACTTTTACATTGGGTTTTCCCACCTCAATATTCCAAGCGGGTTCAACATTGATGTCAGCATTCCGATACCACCTTATGTTGTGCAAAGAAGGCTGTTCTAATGAATACAAAGAATCATTGGCAGTAGCTGTAGGTGCTGCCAAATAGTTCGGTTCGGCATAAATGACTATTGGAAACAAACTATTTAAAGAATCTTTAACCTGCCGAATGTCCATGCTGATTGGAAAATGTAAAACGAAAGTAGCCCAAAAGGGAGGAATTGGAATTTTTTCACCCAACCGAGAGGTCGTTATAGTATCTGTTGTACGCAATTGAGGAAATACCTTATTTACAGTGATGGGACAAAACGCACGATTCGAGGGTAAAGTGACATTAGAGCAAAGTTGCTGTAATTTTTGTTGCACTGCATTTGTAGCTTGCGGTAATAAAAAATAATCTAAATTTCCAAAAACTTTTTCGCCTGTGCCAATGGTTGCATCTACGGCTTCCCGATTCACCATGTTCTCATTAAAACGAACAATGAGTTCGTGTGCCATCGCTATGGGTTTGCCTGCGGCATTGCGGAGTACTGCGGTGTCGGGTTTATAGGTTGTATATTTGACCGTTTTGTACACGGAGGTCGTTCCTTGCGTTTCGATTGCCGATAAATACACTTGATGTTGGTTATCTACTTTGATTGCCATCGGTATTTCCGTCGCGGAGGTAGAGAGGCTTTTAGACCATTCGGTACGCCCCCAAGTGTCTAATTTCATCATTGTGACATCCTTACTGCCCGAATTGCCTTTCTCTTCTGCTACAAAATAAACCTTGCCTTCATCATCAACATCCAATGCTTTGGCAAAAGCGTCTCCTGAATCTTCTTTGGCAGCTTGTTTGTGAACCCATTCCGAATGTCCGTCCGTATCGTATTTTAGAATCGTAATTTCCTTTAAGCCATTGCTTTTGGTCGAATAGCCTGCTACAAACACATTCCCGTTGTCATCAATTTGCA
>JBEEMZ010000301.1:0-5782 GCA_041192405.1 Bacteroidota bacterium | reverse complement strand
ATCGCGGTGTTACGGGGGGTATAGACACGGCTTGCATCCGTATTTGCAACGCATCGGGTCAGTGTGATACGACTTTTGTGTATGTCGAGGCACTCGGCACAGGCGTTACGCCACTCAAAGGAAAACGGGTTGTTTTGAACGATTCGATTGTGTCGGGCACGTCAAAAACGCGGTGTAAGGACACCGGTTTGAGCTTCCAGACGGGTACGATTGCTTCATTTTCATCTTGTAATTTCTCAGGTGTGAAATAATGTTTCACAAAATGCGTATCAAATTGTCCGCTAAGGAAGGCAGGATGTTCCAATACAAATTTTCCAAAACGAAGCGTCGTCGAAACGCCTTCAATCGTAAACGCATCAATTGCCTCAATTAATTTTTGAATCGCTTCCGCCCGATTGCTGCCCCAAGCAATCAATTTTGCAATCATCGGGTCATAAAAAATCGGAATATCCATACCTTCCTCATAACCGTCGTCCACTCGGACATTCGGCATATTATAAGGTGGGCGATATTTGGTCAAATTGCCAACGCTCGGCAAGAAATGATTCATTGGGTCTTCCGCACAAACGCGCAATTCAATCGAATGACCATTCATTTTTAAATCTTTTTGTTTGAAAGCCAATTTCTCATTGCGCGCCACTCGAATTTGTTGTTCCACCAAATCCAAACCTGTAATCCATTCAGACACAGGATGTTCCACTTGCAAACGCGTATTCATTTCCAAAAAATAATAATTCAACTTTTCGTCTAACAAGAATTCTACAGTGCCCGCGCCCGAATATTGACATGCTTTTGCCACTTTAACGGCATCTTTGCCCATTGCTTCACGGATTTCAGGAGTCAAAATGCAACTCGGAGCCTCTTCAACCAATTTTTGATGTCTTCGTTGAATGCTACATTCGCGTTCAAAAAGATAAACCGTATTGCCATGATTATCCGCAAGGACTTGAATTTCAATATGTCGCGGCGAGCCAACGTATTTTTCAATGAAAACCGAACCATCCCCAAACGCTGAAATCGCTTCACTCACAGCGCGATTCATTTGCTCCACAAATTCACTATCATTTTCGACGATGCGCATGCCTTTCCCGCCGCCGCCTGCTGACGCTTTTATCAAAATCGGATAACCAATTTCAAGTGCCACTTTCCGCGCCGCAGGAACATCCGTTATCGCCTCTTGAACGCCAGGAACCATTGGGATTTTATATTTCAAAACCGCATTTTTAGCCGCCAATTTGCTACCCATGACCTCAATCGAATGCGGCGCGGGCCCAATAAAGGTCATCCCCGCTTCCGAAACGGCTCTGGAAAAACCCGCATTTTCGCTCAAAAAACCATATCCAGGATGAATGCCATCCACATTTAAACGTTTTGCGGCTTCAATAATCTTATTGCCCAACAAATAAGACTGTGCAGAAGGCGCGGGTCCGAGACAAATCGCCTCATCCGCAAAACGCACATGAGGCGCATTACGGTCAGCTTCGGAGTAAACGGCAACCGTTTTAATACCCATTTTACGGGCAGTGCGCATCACGCGCAAGGCAATTTCGCCTCTATTTGCAACTAAAATTTTTTTCATAAAGTTTATAAATAATTGATAATTAATTTTTTATGAAAATATCAAAATGAAATATCAAAATATCGTTGTAAAGATAATAGAAAGTATATAGAAATCTATATGTGTTGTAAAAAAAGAAATAAAATGCTGTTGGAAACGAATCTATACTTATCCTAAATCGAATCCCAAAAAATCGTAGAGGCAGGTCACGACCTGCCTCTACGATTTAAAAACAAAATCATTCATAATTAAGGGCTTGTAATCAACTAAAAGAGTGAAAATTCGTGTTAAAATAGGGTCAAAAAAAGTTGGTTTCTCCAAAAAAACTTACCTTGTGAACCAAATCAACTTACTTGAAAAAATAGCATGTTTTTTGACGAATTAAGTGATGAATCTTTATTGAAGCATTTAAAGGCATCTTCCGAACCTGCTTTTAAAACCCTCTATCGCCGCTATTGGCGAAGGTGCTTTGCTATGGCTTTCCAAAAAACAAAAATCAAAGTTGTGGCAGAAGAAATCACTCAAATCCTTTTTATAGCGTTGTGGGAAAAACGCAATGATTTGTATATCAATCATTTAGAAGCCTATTTGTTCACCGCCGTTAAATATCAAGTTTTTAAATATATTGAATCGCAGTTGGTGCGCACCCATTACGAATCTCAATTGAATCCTTCAATGTTGAGTGAAAATTCGGTTGAAAAAGAGGTTTTTTTGCAAGATTTGACCCGCCTTTTGGAACAAGCCGTCTCGCAATTGCCCGAAAAGACAAAACAAATTTATCAGTTGAGTCGCCTTGAAAATCTTGCTCATAAAGAAATTGCGCTCCAATTGAGGTGTTCTGAAAAAACGGTGGAATATCACATTACGCAGGCTTTGAAATCTTTGAGAATCGCTTTAAAAGATTTTTTATAAAAAAAATAAAAATCGTTTAGGGAATCGTGTGCGTTACCGTACTCACTTATAAGTAATTGGACATAAATAAACCTTGTTAAAAATCGGAAGATTTTCTCGCCACGAGTGGGAGGGGCGGAGAGATGCGTTTGTTTTTTTTGAACCCCCACTTTTTATTTTAACATGCTTTATTTAGGTTCAACTACTTATTCAACAAATTAAGCAATGAATAGAATTGAATTTCAACAATTGCTCCGCCGCTATTTGGATGGCGTTTGCAGCCCACAAGAACATCAATTGATGAATCAATTGTATGATTTTATTGGGGAAACGCACGATATACCAGAATTATCAATGGCAGAAGCAACCGAATTGGAAGAAATATTATGGAAAGGTATCGAATCGCAAACTTTTGGAGTATCAGAATCGAAGATTGTCTCTATTGAAAAGGCGCGTCTGAATCGCATCGGTTGGTTTCAACAACCGTTTCGAGTGGCTGCTGCTATTGCATTACTTGGGCTGGGTTTAGGCTGGGTTTTTCAATTGTCAAAGGCTAAAATGCCTACGACGGGCATGGAAAAAGGGTTTTCAAACCTTAAAAGGAAGAAAAATGATACGAATGTACCTATTTTGATACGATTAGAAGATAGTAGCATCGTTCAATTGCAACCCAATAGTC
This sequence comes from Bacteroidota bacterium, assembly GCA_041192405.1. Lineage (GTDB taxonomy): Bacteria > Bacteroidota > Bacteroidia > Chitinophagales > Saprospiraceae > JAAFJT01. The sequence goes on along the minus strand of JBEEMZ010000301.1, from coordinate 2,654 downwards.
AAATTCAATATGCAGAACCTTTTGAGAACAATAAGCGAATGGTTTATTTGCAAGGCAATGCTTTTTTTAACATTACGCATCAACGCGATAAACCTTTTTTTGTGCAGGCAGGCGAAATCATGACGCAAGTTTTAGGAACGAGTTTTTGGGTAACGCAGTCTGTGGATGCAAAAGAAGTTTCCGTAGAAGTCAAAACGGGGCAAGTGTTGGTGACGGGTAAAAAAATAAAAGCGGCAAAACAAGATGGTGTCATTTTAAAACGCAATCAAAAAGCAACGTATTTGGCTGATAATCAATTGTTTGTAACGGGTTTAGTGGCTCAACCCGCCCTGCCCGAAAAAGGACAAGAGCAGCCCAATCTTAAAATTCCTGAATTCACCTTCAAAGACGCACCTTTATTGGAAGTGGTTGAAATCTTAGAAAAAGCGTATGGAATCCAAATTGTTTTATCAAATGACGTGTTACAACGCTGTAATTTAACCGCCGATTTGAATAAACAATCTTTATATGAAAAATTAGATTTAATTTGCAGCGCGATTAACGCACATTATGAGATTAAAAGCACCACTATTTTAATTTCAGGACGTGGCTGTAAATAAATTTTTTTAATTAATTGATAATCAATAGATTACGAAAAAATAAAAATCCTATTTAGAAATATACTTTACATCAAGTTTTCTCATTTATCGTTTTCATCAATTTATGAAAAAAAAATATCAACAATTTTTTAAAGCGACCTTAATGCCGCTTTTTGTGTCAATCTCTTGTTTGATGCCTATTTTGGCGACCAATCAAACGGTTATGAATGACGTTTTAGACAAAACGGTGTCATTGAACCTCCAAAATGTGACTTTAAGTGACGCATTATTGCAATTGGAACGTTCCGCAGAAGTGCAATTTGTCTATAGTTCCAAAAACATTCAAGCGCAACGCAAGGTTTCTATCGTTGCAGACCAAAAAAAATTAGCAACTGTTTTAGATGCTGCTTTGAAACCGTTGCAGATTCGGTACAAACTCGTGAGTGGTCAAATTGTATTGCAAACGGTGTTTCCTTCCGTAGAAGTGACTCCTTTAAGTATGAATCTATCGCTTTCGGTGGATAAAATGGTGCAAACCATCACAGGCAAAGTCAAAGACAAAAATGGCGAAGCGATTATCGGTATGAGTGTCAGCATCAAAGGCACTACGAAAGGTACTTTAACCGACGCAGATGGTAATTTTTCATTGAATGCGAACGTAGGCGATGTATTAGTCTTCTCTTTTATTGGCTACACGACGCAAGAAGTGGCTGTTACTGCAACGACTTCTAACTTAGATATTGTGTTGGAAGAAGCTGCGGGCTTGATTAGCGAGGTAACGGTTGTTGGTTCTCGTTTTGGTACTAAGCCACGTACCAATGTGGATAGACCTGTGCCCATTGACGTTATCAATGTAAAAGATTTGCAAGCAACAGGGCAAGTGGATTTGGGACAATCCATTCATTATAGTGCGCCTTCGTTCAATGCGGTGAAATTTGGTATCAATGATGGTGCGCCGTTTGTGGATCCAGCGACATTACGTGGTTTGGGGCCTGACCAAGTTTTGGTAACAGTGAATAACAAACGTCGTCATAAAGTATCGTTTTTGAGTATTAATGATGGTGTTGGCAAAGGGCAAGTGGGTACGGATATCAATGTTGTGCCAGCATTGTCCTTGAAACGGGTTGAGGTCTTGCGCGATGGTGCGGCGGCTCAATACGGTTCGGATGCGATTGCAGGGGTTATCAATTTGCAATTGAATAATGCATCTTCTGGCGGTACCGTGAATGTTTATACGGGTACGGGCTATTCTCGTCCTCAGATTGATGTAAACAATTTGTTGCCTATCAATACCATAGTAGATGGCAAAACATATAGTGTTGCTGCGAATATAGGTTTGAAATTAGGTTCAAAAGGGTTCCTCAATACAACACTAACTTATTCACACACAGATGGTTATGACCGTTCTGGCTGGTATAAAGCAGGTGCAGGTTATTACAAAAGTAATGTTGCATTAGATGATAGCTTAGTGAAAGCGAATAATATTAATTTAGATAGAGCGATACTTGGTGCAGCGCAAAATACAACGTATGGTATTTTTATGAATGCTGGCATACCTATTAATGATAATTGGAACTTTTATGCATTTGGCGGTTATACCAATAAACACGTAGTTACAGGTGTTTTCACGCGTCCACCTTCCAATGTAAGGCGTTCTGTTTTATCTCTTTTCCCGAATGGTTACAATCCGATTGCACCTGCAACCCTGCATGATTATTCCATTACAGCAGGTATAAAAGGTACTTTGAGTGGTTGGAATACCGATTTAAGCGTTGGACAAGGTTCGAATAAAGTGAATTGGAATGTAGAAAATACGACGAATCCAAGTTTAGGGGATGCATCTCCGACCAAATTTTATGTTGGCACAACGCACGTTACCCAAACATTAGTCAATGCTGACATTAATAAAACATTCAATGCGAAGAATTATCCGAATTTGAGTGTGGGTGTGGGTACTGAATTTAGAGCTGAAACATTCCAACAAATTGCAGGTGATGAAGCATCTTGGAAAGCGGGTCCATTGTTTGCCACGAGAGATGTCGGTTCAAGTGGACGTGAAGGTTTTAGCGATAAAAC
>JBEEMZ010000300.1:0-5801 GCA_041192405.1 Bacteroidota bacterium | reverse complement strand
AAAATCATTCATCCATTGGTTGTTTCAATCCTTGTGATAATGGAAATTGCTCTAAAAGAGCTAACTGTACATAAATCATTGATTTCAAAGAACTTACATCAGTTTTTGAAAGCTCCAAACAAGCCATATTACTGATTTTTAAATACATAACTTATTGATTTTTCACGACCTTTCGGGACCATAATCCATTGATAATCAATGCCCTATAAGGTGTTTTTAAAAAAACTTAAATAAATTGGGGGTCAGAACGCCGTTTTGCAACTGTTTGCAGGCGAACCATGCGTTTTTCTGACCCCACAAAGATACGTCAATCCGTTGAAACCGCCAAATTATTTCGGACAAAAATTTCGAAAAGTACACGTTTCACACTTCTTTTTTTGTCGGGTGCCTTTCGGATACTTATTATGCTCGATAATTTCCATGATTTCAACCGCCGCCCGCTTCACTAATTCCTTCGCATCGGGCGGAATCGGCACTTCGACTAATTTATTTTTAGACCGCGTATAAACGAGAAAACCTTTATGAACCGGTTTCTGAAAGTTTTCCTCTATGAGCCAAGCATAGCAATACAATTGAATTTCATACGTAATATGCACTTTATCGTCATATTCCGCAAATTTATAATCCAAAGGAGTCATCGTGCCATCGGATAATAGTAAAACTTCGTCTAAACGCCCACGGATGAACTCATTCGTCATATATTGATCCACCCATTTTTCCACAGCACCGATTTTTCGACGCAAATAGGGCTTATTTTCCTCCAGCTTTCGGTCATGCAGTTCTCGACCTTTTAGGACTTTATAAAATTTTTCCTCGTATTGTGGCACTTTTAAAACTTGCTCATAAAACGTATAGCGCGCACAATACAAATGCTCAATAATAAGCGAAGGCGTAAGGCTAATCATATAAATAACATTTTTACTTCATCTGTAACTAATTTCTTATCAAAGGCTTGCCCCAATAAGAGGGTTTGTTTCAACTCCGCTTTATTCATCGGAAAAATATAAACTTTGTCTTTATCTGGGTTGATAAGGTCGTTAATTTGTAATTGAAGGGTATCCAAATCATTCGACGTAATCGTCCCCAAAAAACACGAATATTGAACACGGTGTAATCCGCCCTGCTTACAAAATTTCGCTACTTGTGTGCGGGCTTTATCGTTTTCAATATCATATAAAATCCACGTAATCATTTGTTTAAATATTTTATTTTTTTTGATTTAAAAGTTGATTCGCAAAATCATGTGCGTCTAATTGCAAAATATGACCACGATGCTGATTTTTACCTTGATATTTAATGGCTTCGACATCGAAATAATCGGTGAGTTGTTGTAAAATCAACTCTTTGCCCGCTTTCGTTAAACCGATACCATTCGGAATACTTTCGGTGTGCGTTGAATTGATTTTTTTGTAAGAAAATAAGCGAAAAATCGGCACATCAATCCAAATTCGATACGGCTCTATAAAATCGTACACCATACTTTTATGGTTGTAGTCGTCCCGATGAAAAAAACCAATATAAGGTTGCAGACCCGCTATCACTAACGCTTTTTCCACCCGACGATAAAGCACACCATAACCGTAATTCAAACAGGCATTGAACGCATCCGCCGCAGGACGCATCGAACGCCCCGAAAATTGATACCCCTTAGACAAACATTGACTCAAACTCTCCCAATAAAGTCGTCCCGCCGTTCCTTCGTATCCGCGCAATGTGTCCGCAATATCGCGCATTTTTTCTCCTTTCAAACCCGCAATTAAAATCATAAGTGATTCTATTTGAGTGATTTTTGTATTAAAAAAATCTTGCTGTTCGCTGCGATTTTTTTTCAAATCTTGGATAAAATTGCGCTGATTCGAGAGTTTAGTGTCTATCCACTTTTTCACCCAATCAATCGCTCGCGCATCCAGCGCGTGACCCAATTGCTGTTTGGCAATCTTGGACGTAGAACCCAATTGCGTATGCCAGACCCGACCCATCGGATGCCCATTATTTTCTATGAAAACAATGTCAATATGGTTTTTCAACGCCAATTGTACGGCATCCGTACTCAACGCCGTCCCAGGTGCCAAGACTAACGTTCGGATTTTCAAGGGCGGAATTTGTTTTTTTTCTTCGAGTTGAGTCGTTTCGTTCTTGAAACGGACTTCAAACATGGCATCTTTGACGTGCAGGTACGCGCCCCGCGTATTAATCGTAATTTCGAGACTCATTTTTTAAACAGAATGAATGAAAAAAATTTTGCTGCGCACAAAGCTAATCGCTCTGAATGCAAAAAAACTGCACTCATAACTTTTTTTAAAAATAATGAATGAGTTGTTTTGTAAAATATTGATAGTCAATTAATTGTGAAGTAAATTATTTTTGAACCGTCATTTATGTTTTGGAAAAAAGCGGTACTATGGGAGAACGGATTGGCATTTTCTTAACACTTTTGGCGAAGTATCAAATTTATTCTTCGCCAAAAGTGCTCAAAAAAGATAGATTTGGCGAAAAATAAATTTGATTTCCCGCCAAATCTATCTTTTTTGAGTACTTTTGGCGGGAAATAAATTTTATTTCACGCCGAATCTATCTTTTAATTTAAAAGTTACATCTTATGGAAAATTTAATTGGTCGAGAATCCGAAATTACGGTTTTGAAAGAGGCATTAGAATCACCTCATGCTGAATTAATAGCCGTTTACGGGCGTAGGCGCGTTGGCAAAACCTACCTCATTCAAACCGTCTATGAAAAAAACATACTTCTTGAATTAATTGGTTTGAACGAGGTCGCGCAGCCCGAACAATTGGAAAATTTTAGTTTGAGCATCGCTCGGGCGTTTGACTTACCACTCAACATTTTACAACCCCAAAATTGGTTACAAGCCTTTCATGTCCTCATCCAAGTTTTGGAAAAGCAACTAACCAAGCCCAAAAATAAATCAAAACGAGTCCTGTTTTTCGATGAATTGCCTTGGTTTGATGCCCAAAAATCAGGTTTTCTATCGGCATTTGACCATTTTTGGAATGCTTGGGCGGCTAAAAAGAAAAATCTGGTCGTGGTGATTTGCGGATCTGCGGCTTCTTGGATGATTCAAAACATTGTCAGCAGTAAAGGCGGATTGCATAATCGCATTACGCGCCGCATTCGATTGATGCCTTTTAATCTGTACGAAACCGAACTTTTTCTTAAAAATCAATATATTCAACCCGACCGTTATCAATTGTTGCAATTATATATGGTCACGGGCGGGATTCCACATTATTTGAAGGAAATGAAACGCGGTGAAAGTGTTACACAAACCATTGATAGACTGTGTTTTACAAATGATGGTTTATTAAGTAATGAATTTAAAAACCTTTATACAGCTCTTTTTGGTAATGCGGAAAAACATGAAACGGTTGTAAAAGCACTCGCCCATAAACCCAATGGCATGACGCGTAATGAAATCGTAGAAACCTGTCAACTTTCTTCGGGCGGCGGCTTGACCAAATTGTTGGACGAGTTATTGGAATCGGGTTTTATTTCTGAATACATTCCCTTCAACAAGACGGTTAAAGACAGTTTATACAAATTAAGTGATGAATATTCGTTGTTTTATCTGAAATTCATGGATAACAGTAAAGCATTTGGTTCGGGTACGTGGCAAAATCGTTCTCAAAGTAGCGGCTGGAAAAGTTGGGCAGGTTTCGCTTTTGAAAACATTTGTTTGAAACATATTCCACAAATTAAAAAAGCCTTAAATATTTTAGGCGTTTATTCGGAGCAATCCGCTTGGCGATACGCGCCGAAAGATCAAACCACAGGTACGCAAATTGATTTGCTGATAGACCGACAAGATAATTGCATCAATCTTTGTGAAATGAAATTTTCGTTGACCGAATTTTCTATTGATAAGAAATATGCAGAAAGCCTTCATCAGAAAAGGCGCATTTTTTTGGAGAAAACAGGTACGAAAAAAACCGTTTTTGTTACGATGATAACGACTTTGGGCGTGAAAATGAATGAACATTATCTCAATACGACCCAAAATCAACTGAAAATGGATGTGCTTTTTGAGAAATTATAACGATACTTAGAGAAATGTGGGTAAAAAAGTCACATTTCTCTAAGTATCTATTTGGATAATCAGAGAAATGTAGTATTTTTGAACCGATTTCTCTCATTATCTAAATCGATACTTATAGAAATCGCTATTTTTAAACTACATTTCTCTAATTATCTCAATTTTTCAAAATGGCAACCCTTGAAATCATCGGCAGAACCAAAGAAAAGGCGCGTTTAGACAAAATCATGCAGTCGAACCAAGCGGAATTCCTCGCGTTATACGGGCGGCGACGCGTTGGCAAAACGTTTTTAATTCGGCAATATTTGAAACAAAATATTGTATTTGACCTTTCAGGCACGAAGGATGGCTCTAAAAAACAACAAATTAAAAATTTTTTTTCGGAGTATCTTGCCCGAACTCAAGGGCAACTATCCACTCAATTGCCTACGTCTTGGCAAGAAGTATTTCACGATTTGGCGAAGTATCTGATTCAATTGCCTGTCAAAGAGACAAAGCAAGTCGTTTTCTTAGACGAAATGCCTTGGTTAGACACCCCTAAATCCGATTTTATATCGGCTTTGGAATTTTTTTGGAATCAACATGTGTCGAAAATGGATCATGTTTTATTGATAGCTTGTGGTTCAGCATCGTCTTGGATTCGGAAAAACCTTATACAAGCACGGGGCGGCTTGTATAATCGAGTGACGCAACGCATTCGATTGGCTCCATTTAATCTTTGTGAATCGAATTTATATTTACAAAGTATGGGTATTTATTTGCCACAGTATCAAGTACTTGAATTGTATATGGCAATGGGCGGGATTCCATTTTATTTGAAAGAAGCAGAAAAAGGTAAAAGTGCTACGCAATTGATTGATGAAATCTGTTTTTCAGCGAATGGTTTATTAACGGAAGAGTATTCACAATTATATGATTCGCTATTCCGCAACGCCGAAGCACATATTCAAGTGATTGAGCAATTAGCCGCGAGTCCGCAAGGCATGACCCGAACCGAAATTGCTGCCGCCACTAAAATCACTGAAAGTCCATTATCAAAAACGTTAGAAGAATTGGTAGAATGCGACTTTATTACTCAATTTCAACCATTTACGAATAAGAAAAAAATAGCTATTTTCAAATTGACGGATTTATACTCGTTGTTTTACCTCAAATTTATTCAACACAACAAAGGCGCAGGTAATAAAATTTGGGAACAATTGGGACAGCAAAATACTTATAAATCATGGAGTGGTTACGCTTTTGAGAACATTTGTATGATGCACACCGACCAAATTAAGGCTGCATTAGGGATTCGGGGCGTTTTCACGAAACACTGTGCGTGGAAATTCAAAGGCAATGATACACTCCCTGGCGCACAAGTAGATATGGTCATTGAGCGTGCTGACCAAATTATTCATTTATGTGAAGCGAAATTTACAAAAGAAAATTTTGCAATCAACCTTGCTTACGCACAACATTTGCGGATGCGCAAATCCATTTTCAAGCAAGCGACCGAAACGAAAAAAGGAGTATTTACAACGCTCTTAACAACGTATCCTGCTATGAAAAATAAATACTATATGGAAGAAGTGGATAGTGAAATTACGATGGAGCAATTGTTTGAATTCTGAAAAAGAGGTTTCAATCCTTGTGAGTACTATATAATGTTGTACATTTGCAGTACAATTGGTGATGTATCGAAACCACTTGTTTGTGGATACGTATACAGTAAAGTGCCATTTCCATTATCACAAGGATTGAAACAAAAAAG
>JBEEMZ010000299.1:0-5824 GCA_041192405.1 Bacteroidota bacterium | reverse complement strand
CAACGAACCAACTAACTAACCAACTGCAAAAGTTAATTATTTCGTTCATCAAAATCATCCATCATATCCGCTAAAGGATCCGTGAAGGAAAAACTGGTGTCTAAAACATCCTTCTGAATGATATTAAATTCTGCCAAACCGTGTAGCACTAATTCCATAAAAACACTCAAATCTTTTTCTGGAATCTCGGTCGTTTCTACCAACCGCCGCAAACCCGCAACTTTCTCTAATTCTTTTCTAAATGCTTTGTCGTTTGAATCATTCAACAATTCCAACGTATTGCTGCCACTAAACCAGGCGCGAATGGTGCCATACGGATCTTTTTCAGTGCGTTTCAATGGCATTTCTTCTGGATTCGGAAAATATTCCAAAAATAACGCTTTTACCGCAATTCCAAACAATTGCATCGCAACATTATACGGGCCTTCTTGCTCTCCTTCGTAAACCAATTCAATTTTGCCCGTAATCGCAGGCACAATCCCCCAAAAATCGGATAATCGCGCACTTGTCGCTTTTTCACCATTTAAGAGCATCCGTCTTTCCGCCGTACTATACAAATTTTCCAAAGCCGTAATGCTCAAACGCGCCGAAACACCACTTTTATTATCTACTAATTCACTTTCTCGCGCTGCAAACGAAATCGCTTCCAATAATTCGCGCAAAACATTTGGAATTTTAACCGATTTTTTTTGAGCCAACGCAGGTTTTGCTTCTTGCTCCGTAATTTGCATGGCAATTTGCGGGTCTTCGGGATAATGCGTCAAAATTTGACTTTGAATCCTATCTTTCAAAGGCGTAATAATACTGCCGCGATTGGTGTAATCTTCTGGATTTGCAGTGAAAACAAATTGTAAATCTAAGGGCAATCGCAATTTGAAACCGCGAATTTGAATATCGCCTTCCTGCAAAATATTGAACAAAGAGACTTGAATCCGCGCTTGCAAATCAGGTAACTCATTGATTACGAAGATGCAACGATGTGAACGCGGCACTAATCCAAAATGAATGACACGTTCATCCGAGTAGGGTAACTTCAGATTCGCTGCCAAAATCGGATCCACATCCCCAATCAAATCCGCAACACTCACATCAGGCGTTGCCAATTTTTCAACATATCGTTCCGAACGGTGCAACCAAGTAATCGGCGTATCATCCCCTTTTTGAGCAATCAAATCTTTCGCATAACGACTCAAGGGCTTTAATGGGTCGTCATTCACCTCACTTCCTGCAACCACAGGGATATATTCATCCAACAAAGTGACCATCAAACGCGCCATTTTGGTTTTTGCCTGTCCGCGCAAACCAAGTAGCAAAATACTATGACGGCTCAAAACGGCTCGTTCCAAATCAGGAATGACCGTATTTTCAAATCCGAAAACGCCTTTAAAAACGGTTTCTTTGCGCTTTATTTTGAGTATCAAATTATTCCGCAATTCGTCTTTAATGCTTTTGGGCTGATACCCACTGGTTTTCAACGCGCCAAGCGTTTGAATATGATTCATATGATGATAGTCCAATTTAAAAAAAATCGTTGATTCATTGAAACTAAAACAAACCTAAAAAGTTTAAATTTTATGAGTTAGTTGGTTAGTTATTAGGCTACTGAGTTGTTAAAGTTATAATATGTTTTTTTTCCGCAGATTTTCGCACCAAAAGACTCCCAAAAAAAGCTGCGAGAAGCTGCGAAATCTGTGGGGAAAAATACCAACCAACTAACCAACTATTTTAAAATAACATGTCCAAGTTGTTTTGCAATTGAATTTTGGATAACATCTAATTTACTCTGAATTCTGAGATGCTTCATCATCGCTGATGAGTCATTTTCCTTAAATGCTTTATTAATCAGTTGCGCATTATAGAGCCAAATTTTGCGTATTTTTTTATACTTATAGCGCAAAATGGCTTGCGGACTCTCTAATACAAAATTTTCTTCATGCATTTTTTGCGTATGCAATTCTACCCCGTGCTCCTCCCAAGACGCATATTCATGGTCAGGATGCAGCGTCAAAACATCTAATGCAAATTTTTGAATTTGCAAATCTTTATGATTTGAAAAATAAGCAGGATTCAACAACTTCCCTTGTTCCAATGCCGCAACACTTTCATCTACCACTTTTTGATACAATTTGTTATCAAAATCATTCAAAACATCTTGAATATTGGCAATAATATAAGCAGCAACTGTCGTACTTGAAGCCATATCATACAAACGATGCCCCCATCGAATCAGTACTTCGGCAAAATAACGCTCATTAATCTCACCTACAATAACAGGCATTTCTGCGGTAGCCTGCTCAGGGACGCTTTTAGGAACGTGCTTTTCATTTGCTTTGTTTACTGTAACTTGTTGACTATCAGAAGGTTGTGCAACTTCTTCGGGAGTCATTTGTTGCGCAGGGCGACCGCCAGCTTGCAATTTGGCTTCAAGACTTTTCCGAACTAATTTTGCAGTTTCCTCAATCAAGAGTTTCTCATCCACATGCAGGAGCGCGGCGCATTGTCGCAAATACAAACCTCGTTTGATAGAATCGCCCATTTTTGCAACACTTGCCACAATATCTTTAATTAATTTTGTCTTTTTCACAGGGTCTTCGCCAGCTTCTTGCAGCAATAAACCTGTTTTGAAAAAGATGAAATCTTTAGCATTTTGTTTGATAAAATCATTAAAGGCAGCCGTTCCCACTTTTTGAAGATAAGAATCGGGGTCTTCTCCATTTGGAAATAAAGCGATTTTAACATTCATATCCTCTTCCAAAACCATGTCAAGCCCGCGTAAAGCAGCCTTGATACCTGCGCCATCTCCATCATATAAAATTTTTATATTCTGTGTAAAACGTTTAATTAGACGGATTTGGTCAATAGTCAGCGATGTTCCAGAAGATGCAACCACATTTTCAATCCCCGCTTGATGCAACGAAATCACATCCGTATAGCCTTCCACTAAAAGACATTCATCCAATTGCTGCATCGCTTTTCGAGCAAAATGAATCCCATAAAGCGATTTACTTTTGACATAAATATCTGTTTCAGGTGAGTTCAGATATTTGGGCGCATTCGGTTCTTTCGTCAAAATCCGCCCGCCGAATGCAATCGGTCTGCCTGTCAAACTATGAATTGGAAAAATTACTCGATTTCTGAAAAAATCGCGTCCATATTGGCTCGTTAAACCCACTTTTTGCAACGTTTCTTGCAAATATTGTGCTTTAATTGCCGTTTGTGTAAATTCTTCTCTCGTTTCGGGCGCGAAACCTAACCCAAATTTGCGTACTGTCTCCTCATTAAAACCGCGTTGTTTGAAATAACTCAATCCAATACTTTTTCCCTTATCCGTTTCAAACAAAATATGTTGATAATATTTTAACGCATATTCATTTACGGCATACAAACCATCCGCAGTACGCTTTTCTTCCAAAAATTCTTTAGAGATTTCGGTTTCTTCAACGGCAATTTTATAGCGTTTAGCAATCCAGCGCAACGCTTCTGGATAACTCAAACTTTCATGTTCCATTAAAAAGTTAACGGAGTTCCCACCTTTTCCGCAGCCAAAACATTTAAACGTGCCGCGCACAGGCGACACATTGAAAGAAGGCGTTTTTTCGTTATGAAACGGGCAAAGCCCTAATAAATTAGAACCGCGACGCTTTAAAGAAATAAAATCGCCCACAATATCTTCAACTCGAGCCGCATCCAGAATTTCTTGTACCGATTTTTGACTAATCATTTAAAATTAATTTAAATTATTTGGGCAAAAGTACAAAATTTTGTCCCGAATTACACGAATTTGCATGAATTTATGTAAAAATTCTTGTAATTCGGGACAAAAAAAACGAGTTTCTTTGTAGAAACTCGTCAGCCCATTAACCATTTATAATTAATCCAACTCTTATACATTTTAAATTCAATACGTTTGAACGGTCATCTTACGATTTTGAAGTCTGCCGTCCAACATCATTGACACCAAATAAAAACCACTTGGCAAATTACTCACATCTAATCGAATTTTCGTATCACCTTTGACAAGATTCTGCGCCATTTCAAAACGCAATCCACCTTTCAAATCCCATACTTTTACCTCCGCAAACACCTCTTTTTCAATATTGACTTCCAAAATCGCTTCGCCAACGACTGGATTCGGATAGATTTCAAATGATTTATCCTCCATCATCACATTCGTCTCTATCGTTCCATCCGCTTTTTGAAAATCAAACGAAGATAAATTATACGTTAAAGAATAACAATTTTGTGTGTCAAACGTGCCATCATAACCTAAAATTTGTATATAATAAGTCCCACCTGCACTCGCATTGTACCAAAGACCTTCATCTTTCCGTCCTTTCGCACTTGAAGTGCGCAATAAATGTCCCTCATTATCATATAATTTTAAATCATAATCTGTTGGCAATTGATTTAAAATCACTTTTAAATTGGGTTTTTCATCCGTTGTTGTGATTTTAAACCAATCTTTGTCGCTTGTCGTAGTAAGCATCGAATGAATCGTTTTACCAACTGTCAAGGTTGCTGCGGTTTCGCGCTGTTTGTTTTCAGCCCATCCATCCATGCAACGCACATTTTCCACAGAAGCAGTTGTAAATTGTTGCGCTTCCGACCAATTTGAACCACAAATCGTTTTAACACGATACCAATAAGTTGTATTGGGTGTTAAACCTGCCAAAATTTTTGTTGTATTATTTGTTTGAACAGAAATTATATTTTGCGAATTATCATTTGAGCGATATTCCAATAGGTAATTATCATTTTTATTCCAATCAATCCAATTTAAAATTGCAGTTTGTGCACTCATATCGTAAGCTATCAACCCCGTTGGCGCAGCACAAACGGTACCCGCAGAGGCTTTGCAACCGTCCGATGTTAACAAACTTGCCCGCAAACCACCCACTGATAAAACGGCTTGCATCCTCGCTTTTTGCCCTTCGGTAAACATGTTCATTGCATCATCAAACACATAATCCATGAAATTCATAGACATATCAACCGTGCGCACATTGTTACAAGTGCTATAATGTGGGAAAGCAGGCATACCACTATTCGCTTTCGACTGAGATGGCGTATCCGCAACGAGGTCATCACCACAATCCGAATCGCCCCAAATATGTTTCAAATTAAAATAATGACCCACTTCATGTGTTGCGGTTCGCCCTATATTATAAGGTGCAATCACCATTCCAATCGTCCCAAAACAACGATAATCAATCACAACACCATCCGTTTTAAGCGAACCACCAGGAAATTGAGCATACCCTAACGTGCCATCTCCCATATTACAAACCCAAAAATTAAGATACTGATTCGCATCCCAAGGCGCAATGCCCCCATTTTCAGGTTTTTTCATTTCATCATTCGTATTCCAAGCAACTTGTTTTGTCAAATAACGCTGAATGCCATTGGTTGCATTGCCTTGTGGGTCACGAGTGGCGAGTTTAAACTGAATGCCACAATCTGCCGCAACACTCGAAAATAAAGCAGGCACTCGATGAATATCAGGATTCATTTTACGAAAATCTCGATTTAAAACGGTAATTTGTGACAAAATTTGAGCATCACTAATATTCTGAACATCGGTCGCATACACTACATGTATAACAATGGGTATAACGGTAGTACCTCGCGTTTCTAAAAGGGCAGATTGCGCCAAACGTGCAGTCGTGCGCTCCATTTGTTCCAATCTATCTGCAAAATGTGGGTCGTTTGTAACTTGTTTTTTCAATATTTCAGCAGATGCGCAATGCCGTATTGCGGTCGTTTGAGCATTTACAAAGGTTTGGGGGGCAATCAACAAAAATAAAATCATTGAAAAAAAGGAAAA
>JBEEMZ010000298.1:0-5833 GCA_041192405.1 Bacteroidota bacterium | reverse complement strand
TCCGTCGCAATCAATTGATAAAAACCGCGCCCGCGTGAAAAGTGCAAACCCGATTCTTCAACAAAACTTTTAATCACATGTGGTTTCAAAACGTCCAAAACTTGAAAACGCGATGCCATTTCTGCCGCACTCATCGGCGTAAAACCGTCAAACCGCGCAGGCCCGACAGGTGTAGCCACTCGCGGCGTGCTTGTACGCGTCGAAGTAGAAGTTGTCGGCGCGACGTATGCATCGGCAGTCAATTCTTCAGGCGTTTCGCCGCGCAATTGCGCAAACATATTTTTAAACATCAAATTTGTTTTGAACGCTTCTTGCGAATTTTCGTATTCGTCCAAACGGTCTGCTGCCTGATAAGTAATCGCTGTAATATATTGAGTCACATGCGCAAATTGCGACAAATCTAATTTAATCGTCCCACTCAACGCCGCAACCGATTGATAAAAAAACGTCGAACCGCGATGCCCTAACGCTTGAATCGGATAAATTCGGATACCTTCCGCTTTTGCAAGGGTCGTTTCTTCACGCCAATCGTATAATTCTTCCTTGCTCCCATATTTATAACCTTTCTCATGTGGTGGCGCGTCGCCCAATAAAATTGCGACGCGATTGGTAGAATCCCATGAAAAATTTCGGAATTCATGGATTGCTAACGCATAACATTCTGGATAATCGCCGCCGCCGCAAGAAGAATCTCGGTTTACGAAGTCAATAATATCCGCTTGTTGATTGGTTAAATCCATTTTTTGAATGGTATCTCCATCGCAATAATCATTGTGAATGATGATGCCAATTTTGAGATTTTCGTAAATGTTGAATAATTCCTCCACTAAGGTGGCAATTTTGCGACGCACTTCGCGCCGAACAGAGGACATACTGCCCGTATCATCGAAACTAATGACCAAATTTAATTCCATAAAATAAAATATAAACGGTTTAATATTTGGAGAACCCATTGAAAAATAGGTTCGATGCGTGAAATTATTTTGTTGTCAAAACGACTTGTCAAAACTGTGTCAAAAATAGCAAAAAAAAGAACATTCTCGTTAAAAAAAATTTTTTGAATGCAATAATGAATTGTGTTTAAGAGTTTTAAGGAGGTAATTTCAACGAGGTTCACCTTTTTTTTCATCAAAAATCCTTATCTGCATGGAGCAAAACTTTACACAAAATCAAATGGTACAACAGTTGTACAAAGAACTTTTAGCGGATGAAAGTGCTGCTTTAAAAGCCGCTGTCCGTGTTGACTCGAAGCTACAAAAAGAATCAGATGATTTTTTAATGGCATATCATTATTTGCCAAAAGTGAAATTCAATCCGTCGAATTCAGTGTTAGAGCGCATTTTGCGCCATAGTGCAACGACACAAGTTGAACCACAAGTTTAATTTTAAAACCGAAATGACAAAAGGCACAAAGTAAACAAAAAGTTTATTTTGTGCCTTTTGTGCTTTATTGAAGTAATAAAATTTAATTTTTGCAATAAAATAAACAAAAATTTATAAAATAAACTTATATTTGTAAAAATAATTTCTTTACTCATTCAAAACTAATTTCTAATGCGAAAATTATGTATTGCAATCAGTTTGCTCTTTGCACTGAACGATTTGTCTGCTCAAAGCAGCCGTTACGCCATCACCTTGGAAGGCGCACCTACTTTTTCTTATTTAAAGTTTCAATCACCTTTTTTTGCGAGTATTGACCAACCGATTTGGCGGTATTATGGCGGCATGACGCTGTATTATGCCTTACGCGAGCGTTCTGGCATCGTTTCGGGAGTCGGTTTTGAGCGCAAAGGCGCGTCATCTTCAATAGATTTTACCGATGAGAATGGGACTTTTATCGGAAAAGAAAATTTTATTATTCAGTTAGATTATGTGAGCGTACCCATATTATTTCGGCAAATTTTGGATACCAAACGCACTTTTTTTGTAGATATGGGTGGTTATTGGGGCTGCTTAATAAAAGAAGGATACTCGGTTCGTTATCAAAGCAGTGTCCACAATTATACAGATAAAACATTGAATATCAATGATTTCGGCGTATCATTGGGCGTTGGAATGCGATTGCCTTTGTGGAAAAATTGGTCCATTCCAATTACATTGAGGAGTCAACACAGTATTTTTTCGCTGGCACCTATGCCCAATCCTCGGAATTTTAATGTTAGAAACAATACAGCGCAATTGGCAATAGGATTGACGTACCAATATCATTAGTTAGTTGGTTAGTTGGTTGGTTAGTTAGTTAGTTGGTTAAATCGTTAAGAATCAATCATTTAATTAACCAACGAACCAACTATACTTTGCGCAGGATGGTTTTGGGATTTCGCCAAGCAACCGTTCGACTTGAGAACGGGCGGGGTGGAGAGAGATGCTTTTTTTCCAAAATCACAAAACCATCCAATGCGAAGTATAACCAACGAACCAACGAACTAATCACCTTTTCGCATCGCTTCATAAATCGCTGACTGAATGCGCGGACGATAATCACCTTTAATTAACTTATCATTATCCGCATTAGGATAAGTTCTATTAGATAAAAAGATGTAAATCAATTGATTATCTGGGTCTGCATAAATCGCATTCCCCGTAAAACCTGTATGCCCATAGGTCGAAATCGGAGCTAATACACTCATATTCAACGTTTTGTTGGCATCCGTTTCCTTCATATCCCAACCAAAACCGCGCCGCGAACTCCCACCCTGACGACTCGTAAACAATGCAATCGTCTCAGGTTTAAAAAAACGAACGCCTTCATAAATACCGCCATTGAGCAACATTTGAAACAAAATCGCTAAATCGCTCGTATTAGAAAATAAACCCGCATGTCCACTCACGCCGCCGAGCATCGCCGCGCCCATATCATGTACACTCCCGCACAAACGTTGCATCCGAAAATAATTATCTTCCTCCGTTGGCGCAATATTATTTTCCGAAAACCGCGTTAGTGGATTAAAAAGAGTTGAATTCATGCCCAAAGGTTGATAAAAATTTTCTGTTACAAAAACATCCAACGTTTTACCAGTGATTTTATAAATTAACTCTGTCATTAATATCAAACCCAAATCCGAATATTTATAATCTGTCGTTGCCTCTAACGGCGATTCAACAATTCTTTGAAAAATCGTATCCACATATTTTCCATTCATATACATTTTTTTTGCAACAGGTACACTGAAATCACCTTTTTTTATTTCACTGTAATAGGCATTTGACCATTTATTATTTCCCAAAGTGGCTTTATAAAACGGAATCCAAGGTTTCAAACCCGCTTGATGAATCAATAGATTTTTCAACAAAATGTGTTCTTTATTAGAACCTTTCAAACGCGGCAAATAATCACTGACCTTTTTATTCAAATCCAATTGTCCTGTTTCATATAATTTCATCAAACAAATTGTGGTAGCAGCTACTTTCGTAATACTCGCCAAATCATATAAATCATCGGTTTTAGCCGCTTGAATTTTCTCATACGTATGATGTCCATAAGATTTATGATAAGCAATTTGACCATGCTTTGCTACCAAAATTTGGCAACCTGGCGCAGCACCATTTGAAATCAATTCTTGTGCAATCGAATCAATTTTGTTTAACTTATTCGCATCAAAACCAATGCTTTCAATATTATTAATTTTAGGCAACTGTTTGGGTTGAATCATCGCGCCATCGCCAAATTTAGATTTTGAACTCGCTGTAATCGGCAATTTACCTTTCAAAGTGAATTTGCCAAATAACGCATTTGCAGCGATTTGTTGCGTCATCGGGTCTTCATTGTAACACTCCAAAATGTTTGAAATGCCATCAAAATATTTCAAACTATACGGGTTTCCAAACACAACTAAAATTATTTTTTTCGTCGCGCTCAACTGCGAAATCATCGTGCGTACTGTATCATTTAAACCAAATTGTTTTGCCGCCTGCGGAACCATGTCGTGTAAAGACACAATCACTGTTTCAACATCTTTTAATTTTTCAAATAAATCTTTTTGTTCATTTGGCGTTGCCCATTTGCCCACTTGATATTGCGGCATGGACGGCGATAATTCAACAATTTGTTTTTGAAAATCACTCATTGTAAGCGAGCCAATGCTCAAAGTTACCATTTTTGCACCCTTATCAGTTGCAATTGGAATCAAGTTGCCCTCATTCCGAACCAAGGTCAAGGCGGCTTCAATCAATTGTTTTTTCAATGCCAATGCTTCTGCGGATTGTATATCATTCCGAATATTATTTGGTTCAATTATCGGTTTCGTCGTCAAACCAAAACGATATTTGGTAGCTAATACTTTTTTTACACTTTTTTCGACTTCGGCAGGGTTAATTTTGCCTTCTTGAATATATTGCTTTATTTTTTTAATCGCATTACCCACATCTTCAGGCAAACATAAAATATCATTGCCTGCCGCAATGGAGCGCGCTTCAACATCGCCGCCAGAATAATATTTTGTCACACCTTTCATTTCCAAACCATCTGTAAAAATTAGACCTTTAAACCCAATTTCATTCCGTAAAATATCCGTTACTGCTTTTTTAGAAAGCGATGTGGGCAAATGTTCCGTATTATCAATTGCAGGAATTTGTAAATGCGCCGCCATCATAGATTGAACGCCACCATCCGACAAAATCCGAAATGGCAACATTTCCATATTACGCAAATGTGCAATATCATGTTTAATAAGTGGAAGGTCATAATGCGAATCGGCATCCGTATCGCCATGCCCTGGAAAGTGCTTGGCGCAAGCCATCAAACCATTATCTTGCATTCCGCGCATATACATAAAGCATTTAGTAGCAACGTTGTACTTATCTTCTCCGAAGGAACGCTCATTAATAACAGGATTATTTGGATTATTATTCACGTCCGCAACAGGCGCGAAATTGATGTGCACCCCCAATCTTTTACACTCTTTTGCGACGATTCTGCCAAAATGATAGATCAATTTATCATCTTGTATTGCGCCTAACATTAATTGTTTTGGAAATGTGATACACGTTTCTTTGAGGCGCATACTCAACCCCCATTCTGCATCCATCGCCACCAAAAGCGGCGTTTTCGACCATTTTTGATACCGATTCGTCAATTCTGCTTGTTTTTCGGGCGTGCCTTGAAAAAAACACAGCGAACCAACTTGATATTTGCGAATCAAAGAATCCACTTTTGCAATGTGGTCATCCCCCAAATTGGAATGCGCCCGAATCATCATCAATTGCCCAAGCCGTTCGTCTTCGGTCATTGTATTATATAAATTATTAACATATTCAGTTTCTGCGGCTTGATTTTGAGCAACAAGCAGTTGCGTCGTCAGCGACAGTAAGCATACATGAAGAAATTGTTTTTTCATTATTCGACTTTTTTGATTACAAACGCAAAATTGCGTGAATCTAAGTCATTTGACGCAATTTTTTATCAAAAAATACGATAAAAAGTAATGAAAATGGCATTGAAACGCTCATTTTATAAGATTTGCAAACAAATCTATCTCCGAATGAATTTATTCCATACCTTTTAAGCTGAATTGTATGTATTTTTGCGGCATTTAAAATCAACGTTATGCAAATCAAAATTCGCCCTGCCGTCAAAGCAGATATGCCCGCGCTTCATGCACTTGTCTATGAACTCGCCGTGTTTGAACGCGCCCCTGAAGCGCACACCGCTACGATTTCCGATTACGAAAAAGATTTTGATGCAGGTATTTTCAACGCACATGTTGCCGAAACCAATGATAATCAAGTGATTGGAATGATTTTTTACCACATCGCGTATTCCACGTGGCGCGGGAGACAGATGTATTTAGAAGATTTTGTAGTAACAGAAACCTATCGTCGTTCAGGCGTAGGG
>JBEEMZ010000297.1:0-5856 GCA_041192405.1 Bacteroidota bacterium | reverse complement strand
ATAGCTTTGCGGGCCTTTTTAAAATTTTTAGCTAAAAACAAAATTCAAAGTATTGCCCCCGACCAAATAGAGCTAGCCAAGGTTGGAGACAGGGAGCTGGATTTAATTAGTGAAAAAGATTTAAAGCAAATACTGACAGCCCCTGAAAGAAAGTTTAAAAACAAATTAGAAATTTTAGAGAGGAAAGAAGGCAAGAGAAAAAAGATAGGACGCATTACCTAAAAATTGCATAAAAAACATAAAAGGCAATTAATTGTTTGTAACTCGAAACATAAGGCAAGCATCCAGCTGTAATGGTTAATCCAACGCCGCCTGTGACAATGAGCCATCGTGCGCCGAATTTATCCAATAATCCGCCGACAATTGTTGCCATGACCGCCGTTGTGAGGAACAATAAACCCGGCAATTCAGATGCAGCTTTGGGGCCGAGTTGGAATTCCTTCCCCATTTCGGGTAATAGCAATGGCAATGAATAAATGCCGATGCCGTTGCTCACTGCGTAAATCGAAAATAAGCTAAATAAGACGATCCAACCGTAAAATATTGATTTCATAGAAGTTTGGAATTAGGATTTATTAGATTTTAAGGATTCAATGGGAAAAATTGTTTAGAACTTCACACGCTCCTTCAAAAGTATCCCGCAATTAAAAACAATATCGTTGCAATTGTTATAGATAAAAGGTTGAAAGGCAATGCAGTAAGGAACATTTCCATCCCATCGCATTCCGTACTCGAAGCCGTCAAAACGGACGCATCCGAATAAAAACTGGATTGCGAACCCACCACGCCCGCCGAAAAAACCGCACCCAAACTCAAATAAACACTCGCGTCCAACGATTGCGCCAATGGAACGACTATCGGAATCGCAACCAAATATAAGCCCCAAGATGCCGCCGTCAAATAAGAAATCACGCTCAAGGCAACAAAAAGTACCGCCGCTAAAACCGTTTTAGATAAAAACGGCTTCACACTCGCAATCACATACGGCGTAAGTCCCATTTGGTCTCCAACTTTTTTTAATACGTAACCCATTGTCAATATGGCTAATGCGTATATCATACTTTTAAATCCTTCAAAAATACCGTCCGATAATTGATTAAAAGTCATTAAACCCGTTAAAAGATAGTAGAAAAAAGTAAATGTTAATCCTGCAAAAATGCCTTTCAATGCATCCTTTTCTAAAAAAATGGTTGCCAAAACCAAAACAATTAATGGCAAAAAAAAGTGAATCGGTTTAGCCAACGGATTTACGGCTTTGGTTTCAACTATTTGTTTTGGAAGCATGTCATTTACGACCCGATTTTCAGCTTTTTTCATTCTTGAAAACAAGGGAAATGCACTCATGGACACCAATAAAGCCAAAATCACTGACACCCATGCGTAAAACATATATGGAATCGTACTCAAAAAGCCTTGAAACGCACCGCCTTTTCCACTATCTTATTGTCTTCCAATAGTTTACCGCAGAAAATACTCCAAGTCGTCATCGGAATCAAGACACAAATTGGTGCCGCCGTCGCATTGACTAAATACGCCAATAATTCCCGCGAAACGCGATAACGGTCTGTAATTTTGCGCATGGTCACGCCGACCGCAAGCGCACTCATATAATCATCTATGAATATAAAAACGCCCATTAACCAAGTGGTTATCAATGACTTACGACGCGTATTCACGTATTTCAACGCCAATTCTCCAAACGCAAACACACCCCCAGATTCGATAATCAGGTGTATCAATGACCCGTACAGACCGCAAACTAAAATCACCCAAACCGTGTCTTTTTCTTGCAAGGTTTGGGTTAAACCATCCAAAAAATTGTTTGGAAATGCATTTGGATTGATGAGCAAATAACCGACGAGACAACCGATTAACAAGGGTTCAAAAGCACGGCGCAGCCAAACCGACAGCACTACAACGATAAAAGCAGGTACTAATGCGAGCATTTTTTCGACTTAGGATTAATTTTTTTGATTGAAAATCAAAGGTACATCAAAAAAATAGATTACCTTCGATTTTAAAACCACTTTTTGCATTTGTAAAAGCCGCGTTCGTGTAATTGTGTGCGTTTCGATTAGGAACTTAACAATTTTTTCACACACTCATTTTTAAGAAAACGCTTAAAAATCATTACACATGCAAAAAATCATTATTGTTATCTCATTGATAATCAGCATTTTAAACAATCTTTCTGCTCAAATCCAAAAAGGGTCTTGGATGATAGATGGCAATTTGAAGATTGGACAAAGCCCACTTCATAGCAACAGTAGTTATCATTACAAATATGATGACTCAAATGCTGATGCTGAATTGGGTTATTTTTTTACCAATCGTTTTGCCGCAGGTGCCAAATCGGGTGTGCGTTTTATAGATAATCTGTCTATTTCGAGGCTGACGCAAAATGCAAATGCGTTTTCAAAACAAATTTTTTATATTACGCCTTATGCGCGCTATTATTTCACGCCCAAAAGCCGATTTAAAACGTTTTATGAATTAAGTTTAGAAAACAATTGGACTCGGTCTCAATGGAATGATTTTAATGTAGAAAACAGTTTGAATTTGAATATCAGAAGTAAAATTGGTGCAGATTTATTTTTAACAAATAATATTGCACTTGAAGGTTCTTGGAGTTATTTATGTTACGCGGGCAAAAGTGTTGGTACGTCAGTCCTTTTTCCTAAATTGGCATTTAGCCCCCAATTTGGTATTAAATTATTTTTGAATACTGAAAAACAAGAAGGTAAAATTTTAGCGGATAAATATTTAAAAAAAGGTAATATAACTTTTGGTTTAACAGGTTCTTTGAATATTAGTGAGGAGAGTCGTTATGGGAATGCAATACCTTATATTGGTTATTTTTTAACGGATAAATGGATGATTAGCAGCAGTTTACAAGTCAGTGCGGGGACAAACTATGCTTATGCATCGCTGATTCCAGAGTTGCGTTATTATCAACCCATTACGCCCTCTATGCAGTTTATGCTCAGGGGCGCGGCGGCAATGGGTGTTTATTATCAAGAATGGCACACACCAACAACCAAATGGGGCGGCGAATTTATTGAGGCAGGGATTGGTTTGAATCAATTTGTGGCGGAAAATATCAGTATTCAAGCGACCGTCAACTTGCAAGCAACTGGAGAAAATTATAATAATATTTACTTTAATCCTAATTTAAAAATTGGTTTTCAATACTTTATGAATCGTTAAATAATGATGAATGATGAATGATGAATTTTATCATCATTCATCATTCATCCTTATTTTAATGGAAACCCAATCGTTTCAAAGTACGTTTTCCAAGTCCAAGCATCTCCGTACCAACCACTATCATGCAAATTCGTCATTCGGATATTCAAATAAATCAAAAAAAGCGTCATTAAAACACCTAATGTTTTAAGCCATAATTTTTGCTTGAATAAAATATCTAATAGATAACCCATTGGTAATGAGAAGAATGGCATCCATTCCACAAAACTCCTTTGCCCATGTGCGCCCCCAAACCACCACATGCACCAACTTCCAAAAACATAAGACATCCCCAAAAATAAACTGCTAATTAACCAACCATTCATTTTCCGATGCCAACTTGATAGCAACATGCCTAAAACCACCATCATCATAATCGGCGTGTACGGAAATAAGCCATTCAAAACATCAAACCAAACATTTTGTATTTTTGGATGTAGCCAATCGAATCCCGCTTTATCATACGAGTATGTGACGGGTTTGCCAAAAAGGTATTGCCAATAAATCATTTGTGGTATCATTGGTAACAAAATTCCTAAACAGGCAATGCCTATTTTTTTCCAATGGCTTAACCAAAATTGAAAACGATTTAATATGTTTTCCATTGAATAACAATTATATAGCAACAAAAATAAAAGAATACTCGCATTTGTTGGGCGAATCAAAACAATGAATCCATACAACAAAGAAATATAAAAAGTATTTCGTTTCGTAACCTTTTCAAGAAAAAGAGGCGTGTAATAAATGAAAATAGAGATGAATGCAAACGAATAAATGTGCGAATATCCAGGTTGCCGAATCGCGTAATAGAGCGCGTTTGAACCAATCGTAAGGCTCATCAAAGTCAAATAGACAACAATTTGTTTATTAAAATAGCGTTTTAAGGTTTTAAACATAAAGAAAATACCCAATGTAAAATAAAAACAAGCGGCAAACAAAATACTTACGCCATAATCTTCGGTGTAAGCAAGGTTCAAAGGCAATTTTTGAAGTTTGCGCGATAAGTGACCCATTAAAAAAAAAGGAGATTCCAATAATGCCGTTCCATACGTGAACTTAGTAAACATTTTGTTATCGGGCGGCAAATATTGAATCATTGTCGAATCTCGACAGGGAATCTGTTTGAAAGAACCGTGTACAAATAGAGCAGGTAAATATATGTAATATCCTTCTGCATCCGTCCAGATGTAGCGAAGGTGATGATTTTCATTCTGAATTAAAAACGAACCCCATATATAAAAAATGGGTATCAGCAGCAGCCATGCCGCATTTTTTTTAAACATCAAATCTACTTTAAATTTTTTAAATATTCAAAATAATGAAATAAAATGCCACTTATTTAAACGAAAAATGCCACTTGAAAGCATCAAGCAGCATTTTTGACAAATATAATTTTGTCAAACTGAGAAAATCATTCCACTTCTACCGTGCCAGAGCCATTAATGGATGTTTGTACATTGTGCGGTTTGCCGCGATAACGAATATTGCCACTTCCGCTAATCGTCGCATTCAAATCACCCGACGGTTTGCAAGCAATCTGCCCACTACCACTGATAACGGCATTCACATCGCCCGCCGTTACCATATTTGTTTCGATGCCACCACTGCCCGAAAGCGTTAAATTCATCGTTTCTGCATTGCCGCCGAGTATGAATCGCCCTGAACCCGACATGGTAGCGGTTAATTGTTTGACCGCCAATTTTGGCATGCGCACTGTTCCCGAGCCTGCCATCGTGAGGTTGAACGATTCACTGGCTAATTTATCGTTCAAAGTCGCCGCACCACTGCCCGCAACACTAAGCGATTGATAGGCGGGCGCGGAAATCTTGATTTTCAATGTTTTATTATAATCAATTTTCACATTCTCGTCAAACCAAATATGTAAAACATTGTTTTTCACTTCTGTTTTAAGGGCAGCAGTCAAATTATCTTGCCCTGTCACCTCAAAACTGTACGTGCCGAGGGTCAAAAAAAGATCCGCATTGACCTCCGATGCGATGCCCGTGAATCCTTCCACGTTCCGAATCACTTTATTGATTGTGCCCGAACCGCGTACAAAAGGTTTTTCCCATTTGTCATTATTTTCTGAAATTTGCGGGTTGCTTTGAGCAAAAGTGCAACTTGAGAACGTCGTAAGGACGCTTACCACTAAGAAAAGAGTGCTTTTCATTTTTTTGATTGTTTTATTTAAATAATGGTTGATTGGTTTTGACATAACGCAATGGATTCGTTTGTATTGGCTAAAAACAATTTTTAAATTCAAAAGTTGCTTTATCCAATCCAATTTACCTTAAAAAAGGTATTTTTGAAAATACATTTTTTTGTAATTTATATCGTTACCTCGCAAAGTGTAAAATATACAAATTTTATTTATCTTTGCAGCCAAAAAAATAATACATAACTATTGATTTTGTAATCATATCTATCGTAATATTGCAATAAAATAATAAAACAATGGGCGTAACGAAAACCGAAAATTTTACCGACAGTCAAAATGAATTAGCCATTTTTGCAAAAGCATTAGGTCATCCTGCGCGCGTCGCTATCATTGAGTTTCTGCTCAAAACAGATCAATGTATTTGCGGCGATATTGTCAATGAATTACCGTTG
>JBEEMZ010000296.1:0-5927 GCA_041192405.1 Bacteroidota bacterium | reverse complement strand
GCCGCTTCCCCAAAACGCCTTGCGCCTTGCACTTGAAAAATCATATCTAAAAATTCCTTATTGCGTCGCGCATCCCAGCGTTCGATGTAGCCATCTTTCACCCAAAGCGTTACACCTTCCACTTCATTACCGCCATATAAACTTGTCATTGTAAAATGCACCCGTCCATTCACCGAATTTTCAACAGGTGACGTATAAACTTCACCCGAAGGCATATTCGTTTGACCATCCGAATTCATCCAAATCCGCCCTTCGCAAGAAAATTTCAAGTCCATGTGCGGCGATTTGTAATGAATATTTCGGCATTTATTTAAAAAATCAACAATATGTTGTTGATTTTTGCGCACTTCCAACCAAGCGGCTTGCGGGTCGGGTTCGTACAATTTGCAGGCATTATAAACAAATTGTGAATATTCTTCCAAAGACATACCCGCTTCTTGCGCCGCCGCATCGGTCGGATATTGACAAAGCGACCGTTTCAACGCTCGCGTACCCGTGCGTTCGGTGTAGCGACGGGATAAATCCGCCGTTGCTAATTGACGAATCCTGCTTTTAGACTTATCTATATTTTTGTCTTCGTGCAAATTGAACGGAGCGCGAATGAATAAATACGCTTCAAATTCCTCCATCGCCGCCTTAAACAAAGGTGAAATATATTGCAATTGATGCGCTTCTGCCTCTGTCATAAAAATGCGGTTTTTCTCGCGGAAGGCAAAATCAACCTCCATAATCGCACCTGCTTTGAGCGTTTCCCGATACAATTCACGTACTAACGGCTCCGCAAGGGTGGTTGTTTGCACATAAAGCCTATCGCCTTTTTTCAAATCAAGGCTGTAATTGACCAGTAAATGGGCGTATTTTTGTAAAATATCCATAGTATAATGCTGCATGATAAATGATGAATGATGAATGACAAATGATGGATTTTGTAATAAATTAATTGATTATCAATTAATTATAAAATTCATGATTCATCACTTATCATTCATCATTCATCATTATTTAATTATTTTAAACCGACTTTCATGCCAATTTGTACTTTTACTTGTTGTTGACTTTTAACCTTGACAGGAATCGCGCCATTTCCCGTCGTTGCAAATGCGTATTTTAATAAGATTTTTTTACAATTGCGCACTTTGGCAAATTTCGCAGCGTCCAAACGAATTAAGGAAGTTTGTTTGACAACGCCCATCACATTTCCCGAAGCATCCACAGGCGCACCTTCCAACACAGGTTTTGAACTCGAATACAACGAATCTATCACCATATTGTTATCTGTCGCAAAATAACCTTGCAAGCCAACTCGAATCGGCATTTCATTTTCAGTATTGATTTTCAGCTCCACATAATCCACTTTATCGTAATTTGTTAACGAAAGCGGATAACTCTGATTCACCTCAAAATCCTTTGCAGATGCCCAAACAGGCAGACGAATTTCGACTTGCAATTTGAAAAAACTGGAATCCGTTAAAAAACCAATCACGCGATGCGCTGTATCAGGATTCGTAATCCCTTCAATCCAATAGTCAAATTTGGTCGGATTCGAGTTGATAATGCTATCAACATTAGAATTTGTTCTATCAAAATGAATCACCGTTCGTTTGGATTGCCCAATTTCTTGAAGGCTTGGGTAATTCGCCGAAAGATTACTTAATAAATTACTTCTAAGTGAAAGTCGTTGATTATCAATGTTTATGACATCCGCAACAAGTGCATTTGCCTTGACAGGAAAGCCAAATGAATTATCTAAAGTAATGTCCACAGACGGATTTACAAACTTTACTTCACCACGTTTCCATTGTTCAAAAAAGTCAATTGAAATGGTATCTCGATTCGTCAAAAACGGCGATTGCCCTAACCAGCCTTCTGCATAACCAAAAACTAAGGTCGAAAGTTGCATTGCCAACCCACGACTCGCCGCTTGATTGAATGGCACCACAATGCGTTGACCATTTGAGCGTTTTCGAGCATCATATTTTAAGTAAAGCGAATCATTCTGCGCCGTTATCACATATCCCGAAACATCATAACGATTCGCCGAAGGCAATACCGAATTGGGAGAAGCCGTAAAGGTTTGTGAAAACATTTGACCATTTTTTGTCAATTGAGGCGCGGAAATCGTTACATCCAATGCTTCTGTAATGTCGGACGGCAGCCAAGCCAAAGCAACTAATTCACCTGATTTGATATTGGTTCTTGTAATTTGAACCCCACTTGGAATACGCATTGGCACTCGCGTAACCGTATCCGTAAGCGGAATCGGCAATGCAAGAGCTTGTTGAATGCTTGAGAAGATGTCATAAGAAGTTCGCGCTTGCAATTGACCTTTGTAATAAAGGCTCATTTGTCCATCGGGAGCGATTTCAATAAAGGCTTTTTTGTCGAAAGGAGCTAACACATCTTGGAGCGAAGTCTTGCCTTCCAAAACGGGAATCGCATATTCCGAACCTGCGCCACTTGTATCTACCCCGTAAATATCCCATTTTTGACACGCGGTTATCACGATTAGACTGATAACCAATAATTTATACTTGAAATGATTTTGCATACTTTGGAAATTGGTGTAAAATTTTAAATTTGGACAAATGTATGAATTTGATTCCGATTTTAAAAATAAAAAAAAACTTAGATTGATTTGTGGTTTGGTTGAGAATAAGGAGCTGCATTTATGGAAGTTTTATCTTATTTTTTACTCAATTTTTGGTTGATAAAACATTGATTTTCAATACATAATTGAAACTATTACTGGCTTAAAGTGGGTTAAAAATACCACTTTAAGCGGACGCTCAAAGTGGGTAAAATAGACAGATTGAGCGCAATAAAAAATTATAACCCGCTTAATCTGACTGAAAACAGGAGATTAAGCCAATAATAAATTTATTTGAATAAATCATCTTGTGTTACCACTTGGTCAATATAATTGATGCGATTGCTGTTATTCACAACGCCAAAGGTGCTTATTAAAGTTGTAAAAAGATGCTTATTGGTTTTCGTATGATGCCGAAATACAGCCTTTTTATTAGCAATATTATCAATATCTTTTTTGGTGACTTCATACGCATCGCTACTGAATTTTATCTCACAAACATTGATACTTTGGTCACTTCTATCAATTAATAAATCAATTTGTGCGCCACTCAAACCGTCTTTGGGTGCAGCAACAAAGGATGAAATGGAAGAAGCTATTCCATTGATTCCCAATGCTTTGCGTATTGGGTCAATATGCGTCAAACACAGGTTTTCATATGCATATCCACTCCATGTTTTCCACTTAGGTAGGTCACTGAATTGTGCAAAATCCATTTTACTGTGTTTGCCTAATGGTTCAATAAAAGTGAGGTAAAAATGGGTGTAAAAATCAGTTAAACGATAGACGCTTTCTTTTACTTTTTTGCCGTAACCATTATAAATGCTAATAAAACCAGATTGTTCCAATTCGTTTAAAATATCGGACAACATCCCACCATTTGTGAATTTTGTAGTGGCAATAATGTCCTGTCGTGTCAAACCATTGCGGCGGGATGCCAGAGCGCGAATGACTAAAATATGTTGTTGGTAATTATCAAAAAGGGACGAAAAAAGGCGGTCAAATTCGTCATATAAATAACCATTTGGAGTGAAACAGATTTCTTGAATATTCTGAACTGCCGAAAGTCCCGTTTTTAACTGTTCGAGATACATCGGAACGCCGCCCATGACCATATAAATTTGAAGCAGGTGAAAACGGTTCAAATGAATATGTCGTGCTTGACAGTATTCCTCTGTTTCGGCAAGTGAAAAAGGATACAAAAACAAGCGGCGCGTTACTCGATTGTGCAAGCCGCCTTTATCATTGATGATTTTTTTTATCATCCACGAAGTCGCAGAACCGCAAATGACAACCACAATAGATTGATTGACTGCCCAACTATTCCAAAAGTAACTCAAACCTGCTACAAAATTAGAGCGTTTGGTATCTAACCATGGTAATTCATCAAAAAAAATGATTTTTTTTTCTGTTTTGGGTAATGTTTCTAAGGCTTGACCCAAAAAATGAAAGGATTCAATCCATGTATTAGGTTTTTGTTTTATAACAAAGTCGGGAAAATATTTTCCGATGCTTAAAACAAAGTTTTGAATTTGGCTGCCTATCGTACCATGTTGTGCGCCAATCAATTCAAAATCAATTTGTTGTGCATAGGTCTGTTTCACGAGATAGGTTTTACCAACCCGCCTCCGACCTATTAAAGCAACTAATTCGGGCTTTTGGGAAGTGCGTGCTTCTTCCAATTCTGCAATCGGGCGTTTTCTGCCAATGAGTAAATTATTCATTATAATCTGCTTAATGTGGGTGAAAAAGATAGATTGAGCGTAATAAAAAATTATAATACGCTCAATGTGGGCAAAGATACTTACTTTGAGCGCAATAAGAAATTATAACGCGCTCAAAGTAGGTGTTTTTATGTACTTTGAGCGCAATAAAAAATTATAACGCGCTCAAAGTATGTGTTTTTATGTACTTTGAGCGCAATAAGAAATTATAACGCGCTCAAAGTAGGTGTTTTTATGTACTTTGAGCGCAATAAAAAATTATAACGCGCTCAAAGTAGGTGTTTTTATATACTTTGAGCGTGATAAAAAATTATAACGCGCTCAAAGTGGTCAAAAATACATAGATTGAGCGCAATACATCGCTCTCCTCTCGTAGCGAAATAAAAAAAGAGGTCACATAACGCATCCGCGCTACATGACCAAGAGATGATGTGACCTGTCTATACTTATATTTCTTCTTCCTCGTCGGGTTTCGGGAACGTGCCGTCACAAGGTTTTTCTTTCGACATCAAAGCCGATTCTGCTTGGAAACCTTCGCCCACTCGTTTAATGCTAATTTGCCAACGTTCACACTTTTCAGCAAAAGTCATATCCAAAGTAACCATTAAACGTTGTCCGTTAACATAAATTTGTTTAATTTCATCGGTTTGGTAATCATGGTCGTGGAGCAACATATATTTAAATTCACCAGATTTAACACCCGTCAATTCAATTAAATGCACTTTTTTGAAATCCGACGAATACAAAACCATTGGATAAATATCATTTTCTGCACAAAAAGTTAAACCATTTTTATCCGCCGCGCCGATAAAATAGTTGTGGCAAAGCCCCATTTTATATCGAGTGCCTTCCACAATGACCTCTTTGGGTGCGTCTTGCATTAATTTTTTATCAGATGCCATTAATCGAAATACACTTCTGCCTGATATCCAACCAGTTGTGTTGTCTGCGAAACGCGCACGAACCCACGGATATTCATGACATCTATCGGTTGTGCCAGGCATACTTTCCTTGCGTCCCGTGACCGAATCAATGATAATAACATCTTGCGAAGACGCAGTCCGCAATACTTGCGCCTGATGTGACGCACTTGCCCGTACTACAATGTCATTACCTATCAATAAGGCAGTATTAGCAATCATTCGGACAGGTGCTTTCGCAATAGGCACTGCTGGACGCGTTGCAGGTTTTTGTGATGCAGGGTGTTTCGACCCTGTTTTTACAGGTTTGCCAACAGAAACAGGGTGATGCGGTTTCGTGGCGGAATTTTTAGCAGTCGGACGTTTCACGGCAGGCGGGGCAGCGCGCACGGGTTTGACTGCTGTAGAAGGTGCTTTTTTGCCAGGGGGGATAGCAAAAAGAGCGTCAGCGGTCAACGCAGACGACAAGCACCCCAACAATGCAGGGGTCAGAATCCATTTCATTATAAAATAAGGGTATATTTTTACACCAGCAAAAGTATGTATTTTTTCTATATCTACAAACTTGAAATATGTTTTTTAACTAAAATTAGTTATTTTTTTGAAATATAGTGCACTAAGTCCTAAATAGTTAAGGAAAAAAGACCTTCCAGAGAGAGCTAAATTTGATTTTTGATTTTTTTTGCAAAAAAAAAT
>JBEEMZ010000295.1:0-6054 GCA_041192405.1 Bacteroidota bacterium | reverse complement strand
AACATTTGGGTTCGGCGGGCGCGGATTATATGACCGACATGATGCAATTGCCTAATGGCAGTTTTGTAACATTAGGTTATACGAAACAAGGCGATAGCACTTATACTCAATTTTTTAAAACAGACTCTTTGATGAACTTGCTTTGGTCGCGCACCTTCTCGTTCAACAATCAGATGAAACCCACTGAAATCACCCGCACGGTGGATAATGGTTTCATCATCGCAGGGCGGACTTGGCAAACGCCGACCGCAGCAACTAAACAAGGTGGTTTTGTGATTAAAACCGATTCCACAGGCGTAACGCAATGGCAACGGATTATCAAATACGATGGCACTGAAAATGTGGTCAAAGTGACGCAAGAAGCGGATAGTTCTTATCGCTACTTCGTATCCAGCGCGACTTCAAGTGCTTACATCAAAGCGGATAAATTGGGTGTACCAACGACGCAAGGAGTCAATATTACGAATGGTGCAGCTGATTTCGTTATACGTAAAGTAGTGAAAGTCAGTGCAGAACGTTTCGCAATCATGGGCGCGTACCCGACTTCGGAAGATTACCTTATCCTTATGAACCGCGATACCATTCAATGGGCGCGGGAATATTCAGGCATTTATAATCAAGGTCGCTTCAATGATTTGACGACGGATGCGGCAGGCAATTTCTTTTTCACGGGCGATTATAAAGTCGGAGCTTATGATTTGCGTCAAATCCATGTGGGCAAATTGACGCAAACAGGTTTAGTGCGTTGGACGATGGCATTGCCCTTAGTCCGAAACGGTGGACGCGGCATTGATACGGTTTGGAGATTCTCCGTAGGTAATAACATTCGTTTAGTGGGCAAAAAACTATTCGTTTCGGGCAGCATTCTGAATGAACAAAAAATGTATAGCGTCGGTACGTTGACGGCAGTGGACACGACAACACCAACGATTGGCGGTAGAAACTGGCTTTGGACGCGCACTTATGGTCAAAATGCAGGCACCACCGTAGATAGTTTCGTAAAAGTATTCCCTTTATCGAATGGACAACTTTTGAACGCAGGTAGAACAGGTTTGGATGGAAATGTGAATAAATCCAATTTTTATTTCGTGAAAACGGATGCAGACGGTGCCAGTTCTTGCAATTACGGCACATACACGCCCGTAGAACAGGTGACGAATACTGCTTTTTTGCCGATTTTGCAAACGAATATTGGATTGGCAAATCCATTAATCAATATGACAAGTTACACAGACGCGATGCCGACGAATAATAACGCTCCGTTAGGCGCGACGGCTACGCTATGTAGTGCGACGATGTGCGCGCCAGGCGTTGTCACGGCATCTATCACGCCTTTGGTACTGTGTACGAATGACAGTATTACAGTAACATCTTCAGGTGCGACCAGTTATTTTTGGAATAGTACGACAGGTTTAGCGGCTCCGAGAACGGATTCTACGTTCAAAATCCCAATGCCGACAGGTGCACACGGGTTTACATTGACGGCACAACCTCGTGGCAACAACTGTTTTTCAGCGCAAACCATCAATCTTACCGTGAATCCATTGCCGATAGCAGGTTTGAGCGTACCACGCTTGATGTGTTTGGGCGATTCGCTTTCGGTTGCGTGTGGCGCGTCGAATGTAACGATGACTTGGAGTTCTGCGACGAATACGCCTTTCCGACAAGTTTCGGCAGGTAGCATCATGGTGAAACCGACGACTTTCGGGGTTCAAACGTTGAATGTGAAGGCAGTTGATTTGACCACCACTTGTATTACGAATAATAGTACGACCTTGACGGTTCGAGATAATGTGATACCGACGGTTGATTTCACGGCAACAGGTTGTCCTGGGCCCGAATTGACATTACGGGCAGTGGGTACAAACGAAGGTACAGGTTCGATTTCGGCTCCTTATCCAGAATTTATGTGGATTGTGGATGGACAATTATTAGGCGGCAGACGCGAATTAATTTTGCCAAATGCTATTGGCAGACGCGTTCAAGTGATTATGAATGCGGGTCTTGATGTTTGTCCGTTGCCTCCTGGTACGCGTCAAGTTTCATCTGCGGTTCGGGTGGTAGAATGCCGCGTTGGAACGGGTGAAATTGCACATTTGCAAAGTCTTTCGGTGTATCCAAACCCTAATAAGGGTGATTTTGCCGTTAAAATGGAGTTGGACGCGCCTAAAATGGTGAGTTTCCGTGTAATTAATTTGTTAGGACAAGCGGTGTATGTGGTGAAACCACGTCAAGTTTCGGCGGGTGAATCCATTGAATCGTTTGATTTGACGAATATGCCTGCGGGGATGTACATGGTGGAAACCAAATTGGATAATCAAACCGTGACCACCAAAATACAAGTACAATAGATTTGGGAAGATTCCTACATCTGAAAAATACAATATTAGTTTAATTGACAGTAAAGTTGAGCGTCGTGGGTGTTGCCTGCGACGTTTTTTTTATGAGTAAACCATTGAATTTCAAGGACTTACAAAATAAGTTTCTGCTTAAATGTCTTGAGTTGTACACTACTGAGTTGTTAAAAATTTAATATGTAAATAATTGATTATCAATCTATTTTTTCCCGCAGATTTCGCTGATTTTTCCCGCAGATTCTCGCTGATTTCTATAAATTCAACCAAAAATCTGCGTAAATCTGCGGGAAAAATTTGCGAAATCTGCGGGAAAAAACATATTACAACTTTAACAACTGAGTAGCATAATGCCTAATCTGCGGGAAAAAACATATTACAACTTTAACAACTGAGTAGCATAATGCCTAATCTGCGGGAAAAAACATATTACAACTTTAACAACTCAGTAGCATAATGCCTATTGAATTACGATTTTTTTAACCGCACTGCCATTTTCCGCATTCACCCGCACAAAGTAAATGCCCGCAGGATAATTTACAGATAAATCAAGCGTTTCTAAACCTTTCACATCGTAAATAATTTGCATTTGTCTGCCCGTATGGTCGTAAATCACAACCGATTTAACGTCTAATAAAGTATTTTTAAAATGAAGTTTAAACTGACCTTGATTGGGATTCGGGCTAATGCTCACCGATTCATTCAAATTAATATTAATATCATCGCTTTTTGAAACAATCGCAGGCAATTCCGATAAAGCATTCGAGTACAAACCATTGTTTTCCGTTGTAACAAAAACCCGCGTCGTGACAAAAGTAACCGTACTGATATTAGAATAACTTGGCAAGTTAAATTGATTACCACCCGCAATCCAAGTCGTGCCATGGTCGGAAGTCGCTAATAAACCACCTTTGTAACTCGCAAATAGATAACCATTGTAAAAGCCCATTTCTTGAATTTTTGTTCCGTCCAAACCCATTAAAACCGTATGAGATATGGTTGTCGGATTGGTTTGCCGCCAATTGACCGCGCCCATTTCTGAAACAAATACACCCGAACC
This sequence comes from Bacteroidota bacterium, assembly GCA_041192405.1. GTDB lineage: Bacteria > Bacteroidota > Bacteroidia > Chitinophagales > Saprospiraceae > JAAFJT01. Next base: position 2,640 of record JBEEMZ010000295.1, on the reverse strand, counting down.
GTCTGTGCCTGCAAAAATTTTAGTGCCATTTGTGGCAACAGCAGTCACTTTCTGATTCGTCAAACCTGTATTTTCAGCAACCCAAACGCCATTTGAAACCGATTTCGTAAAAATACCTTGTCCAAAAGTCCCAAGTAGCATTTTTGAATTGTAAAAAGTCATCGAAGTCGGTATTGCATTCGCAGGCAAACCCGTTTGTATGGAAATCCAATTGAAACCATTGTATTGAAAAAGTTGACGGTTCGCGTCTAAAATATATACATTCGATGTAGATACAAATATTTTGTTAATATGAAGATTGGTTAAACCTGCATTGATTGATGACCATGTCTTACCCGTATCGGCACTCGTGAAAATCCCTCCATTTTTAGTCCCCGCGTATAAAACACTTCCTAAAAATTTTAAATACGTTACGTTTAAACTATCGGTCAAACCGTTATTCGCTCGCACATAAGTCGCTGCCAAATCGGTGCTGACAAAAACACCTTTTTCGGTCGCCGCAACGACCACCGCAACACCACTTGTTTCCATCGCATACGTTTCAAGATTGTTGTAACCTGAGTTATGCGCCGTCCACGCGATGGCATTGGAAGGCGATTTATACATCCCGCCTTTGTTCGTGCCAACAATTAAATTCGTTCGGAACGGCATGACAATCGTTACATCTTGCGTTTGTAAACCCGTATTCGCATTAGTCCAATTGATCATATTTGTTGCCGTCGTGAAAACGCCTTTATCAGTTGCCAAATACCAATTAGTACCATTTGTGGCAATCTTGCGCAAAACCGTTCCTGCTGTCAACCCTGTTTGTGCAGCCCTGTACACAGGTGTGGTCGTCGTACTCGCATTAGACAAAATAAAAATACCATTCGCATTGATAACCGATAATTCATCTGTTAAAGCATTGTGTATCAAGGAGATAGTGCCACTAATGTTGACCGTATTGGCATCATTAAAACTACTCCAAGTATCGCCGTTATCGGTCGAAACGTAAACACCGCCGACCAATCTCGTCCCCCAAATGCGATTCCCAATTTTGACCAACGCCGTAATCGAATGATGACTCCATGCAATATCTGCCCAAGTTGCGCCTTTATTAGTGGTTTTGAAAAGTCCGCCGCCGTCCGTTCCTGCCAGAAAAGTGATGGAATCTAACGCGACTAATGATAAAATTTTTAAATTAGTCAATCCGTTATTGATTTTTACCCAATGTCTGTCCGTGCCGACATAACCATTGTAAATATAAATGCCACTATCCAGCGTCCCTGCAATCAGGTAACTGCCCGAATGTGCCAAAGCAGTGATTTTACCACTTTTCAAGCCGACAGGCATCGCGGACCAACCCGTTAAATTGGAATTGCTGCTTCGATACACACCGCCATTCATCGTGCCGATGTAAACCGTTGAATCATAAACAGTTGCACAATTGACAGACCCGCCAAACGGTCCTTTTGAACCAAAATGCGCAAAAATAGGGTTGCTTGTCAATGTCAAAAATGCTGTCACTATCAGCAAAATAGTACAAAAATGTTGAATCTTATTCATTTTAATTTTTTTTGATTCGTTAAAAAATAATATTTAATTCGATACAACACCGTTTGGAAGGTTTGAAACCTTCCAAACGGTTAACTATTAATTGTTACTCGCTTTTTGCGCTATCCATTTCAAAATCAGTGCGAGCGTCGCGTCTTCTAATTTCCCTTTGGGCGGCATGGGATTGGATGTCGAATTCATCGCCGAATAAAGCACGCTTTGCGTCGGCATCAACGTATCAATATAACCTTTCCCACTTTTCATCAATTGCGCATACGCAACGGATGATTCCAAATTCAACCTGCCTGCCGCCTGCGTACCAAAATGACAACCAACCGTATTACAATGTTGATTCAAAATCGGTTGGATCTCTCGGCTGAATGACACGATTGACGGCGCATCCATGGGTCCTATTTTTTCATGTTTGCATGAAAAATTAAAAATTAAATAGATATGTATAAAACTGATTTTCAATATTTTATTCATAAATGAACATAGATGGAATGTTATTGGCAATCTTCGCCGCAAGTGCTGAACTATTATCTTGAACTGTTTTCACCGACAAATTAGGCGCAAGATTCAATGGAATACCATTAAAAAGTTTAGAATAATCAATCCAAAGATGTCCAAAAATACTTTTGCCTTCTTCCAGCGTAAAATTTTTATCCCCCATATTAACTTGCACGAAATGCGCATTGGTTCCAATTTTATAACTGAAAGGCACCAGTGGCTTATTCCGATTGGCAGAAGTATCTATTTTACCTTGCACATTCATAAAAATATAACCATCTGGTTGCGCCGTATTATTGAACCACATTTCGGATTTATTAAGGAGGGCGGAATCGGATGGCATCATTGGATTCAAAAGATTCGTGGTCGGGTCAAGCCCCACCGTGGCACACCAATCGCGCGGCACGCCCATAACGCCACACCAGGCGTGATCGACGCCAAAGGGGATGGTGGCCGGGAAGTGGCGGTGCAGAATCTCGGTCAGGCGGCGAATGGTTTCGGCATCCGGCGCGCCATTGCGGTCCATGGCCGAGCCAAAAAGATAGGGCACGCCGCGCGCCCCGACGGCGATGCGTCCGTCGGACATGCCGATGACGA
>JBEEMZ010000294.1:0-7455 GCA_041192405.1 Bacteroidota bacterium | reverse complement strand
GGTTGTAACCGTTCCTGCGTATTTCAATGATTCTCAACGCCAAGCGACCAAAGAAGCGGGCGAAATCGCGGGTTTGAAAATCAAACGCATCATCAATGAACCAACCGCAGCAGCTTTGGCTTACGGTTTGGACAAACGCAGCAAAGATATGACGATTGCTGTATATGATTTGGGTGGTGGTACGTTCGATATTTCGATTTTGGAATTAGGAGACGGCGTTTTTGAAGTGAAATCTACGAATGGTGATACGCGTTTGGGCGGTGACGATTTCGACGGCGTTATCATTGATTATTTGGCAGATACCTTTAAGAATCAAGAACATATAGATTTGAGAAAAGACCCTATGGCTTTGCAACGCTTGAAAGATGCGGCTGAAAAAGCGAAAATAGAGTTGTCTTCTTCGACGCAAGCGGAAATTAATTTGCCGTATATCACGGCGGTTGATGGCATTCCTAAACATTTAGTGTTAAGTTTGAGCCGTTCTAAGTTTGAACAATTGGCGGATACGTTGGTACGGCGCACGTTAGAACCTTGCCGTCAGGCAATGAAAGATGCGGGCAAAAACATTAATCAAATTGATGAAGTGATTTTGGTGGGTGGTTCGACGCGGATTCCTAAAATCCAACAAGAAGTTGAGAAATTTTTCGGCAGAAAACCAAACAAATCCGTGAATCCTGATGAAGTGGTTGCGATTGGCGCGGCGATTCAAGGCGGCGTGTTGAGTGGCGACGTGCAAGACGTGTTATTGTTGGACGTTACGCCGTTGTCCATGGGGATTGAGGTGATGAATGGCATTTATGATGTGGTGATTGAGGCGAATTCGACGATTCCGATTAAAAAAACAAAAACGTATTCAACGGCTTCTGATAGTCAACCAAGTGTGGAAATCCACATTTTGCAAGGCGAAAGACCGATGGCGCGGGATAATCGGACGGTTGGACGGTTCATTTTGGACGGCATTCCACCTGCACCGCGTGGTGTGCCACAAGTCGAAGTGACGTTTGATATGGATGCAAATGGTATTTTGAGTGTCGCGGCGATGGACAAAGGCACGGGCAAAAAACAAAATATTCGTATCGAAGCGAGTACGGGGTTGAGCAAAGACGAGATTGCGCGCATGAAGGCTGACGCGGAAGCGAACGCAGACACCGACCGCAAAACCCGCGAAACGGCTGAAAAGTTGAATCAAGCGGATAGTATGATTTTCCAAACGGAAAAACAATTGAAAGAATATGGCGATAAAGTGCCTGCGGCGAGCAAAGAACCGATTGAAACGGCATTAGCGGATTTGAAAAAAGCGCATGCGTCGAAAGATATGAGTGGTATTGATAAATCGTTGGAAGCGTTGAACGCGGCATGGCAAGTGGCTTCACAAGGCATGTACTCGCAAACCCAAGACGCAAATACTGCCGAAAATACAGGCGCGGGCAGCAAAAAAAATGATACCGTTGAAGATGCAACGTATGAAGAAGTTAAATAAGATATAATGTGTGAATTATAAACAATTTACGCTATAAAATATTTTTATAGCTGTTATTGTTTGTAAATCCCTTGTACGCGGCGCGTGCAAGGGATTTTTTATTTTTAAAATATGATATGATTTTTGGAAATTATATTAAATTTCCACTCTCATTTAATTGTAAACTATGTTACTGAGTTGTTAAAGTTATAATCTGTTTTCTCGCAGATAGCGCAGATTTTTTACACAGATTCTCGCGGATTTTTTTGGATTCTCACAGGCGATAGGGTGACTAAAATCCGCAAAACTGCACAAAAATCTACAAAATCGGCGGGAATAATTATAATCCGTTTACTTTTCGGACAATATTTCCATTCAAATTGTACGTATTAAAATTGACAAGAATGCCTAATTTTTTTCCAGACAATTTAAGATACGTAATTAATTGTTTGTGATGCACATTGTGTAAACTTTCAACGGATTTAAGTTCAATAATGACTTTATCTTCCACCAATAAATCCAAGCGATAACTAATATCCACTTTTACATTTCCATAAACCATCGGCATCGGAACTTGACTCTGAACTTTTAAGTCCAGTTGTTCCAATTCATATTTTAAGGCTGCTTCATAAGCACTTTCCAATAAACCTGCTCCCAATGTGTTATAAACCTTGAAAATGCCTGCACGAATTTTGAATGAAATATCGTTTTCTGTCATGATGCATGTTTTTTGTGATTACCTGTAAAAATCCGCGCTAATGTAAAATTTTTCCTGCAAACTTTGCAAATTTTTCCCGCAAATGCTCCTATTTTTTAAAAATCTGCGAGAATTTGCGGAAAAAAAAGAAAACTATTTAATAACCAAACATCTAAACTTTTGTTTTGAAAAAAAACTTTTGTTCGCTGTATTGCTTTGCTTACTTTTGTGCTGAAAAAATAACAAATGCAGCCTGAAAATTATTATCAAAAATCATTCGCCGCCGTTTTGAACGCGCTCAACCCTGCGCAACGACAAGCCGTTGAACAAATTGAAGGACCCGTCATGGTTATTGCGGGCCCTGGCACGGGCAAAACGCACCTACTCGCGGCGCGCATCGGTCGCATTTTGACGGAAACAGACACTCAATCACAAAACATTTTGTGTTTAACCTTCACAGATGCGGGTGTACAGGCGATGCGCGAACGCTTATTACAACTCATCGGACCCGAAGCGCGGCGCATCAGAATCTTCACATTTCACTCTTTTTGCAACTCAATTATTCATGAAAATCCAGATTTTTTTGGTTTGCAAAACGGTGAAACGCTCTCTGATTTGGAGCGCGTTGAAATCATTCGAGAGATTTTAGATGGTTTAAATCCCAATAATCCACTGCGAAAAGGTTCCGCTTATGCGTATGAAAAGCAATTACATGATTTGTTTCAATTGATGAAACGAGAGCATTGGGATACGCAACTCATTGAAAATCGCGTTAAAATATATTTTGAAAATATTCCAAATAATGAAAATTTCCTTTATAAAGTCAATAAAAAAGGCGTTTATAAAAAAGGCGATTTGAAAGAAAGTGCAGTTGCAGAAGCGAGAGAAAAAATGGAGCGTTTATTGGCAGCAGCAAAATTATATCCCATTTTTCAAGATGTGTTGAAAAGTCGTCATAGATACGATTTTGATGATATGATATTGTGGGTGATTCGCGCATTTAAAACAAATGGTTTTTTATTGCGTCGTTATCAAGAACAATATTTGTATTTTTTGGTGGACGAATTTCAGGATACAAATGGTTCTCAAAATACGCTGTTAAATTTATTAATTCAATATTGGATTAATCCAAATATCTTCATTGTCGGCGATGATGACCAAGCAATTTATGAATTTCAAGGAGCGCGTTTGCGCAATTTGAGTGAATTTTTTGAAACGTATCGAAAAGATATAAAAACAGTCGTTTTAAAAGAAAATTATCGCTCGTCGCAATCCATTTTGGATGCGTCGAAACATTTGATTGATTATAATAAGTTGCGGATTATTACGGAACTCCATGTTTTGAATTTAGATAAAACATTGAAATCCAATCGTTTGCAAGATAAAAAATTGCCTCATATTGTTGCGTATCCAAATCGAATGCAAGAAGCGGCGGATATTGTTCGGCAAATTGAGGAGATGCGCGACCTTAAAATGCCACTCAGCAATGTCGCAATCATTTACGCACAGCACAAACAAGCCGCAACTTTAATGTCCTTGTTGGAAAAACGCAATATTCCGTATCGCGTGAAGCGCAAAGTCAATGTTTTAGATACAAAATTGATACAAAATGTTCGATTATTATTAAAATGGTTGGTTTCGGAACAGCGTCAACCGTTTTCAGGAGAACACTTTTTGTTTAAAATCTTGAATATTGATTTTCTGGGTTTGGAAATTGATAACTTATCTGCACTTTTATCGCAATTTGTTCGAGACAAAGAGCCAAATGATGACACACCTGCATTTGTGACGAAACGATGGCGCGATATTTTAATTGATTCAAAAGACCCCAAGACAAATAAAATTTGGTTTATTTTGAAACAATTGTTGAAGATGGTTCAAAATATACCATTATTGACATTATTAGAAGCGGTGATGAATCGCACAGGTTTATTAAATCATATTTCAAATTTGCCTGATAGATTGTGGCAAATGCAAATTTTATATTCTTTTTTTGAATTTGTCAAAACAGAAATTGGTCGAAACCCGCGCCTTGATTTAAATAAATTGTTGGAAATATTAGATTCGATGGATGATAATCATTTATCATTGCCAATTCAAAAAACAATGGTGGATCCAAATGGCGTTCAATTAATCACTGCACATAGCGCGAAAGGTTTAGAATTTGAACACGTTTTCGTCATAGATGCGATTGCGGGCGAGTGGGAAAAGTCAAATCGGGGCAATCAACACCGTTTTTCATTGCCCGACACGCTCACGTTTACGCAAGAAGCAGATGTGGAAGAAGCGCGGCGGCGGATGTTTTATGTTGCGGTCACGCGAGCGAAAACGCAATTGCAAATTTCCTTCGCAGAAAATGATTCCAAAGATAAAGCATTGGTACACAGCACTTTCGTGGATGAAATTTTGGCGGGCGGACAAATCGAAACCGAAAAAAGACATTTATCACATGATGTTATTTCAAAATATCAAATGGCTCTTTTGACGGAAACGCCGTTGCCAAATCCCATTTTATTAGAAGCGCAATTGACGGACGAGCTTTTAAGGAATTTCCAACTTTCTGTGTCAGCAATGAATGTTTATTTGGACTGCCCGTTGAGTTTTTATTACGAATATATAGTGAAATTACCTTATTCAGTGAGCGATTCGGCGCGTTACGGGACGGCAATGCACTACGCATTGCGTCGCGTTTTCAATGAACGAAAAAATAATATATTTCCACCTGTTGAAGAAGCCTTAAAATGGTTTAAATCGGAGATGGAGCGACAACGCGGCTACTTTTCCACAAAGGCTTTTGACCGCCGTTTGTCAACGGGCAGAGCGCGTTTACAAGCGTTTTATCACCAAAAAGTGGATACTTGGGCAGCAGAAGCATGGGTTGAACGTCGTTTTAGCACCGAAATGGATAATATTCCGATTACAGGCGCGATTGACAAAATTGAATTTACAAGTCCTGTTTCGGTGCGCGTGATTGATTACAAAACGGGCAAACAAGATGATAAATATGTCTATAAACCAACTGCAAAAGTGCCAAACGGCGGCAAATATTGGCGACAATTGGCATTTTACAAAATTTTATTGGAGCAACATCAACGCGGGGCGATGCGGGTTTGGGAAGGCGAAATCGCTTATCTCGAACCGAACGGGCAAGGACAATTTGTTTCAAAAACTATTGAATTAAGTGGGCGCGATATGGATGTGATGCGTGAAATTATACAAAATGTTTGGAAAGGAATTCAAGGGAAAACTTTTACAGGTTGCGGGCAGACAGGTTGTTTATGGTGTCAGTTTATTCAAAACGGGCAAACGCCAACCGTTTTTAGAAATAAATTGTTGGAAAGTATAGATGATTGATTTTTACAGCATTTAAAAATACCCTAATTGGGTTATATCTATGTCATCTAAAACGGATTAATTTTGCAGTTCGGAACTGAATAACAAAACTAATTATTTTAAACACATGGGTAGAATTATTTATCTTGCATGCTTCTTAGGGCTTGTCAGCACTGCGAACGCACAAACTTTTCAACCACTAGAAGAGACAGTACGTCCTATTAAAGCAGAAGTTGCTGATTTTAAGAGTTATACAATTGCACCAAATCCTGCATACGAATATGTGGATATTGATTTGACGGCTGCAAATGCACTTTCTGTAGAATTGGTTATTTACAACGGACGCGGTGAACCGTTGTTAAAAAAGAGCATTGTGCATGCAGATAGCATGTATCGTTGGGATTTGGACGCATTGGATAGCGGACATTTTTTTTTTTTTTTTTTTTTCAAAAAAAAAAAAAAAAAAAACTCATCGCTCTCTGCCTCTCCCTCTCGTGGCGATAAAATACGCTGATTTTCACATTGGTTTATTGATATATAACAGTTTACCGTTTCAGAAATGCTTTTGACTTGCCAATTATAGTTACCTTTGCGCGCTCATGGTGTTCTATGGCACCCAAAAAAGTGAAAATATGCAAGTACAAGCAGCTGCGCCGTTTACAGGCTATCAAAAATTTGTTATTTTTTTATTGGCAATCACCCAATTTACGGTCATTTTAGACTTTATGGTGATGGCTCCTTTGGGTGATATTATGATGAAAATGCTGAATATGACGACCCGTCAATTTGGCGTTGCGGTATCCGCTTATGCGTTCAGTGCCGGGATTTCAGGTTTATTGACAGCAGGTTTTGCTGACAAATTTGACCGTAAACAATTGTTACTTTTTTTCTATATCGGCTTTGCAATTGGTACTTTATTGTGCGCCTTGGCTCCAAATTATCCATTATTAGTGGCGGCACGCATCATTACGGGCATTTTTGGCGGTGTGATCGGCTCGATTTCGATGGCGATTGTGGTAGATTTGTTCCTCTCGCAACAACGCGGCAAAGTCATGGGTTTCGTACAAATGGGCTTTGGCGCGAGTCAAGTGTTAGGGATTCCAATAGGACTATACATCGCGAATGCTTGGGGTTGGCACATGCCTTTTTTGTGGATTGCGGTGATGTCGGGGCTGATAATCATATTATTATTTTTTAAACTACAACCCATTACCGAACATTTGGCATTACAAGCAAATAAATCTATTTTGAGTCACTTATGGCACACGATATCGCAAAAAAATTATAGAATTGGCTTTCTTACAACCACATTGCTGTCTCTTGGCTTTATGATGCAGCCTTTTGGAAGCGCGTTTGCCATCAATAATTTAAAAGTGACGATGGAGCAATTGCCCTTTATGTTTATGGTGACAGGGGTTGCGACCTTAGTTTGTATGCCTGTGATTGGGCAATTGAGCGATAAATTTGATAGATTTAAAGTTTTTTGCATTGCTACAATTTTGGCAATTTTGATTTTGAATACGTATGCGCATTACTCAGAAACACCTTTTGGACTCGTTTTAACAACAAATGTTTTAATGATGGTTGCCATTATCAGTCGGATGGTAGCCGTTGGCGCGTTGACGGCGGCGATACCACAACCACAAGATAGAGGTGCGTTTATGAGCCTCAATGCGTCGCTTCAACAAATCTCAAGTGGGATTGGGGCGATGTTTGGTGGTCTCATCATCGTTCAAAAAGACAAATACGCGCCTTTGGAGCATTATGATACCTTAGCTTGGGTCGCTTCCGCCCTTATGATTTTGACGATTTATTTTGTGTATCAAGTCAGCAAAATGGTGGCAAAAAAATAATCTCAATGTATTTCCATGAATTGTAGAGATAGGGCATTGCCCTATCTACACGACCTACACGATGATTTATTTTCATTTGAAACCCATTGATTATCAACGAATTGTAGAGATAG
>JBEEMZ010000293.1:0-6072 GCA_041192405.1 Bacteroidota bacterium | reverse complement strand
GATATCGGCAAGATGTGCCAATGTTTCTTGAGAAAGTCGCCGTTCGATTCGGAAAACTTTCAATTTGTTTCCTATTTTTTGCTTTATATCCATTTGGCAAAAGTCCTATACTTTGGACAATTGTACAACGGACAATAGACCACATTTAGTTAAAATGGATGTTTTATAGGCATATTTGCACTTAAAATATTAAAACTTGCGTCAATTGTTACAAAAGATTGACGCAAGTTTATGAGCAGCCTTCCTTTTCCATTAATAACCAGGTTCAAATTCCGTGTAAACGAAGGATGAAGTCAAGCCAATCGGTTGTGTAATAGGCATTGCACGTTGCGCAACGGGCGCAGGGCGTGTCGCAATAGGACGTGTAACGCTTGTTGGAACGTTCAATAATTGAGATAAAATGCCGTTTTCGCGCAATAATGCGTTGATTTGTGCGGCAGTTGTCATCTGAGATGGGTTCAGCGTGATACGAAATTCCATTGTTTGATAGATTTTTTTTGATTGATAATTAATGACTTTTAAACGATGAGACAAAATTAAGCTATTAGCGAAAATTTCACAAATTTATTTGCAATTATTTTTCATTTTTTTGAAAAAAAATGTTTTTAACCTTTTTTGCCTTTAAAATTGTTATAAAAATCTTTTGAGAAAGCTCTTTTTGATTTTTTTGAAAAAAATCAAAATTACAGCACATAGCTCCTCTTTTTGCGCAGTAAGAAAAGATTTCCGAAGTTTCTATCAATTATTTGTCTATTTGCAGATAGGTGATTACTTTTGTTGAAAATTTGCTTTTAAAACAAATATTTTTAAAAAAGATATAAATGTTTAAAACAATGCGTTACTTTAATACCTCTGGTCCTAACATTATAGAGCAACATTACACGCTCATTCGCACCGATTTAATCATCGAAGGGATGCATAAAGTACGGAATGACCGTTATTTCACGATATGGGCTCCTCGTCAAACAGGAAAAAGCACTTATTTTCGCCAATTATCGGATGAGTTAGTGAAAAAGGATTATAAAGTGGCTCATATCAACTTTGAAAATTACAAAACGGCATCTGAACGGGTTTTTGTTGCTACGTTAGTTCAAGAATTGAAAAAATTTTGGCATATTGATTTTCATGGAATGGTTTTACAAGAGGTTTTTCAAAAAATTAGTACCCTCAACGATTCAAAATTGGTTATGATTATTGATGAAGTTGAAGGGATTAATCCCAAATTTTTTGGACAGTTTTTGCATTCGATTCGAAATGTTTATCATTCTCGGCAAACACATGGGTTAAAATCAGTGATTTTAGTGGGCATAAGCAATATTGTAGGCGTTGTTCAAGACAATGCAAGCCCGTTTAATGTGACCGATAATTTAAATATTCCTTATTTTACCAATGAAGAGACTTTAGAATTATTAGGGCAACATGAAACGGAGACGAGTCAATTATTCTCGCCCGAAGTCAAATCCAAAATGGCGGATATAACCGCAAATCAACCAGGTTTAGTGAATGGTTTTGCTGCAAAACTCGTTCATTATCAACCTAATAAACTTGTTTTAGATCTAAATGATTACTTTTGGGTTGAAAATCAGTATCTAAAAAGAGATATAGATAAAAATATTTCAAACATTATTAATAGAGGCATCAAATATCGAACCTTTTTAGAAAGATTACTTTTTACAGAAGAAAAAGTGCTTTTTCAGATTTACAAAGAACATATTAAAGAATTGTTTGTAAATGGTATCATTATTCCTGATGACAAGGGAGATGTGACTTTTCGAGTACCCCTTTACAAAAAATGTTTACATGATGCTTTTTATCCCTATTTGAATGGGGAACAAAATCGAATTCAAAAAAATATTAATATTGACGACTATTTTACGCAAAATGGCTCGTTAAATATGCCAAAAGTTATTGGAAAATATAAAGAATATGCTAAAATACGGGGTTTTCGCTTTTTCCTCGACCGAGATGACAAAGGTAAAGTCCTTTCGATTCGAGAAGCGGCGTTGATGTATAGTTTTGAAACGTATATTAATGCTTTTCTTGGGGTTGTGAATGGCTCTTCCTATATTGAACCGCATGTTAATTTGGGTGTTGCTGATATGATTATTACGATTAATGCACAATATGCTGTGGTTGAATCAAAAGTATATCACAATATTACTCATTTTAAGGAGGGCAAAAAACAAATTGCCTATTATGCCCAAAGGATGAGTTTAAAAGAAGGTACTTATTTGGTTTTTGTAGATTCAGAAGTGACGCATCCGCAGGTGCTTGAAGGCGTTGAAATCGTAAATGGTATTACTGTAACAACTTATATTATTCCTTACGATTTGAAAACCGATTTTAAAAAGAAAAAAGGGGAATAATTAAAAAAAATCATCTATGCAAGAATTCATCGAAGTCACGGGCGCGAAAGTCCATAATCTTAAAAATATTTCTCTTAAAATTCCGCGTTATCAATTAGTGGTGATTACGGGCATTAGCGGGTCGGGCAAATCGTCTTTGGCGTTCGACACGATTTATGCAGAAGGGCAACGCCGTTATATGGAAACGTTGTCGGCGTATGCACGGCAATTTATTGGCAGTATGGAGCGTCCTGATGTCGAACAAATTACGGGTTTAAGCCCCGTTATCTCGATTGAACAGAAAACAACAGGTCGAAATCCGCGTTCTACCGTCGGCACGATTACGGAAATTTATGATTTTATTCGACTTTTATACGCGCGCATTGGCGTTCCGTACAGCCCTATTTCAAACAAACCGTTGGTTCAATACTCCGAATCGCAGGTTTTAGAAACCATTTTACAACAATTTGAAGGTCAAAAAGTGATGTTGCTCGCGCCGATTGTGCGCGGACGCAAAGGGCATTATCGGGAATTATTGGAAAATATGCGCAAAGCGGGTTATACCAAAATACGTGCAAACGGTGTTATTAAAGAATTAGTCCTTGATTTACAATTAGATAGGTTCAAAACGCATGATGTGGAGGTGGTTGTGGATCGGTTAACCGTGCGTTTGGAATTGCGCGACCGAATTACGGAGTCGCTCAAAACGGCTATGCAATTAGGTGAGGGCATTGTTTTCGTTGCACCATTCGACACAAATAGTGTTGAAATATCTAATACCATGTTTTCAAAACATTTAATGGATCCGACAACAGGTGAAGCGTATCAAGTGCCGTCTCCAAATACTTTTTCGTTCAATACGCCTTATGGTGCGTGTCCGCGTTGCAAAGGTTTGGGGCAATTGTTTGAAGCAGATGTGGCAAAAGTGATTCCTGATAAAACAAAAAGTATTAATGAAGGTGGTTTTTTGGCATTAGGCGAAGTTAGAGAAAGCATTTTGTTTAAACAATTGAAAGAATTAAGTAAAAAATATGGTTTCACCTTCGATACACCCGTAGAAAAAATTCCAGAAGCAGCCGTTAAAGTGATTTTATATGGTGGCGAAAAATCAACGATTAAAGCTCCTGAAAGCACGGTGGAAGGTGAATATAGCTACAATTTGTGTCAAACAGGGATTATGAATATGTTGAAACATTGGTATGATTCGACGACTTCCGAACGGTGGGCAAGTTGGATTGAAGATTTCATGTCTGTGAACGATTGTCCCGATTGTAATGGTTTTCGGTTGAAAACGCAAAGCCTTCATTTCAAAATCATGGGCAAACATATCGGCGATTTGACGCTCCTTGATATTCCAACTTTAACGAATTGGTTCTCCACCATTGAATCACAACTCAGTGACCGTCAACAAGTTATAGCAAAAGATGTTTTAAAAGAGATTCGATTACGACTTGGGTTTTTATTGGATGTGGGTCTGGATTATTTGCATTTGAACCGTCCTGCGGGCAGTTTGTCGGGCGGCGAGGCGCAACGCATTCGGTTGGCAACGCAAATTGGTTCTGCTTTGACGGGCATTACATACATTTTGGATGAGCCGAGTATTGGTTTGCATCAACGCGATAATCAAAAATTGATTCAAGCATTGCGGCATTTGACCGATATTGGCAACTCGGTTTTGGTCGTGGAACATGATAAAGACATCATGTTAGCGGCAGATTATTTAATTGATTTGGGTCCTGGCGCGGGAAAAAATGGCGGACAACTTGTCGGTGCAGATATTCCAAGTGTTTTTTTAACGAAATTTTCGCCAACGGCGGATTTTTTAAGTCGTCGTCAGTCCATTCCAATTCCGAAAACGCGCAGAATGGGCAATGGAAAACAATTAGTTTTGAAAGGAGCGACAGGTAATAATTTAAAAAAAGTAGATATAACGATTCCATTAGGTACGTTGACGCTCGTAACGGGCGTTTCGGGCAGTGGTAAATCAACACTTATTAATGAAACGTTATATCCGATTTTACGGCAGCATTTTTACAAAAGCATCAAAAAACCAATGCCTTATACCGAATTTGAAGGCTTGGAGCATTTGGATAAAGTGATTGAAATTGACCAATCTGCCATTGGGCGAACGCCGCGCTCCAATCCTGCTACCTATATTGGCGTTTTCACGGACGTGCGCACCTTGTTTGCAGCCGTTCCAGAAGCCAAAATTCGAGGTTACAAGGCGGGACGATTCAGTTTTAATGTGAAAGGTGGGCGGTGTGAGACCTGCGAAGGCGCGGGACAGCGTGTAATTGAGATGAATTTTTTGCCCGATGTGCATGTATCCTGTGAGACGTGTTTGGGTCGTCGGTACAATCGAGAAACATTGGAAATTTTGTATAAAGGTAAATCTATTAACGATGTTTTGAATATGTCGGTAGAGGAAGCCACTGATTTTTTTGAACCCATTCCGAATATTTACCGCAGAATCAAGACTTTACGCGAAGTGGGTTTAGGTTATATAACGTTGGGGCAACAAGCGACTACGCTTTCGGGCGGCGAAGCGCAACGCATCAAATTGTCTGAAGAATTGTCCAAAAAAGATACGGGCAACACCTTATATATACTCGACGAGCCAACCACTGGTTTGCATTTTCAAGATATTCAATTATTGCTCGACGTTTTAAACAAATTGGTGGATAAAGGCAATACCGTTATCATCATCGAACATAATATGGATGTCATTAAAGTAGCAGACTATATTATTGACATGGGGCCCGAAGGGGGAAATCGGGGCGGCATTGTGGTTTGTAAAGGCACGCCCGAAGTGGTTGCAAAATGCAAAACAAGTCATACGGGCAAGTTTTTAAAACAAGAATTGTCTTTTTAAATCATTAGAATTAAAATTTCGTTTATACATAAAAGATTGATTTTCAAAAATTTAATGCCTTGAAAATCAATCTTTTACATGATATGGCAAAATTTGCTTACATTCATTGCCCACATATACCAAACAAAATCCTAATAAATTCGGGCGTTGAAACCGCGCTAATTGCATATAATCGGCTAATTGAATCGTCGCTTTTTCAATTACATGGTCTAACAATGGTTTTACAGGAATCGGTTGCGGCGTTATCGGCGGCGGCGCAACTTTGGATTTTCGCGTTTTAGCAACCTTTTTTGTTACCGTAGGTGCGGGCGCGTCCACAATTTTCTCATCTTTATCAATCCATTTATTGGCATTTTCTTTTTTAATATATTTCAATTCGAGTAAAATCTCATGTTTGATGTTGACTTGTGGAATCCGTTCCAAAAAAATGTCAATAAACCGTTTTTCCACTTCGTATTCGCTGCGAATCAAGTAGTTTTCATACGGAAACAGCAACCCTATCACCAATGTTTTGAGGTGTTTTTCGTTATACGCAATATTGTCCCGATTCGAGTGTGCCTTTTGCAACGCATGCTCAACCCAGCGCGTAAAGGGTTCAATGTGTCCTTGCATCACTAATGCGCCAATCGCTTCTCGAATCTCATATTGAATCGTCCCATACGCCATGCCTAATTGCAACGCCACAAAATAATCATAATATAAACTTTTAATCACATAATTCGGCATTTGAAACGTATAATCATTGCCAAAAAGCGATTTCAAGGTCGTCATCCCCGTATAAAATAACATACTCCAAATTTCTTTGAGTCCGAACCCAACTGCCACATTAAAACGGTCGGTCAAGTAACTTTTAAT
>JBEEMZ010000292.1:0-6122 GCA_041192405.1 Bacteroidota bacterium | reverse complement strand
TTTAAAAAATGCGTAAAACATATAGAAAAGCATATATTTTAGTCAAAAACAATGCTTTTACATATAAAAAAGCCTCAAAAATTCATTTTTGAGGCTTTCGACTGAGTGGAAATTCATTTTTTTAATATAAAAAAAAAGACAAAAATGTTAAAAACACTTTGTCCTTTTTTTTTACAATTTTGAAATTGAAGTGATTCATCTGGCATTTTAGCGAAAATTTCGCTAAATTATTTCAATGTAATGAGCCTTTTAGTAATCGCGCCTGTGAACGAACGCAACTCTAAGGTGTAATCACCTTTCGGAAACGCCGCAAAATCCACTTCATAAATCGTATTTACGGGCAGTTCCCAAACGGTCGGGTCGCGGAATATTATTTTGTTAGATGCATCTCGAACCGATACCTCACTGATATTGACGGGTATTTTTTCAAAATCAATATAGACTAATTGTTTTTCAACATCGGTGAAAATAGTCCAATTGTTTTTTTCAAGAGTCAAAGTAAGGGTTTCTGACGGTTTAGCAGCTAACAATTGAGCCTGAGCAGGCATCATCAAAGCCGAAACGCTCCATAATAAGGAGGCGTATAGTATTTTTTTCATATTAGTAAAATAAACGTTTCTGTTAAAATAAAATTTGGTCATTGGGAGATGGCGCAAAATTATATCTCAAAACGCAAAGATGCAAGTTTTATTATCATTTGCAGGGCGATTTACCTGTACAAAGGTAACAATTAAATAGTTAGTTAGTTGGTTGGTTAGTTGGTTGGTAAAAATCTTGGTAATCAATTAACTAACCAACTAACTAAAAAATGAACCTCATCTTGATTCTATTTTTCAAGATGAGGCTGCATTTCCATCAAGTTTCACAAGGTAGAACATCTTTTTGATGGATATGTGACAAATTCCCTTTGCAAAAGACTGAAAATACACCATAATAGAGATACCTTTGTATCCAAAATATTATATATAATATTTTATTTATAAAAACCAATTTTACTTTTTGACTAAAAAATGATTATTTAACTAAGGTGCGCCTTAATTGCGACTTTTTTAGCACTGAAAACGGTATAGATCGGATTGGAGTTCTTACAAACTCGGTCGAAACTTATTCAGGTTGCATTGCAGCTCGACAAGGAGCAGGTGGTAGCGTTGATGACACACCTGTTACACCACAATGGTCTTCCAAAGACAAATTAACTTATTTCCTAAATGAAAAGAAAGAAATCGTTGCGACAAATCCTGAGCGATTCACTCAAACAGCGTTGAGCACAGGTACAAAATAAAGTCAAATTTATCGCAATTAAAAAATAAGTGCGCTGCTGTCAAAGCAGCGCACTTATTTTTTGTACTTATAGGTTTCATTTTTAATTATCTGGCATTTTTATTCAAACTTTTTAAACGAATATTTGTTGAGAGAATGTTTTGGGAAATAGCTTGTTTCCTGTAAACGGATGTATTTCAAAAAACAAACGATTGCATTAGAGTCTAAACAATTAGAGAAATATTTCGCACTAAAAGGGATAAAGTGCGTAAAATTTGATTTTTGCGCTCTATAAAAGGTCTTTTTCCGTTGATATTAGACTTCACACGCGACGATGTTTCAACAAATAAAAGAAATGAAATCAATAAAAACCATCATTTTCGATTTAGGCGGAGTCCTCATAGATTGGAATCCAGAATACGTTTTCAAAGAATTGTTGCCCGACCCAGCAAAACGACAATTTTTTTTTGAAAATGTCTGCACCCATGAATGGAACATCGAGCAAGATGCAGGTCGCTCCATTAAAGCGGCAACCGAAACAAAAATTCGAGAATTCCCCGAATGGGAATATGAAATTCGGGCATTCTACGGACGATGGCAAGAAATGTTGGGCGGTTCTATCCATGAAACCGTTCAAATTTTAAAAGAATTGCTTGAAACAAAGCAGTATCAAGTGTTGGCACTTACCAATTGGTCTGCCGAAACCTTCCCCGTTGCATTGGGCTTATACGATTTTTTGCATTGGTTTGAAGGCATTGTCGTCAGTGGGACGGAGCAAACACGGAAACCTTTCGCAACTATTTACGAAATATTGCTCACCCGTTACAATGTCAATCCCGAAACCGCCGTTTTTATAGATGACAGTTTGGCGAATGTTCGAGGCGGTGAAGCACTCGGAATCCGAGGCATTCAGTTCCAATCTGCAACACAATTAAAAAAAGATTTACATGCGTTAGGCGTTTTGATGCTTTAACAGGTGTTAATATTCAAAAAAAAATCAAAAAAATAACAATTGAAACAACATTAATTTTAGAATACTTCTAACTTTGCTGCATAATTTTTGATATTTCAAAAATAATTTGTATTAAAACAAATTATTTTAACTAAAATATCAAATATTCATTGTCACAAAAACATCAATTAATGTGGTTTTATTCTTTTAACAATTTTAACCTTTGCTAAAATGTTCACATTAAACATTAATAATCCAGGCAAAATGACACAATTTTCTGAAAACCTACGCCTAATGCGTAAAACATGGCGGTTTAGCCAAGACGAAATCGGGCAAAAATTGGGTTTGAATCGCGGAACTGTTTACACTTATGAGTCAGGACAGGTACAACCGTCTGTTGACCTTGTTTTTCGGTTGGCGCGGATGGCGGGCGTAACAGTTGAACGCCTTTACCTTGCGAAATTGACGAAGGAAGAACTACCTAATTATCCGCACACGGATGCAGAAGGCGGTTTTCTATTCCAATCCACAGGGGGCACGACTCCTGAAACGCCCTTAATTAGTTTCCGAATTGACGTAGATGGGCTGATGCGCCGTCTTCAAGTCATCGAAGAACGTTTAGACGCGATAGAAGACAAAGAACAATAGCGATTGTGGATTGTGGATTTCGGAATGTATTGATTATCAATCATTTACAATATATTTCGCAATCCGAAATCCGAAATCAAAATTTCGTTCAAATGGAATAGGTTCTATGAGGCATTTACTGAATGCTTTATAGAACCTATTCCATTTGAATGAAACTTGTTTGGAAAACAATAACAACAATTCAAGTTCTAAAACGTTATTTGAATAGCTTTGAAAACAATGTTTTTAATTAACCCGTAACCTAATATGCCATATTGTCGCAATTTAAAATCCCTATTGGGAAGCACGCTCGTCTTAGTAGCGGCTTATAGTTTCAACATACAAAGCACTGGAAAATTAATCGTTATGGTCAATAATATTGATACACCTTCGGGAGAAGTGCGTGTCGCCATATATAATTCTGAAAAAACTTTTTTAGACCCTAAAAAATTTGTTTCGGTGAAGTCTATGGCAGTGGGTTCTCATACGAGCGTGACTTTAGAATTTGAGGATTTGCCTTATGGCAATTACGCTGTTACGACGTACCATGACATTAATTCCAATCGAAAATTGGATCAAAATACATTCGGCATTCCCGAAGAACCTTATGATATGACGAATTTGAAGGTCAAATGGCGCAAACCGACCTTTAATGAAGTAAAATTCCCATTACAAGTGCCACAAAAAACGGTTCAATTGCACTTGAAACGATGGGTCAATAGATAATGATGAATGATGAATTTTTTAGTTTTTTTTTAATATTTGGTTCTGCCTCGTTTTGTGATAATCAACCGTTTGGAAGGTTTCAAACCTTCCAAACGGTGTTGTATCGCTGTATTTGCGCTAAAAACGCAGAAGAACCAAATATTTAAGTAAAATAAATGATTGCTTACAATCTTGCAATTCATTGATTATCAATGGATTGCAAGATTTGTCTGCATTATTCATCATTCATCATTTATTGAGACGCAACCCGCAAAACCCTTCCACCGTCTTGAAGCAAACGTTTAGATTAACCAACCATACGCAATGAATGATCAAGATTTAGCCGCACTCATCCAAAGTTGCCGCACAGGAGACCGTTCTGGACAATACAAATTGTATAAATTGTTTTACAATTATTGTATGAGCATAGCGATTCGTTACGCCGAGTCGTCTTTCGAGGCGGAAGAAATCGTGAATGATGCCTTCATGAAGGTATTCACGCGGTTGCACTTGTATGGGGGCGAACTGTCATTCAAAGCGTGGTTGCGCAAAATAACGGTCAATACTTCGATAGATTATTTTCGAGCGCGCCAAAGACAGGCGAATCTTGTGGCACTTACGTCCGCGCCCGACCCTGGCGGCGAAATTGATATTATCGAACAATTGACCAAAGAACAAATACTACAATCCGTTAATAAGTTGCCCCCTGCGTATCGAACGGTTTTCAATCTCTTTGTAGTTGATTGTTTTACGCATGAAGAAATTGCAGATGCGTTAAATATTTCGGTCGGGACATCGAAATCAAATTTAGCACGGGCGCGGCAGAAATTAAAAGAAATGTTTTATACGAGCAATCAAAAAATGCAGAAAGGATGAACGATAAAGATTTCGACCAAATTTTTTCGGATAAGTTGAATGAAGTAAGCGCGTTTTCGGGTGTGGACGACAATTGGCAGAAACTGAATTTCCGATTGGATTTAGTTGCGCCGATACCTGCGCCTGTATCGCCCACGCCGCCTGCTCCGACGATTGGTTGGCAGTCGCGTTGGATGTATGCTGCGATGTCTGCGTTGACGGTAGGCAATGTATGGCTTTGGTTGCAAATGCGGGATGTAAATCATCAGAATGAGGCATTGCAAAAAGCGGTTACAACGGTTCAAACGAATCATAAAGATACTGTTTATCGAATAGATACCATTTATCAAAAAGTGTATTTAATTGATAATCATTCTAATAGCGAAAGTTTGACGACCATTACGCCCACAGAATACGCTGCGTTGAGTACGCCTCGCGTTGCGCAAAATCGGGCTACAGATGTTGCATCATCGAAATCTCTTGAATCCAACCATTTAAAAAATCGAATTGCTATTGAAAATAAAAAACAACAAAATATAGATAATTCATATTTGAATTCTATTGCAAAAGCATCTAACAATACCATTGCGACTGATTCAAAATCGTTTAAAACGGAAAAGAAGGTTGAAAAAGGGGTGTTAAGCAATAGTTCAACTGAAAATAATATTACAAAAAGTGTTGAAAATGTTGCGGCAAGCAATGCTTCTAACTCAAATAATACAACAAAAAGTGTTGAAAATAATAGTGTAGCAATCATTTTTAATCAGAATAGTGCAAAAAAGAATGATAATGCGGCATCGAATCCCTTGGTAACGAGCGCGGCAACACCTGATTTGGCAATCCCCAAAACAGCAGACGCAAGTGAAAGTCGGAATCCTATTTTGAATAAAGCTGATTTAGTATTATTACCTTTGGCATTTAAAGCTCTTTCGCCCATTGAAGCCCTCGAAAAAGAGAGCGAATCTATACAAGTTGCAGGCATAATAAAGCCAATTAAGGTAAAAAAGCAATATAATATTTTTCCTAAATGGGGTATGCCAGAAATAAATATTGGTATTATTGGTACGGCAAGTGTCCCAAGTAAACAGCCAACAAGTGGTCTTGGGCTTGGAACAGATATAGCATTGTCACGCCATTGGTCAGTGATTGCCTCTTTGGAAAAGCATGAATCGCATTTTAATATGGGTCACCGGGATAATCGCTTACATTTACCTGCTGAACCGCCACCACCAGGGCCCGATTTTAAATTTACGCATTTAGAAGGGGAGTTTAAAGATTTTCGGGTAAGTTTGGGTGCAAAATACGTATTTTTGACGGCTAAAAAGTTTCGCCCTTATGTTTCGGCGCAGCATGTTTGGAAAAAAGCCCCCCCTTCCTTCGTTGCTTTTAAATATCAAAAAGCGACGGGAGAAGTGGACGAATTGCCACAAACCATTGAAAGTAAATCATTTGCGAATATTTGGCAGATAGGCGCAGGTATGACAGGCGATTTTAACAGTCGCTGGTCATGGAATGTAGGTTTGAATTATATGTTTGATTTTAATGCGGTGAATCATAATACAAATCCTTTAACTTTGCGGGCAGGCGTGTATTATCGTTTGTAGTTGGTTGGTTCGTTCGTTAAATCATTGCTAACCAACTAACTAACTAATAATTAGGTAAATAGCTCGCCGAAAAAAGAGGGACAGAGAGAGCAAAATTTGATTTTTGATTTTTTTTTGCA
>JBEEMZ010000291.1:0-6123 GCA_041192405.1 Bacteroidota bacterium | reverse complement strand
GCGTTAATTGGAAATAAGTCTATTCAAAAGATACTTATTTCCAAATATAAGCTTTGTAAAATAAAATAGATTGGATATGAAAACAATTATTGGCAGAAAAAAAGAAATTGAAAAAATGGAGGCTTTACTCGCCTCCTCACGCGCTGAATTTTTGGCTGTTACAGGTCGGCGCAGGGTTGGAAAGACGTTTTTAATAGATGCTTTGTTCTCGGAACATTACTGTTTTAGCATGACGGGCATCCAAAATAGCAGTTTGGCAAATCAATTAGCCAATTTTTCAGAGAAATTGTCTGAATATGATGGCACGTTTCCAGAAAGAACGTTTAATGATTGGCGAACGGCTTTTTCGCATTTCAAACAATATCTCAAAACACTTGATCCGCTTAAAAAAAAGGTTATTTTTTTGGATGAATTACCTTGGATGGATACGCCAAAATCTGGTTTTATTCAAATACTTGCCCATTTTTGGAATGATTATTTATCAAAGCAACCTCATTTTTTGTTGGTCATATGCGGTTCCGCAACCTCTTGGATTACTCAAAAAATTATTAATGACCCTGGCGGTTTACATAATCGAATTACGGAAAATATTCATTTATATGCATTCACGTTGCCCGAGGCGCAAGCGTTGATACAACATAAAGGGTTGCAATACAATCATCAAGATATTGCTAAATTGTATATGTCATTAGGCGGGATTCCATTTTACCTTGAAGCGTTGCAAAAAGGAGAAAGCGTCGCAATGGCAATTGAACGCATTTGTTTTGCGCCGACAGGCATGCTTTACAATGAGTATAACAATTTGTTTCAAGCGTTATTCAATAATGCCGCCCTCCATCAAACGATTGTAGCGGCGTTAGCGAATCAGCCTTCGGGCATGACGCATACCGAACTTTTACAAGCCATTAAAATGAAACAAGCCACTGGAAGTTATCAACGGGCTGTGTATGAATTGATTGTATCTGATTTTATAATGGAATATGTTCCGTTTGGGAAAAAAAAACGCGGTACCGTCTTGAAATTGATAGATGAATATTGTATTTTTTATCATCATTTCATGAAGCCCAATCGCAAATATACACAAGGTTTATGGCAACAATTGGCTGAAACGCAGGCTTACAAGATTTGGGCAGGTTATGCTTTTGAAACCTTATGTCATAAACATATTCAATTGATTAAAAATATTTTGCAAATCGGAGCCGTTTACACCGAAACGTATAGTCTTCGCGTGCCTGCGAACGAAGATTCAGGCGGTTTTCAAATAGATTTGCTGATTGACCGCAAAGATAATTGTATGAATCTTTGTGAAATCAAGTTTTACAGTGGCAGTTTTGTGATTTCAAAAGACTATTATAAACAACTTGTTGATAAAAAACAGCGTTTCGTTGATTATACGGGGACAAGCAAACAAGTTTTTTTGACGTTTATAACGAATCATGGCGTTACAATGAATAGCTCCGCTCAAGCAATTGTAGATGTACAAGTTCGATTAGAAGATTTTTTCAGTAGTTGAGCCGACTCATAATGGGACACGAATTACACCAATTTTCACGAAGATAAGATCAAGATTCGTGAAAATTCGTATAATTCGTGTCCTATTTCGTTAAAAAATATGTTCATAAATATCCGCCAATGCAATTTCAACATTCAAAGCGCGGAGCATAATATTTTTTTGTAACTCATTGACAGTCAATTTATTCCAAGTATCATCTGCCGTTTTAAACCACGATTCTACATGCACTTTATTAGGTTCAATCAAAATATATTCTTGAAAAGAAGGCAAATTTTGATATAACATAAATTTATCACTTTTATCATATTTGCGGGTGCTTTTTGATAAAACTTCCACAATCAACAATGGATTAATGATTAAATCTTCTCGCCCATTCCAAAATTCAAGTGCGCCACATATCACTAAAACATCAGGATAAACCACAATATTTACAGCCTCAACGTAAATTTTCTGGTCGCTCGTCAATACTCTAAATTTTTTTAAAGGCTTGACAGCAATATTGATTGCAGTAATCACATTACCGCCAATTTGATTATGTGTGGCTTTAGAACCTGGCATTTGGATGATTTGACCGTTATAGAATTCGTTTTTTTCGACAGATTTTTCCTCTTTGAGGAGATACTCACTCAAAGTATAAATTTTGAAAGGTCTGCCACCACCCATTTTTTCTACTGCGATTGCTTTCATTTTCAATGTATTTTTTGCAAAATTAAGGTTTAAATCCGAAACTTCCAATTTTTTACGAATGATTTTGCACGCCCTCCCCGACCTCAATTATATACGCTTTTCCACCTGCCGATTCAATGGCTTCTGCCACTTTTTCCGCATTTTCGGGCGCATACGCAAACATGCAACCGCCGCCACCTGAACCGTTAATCTTCCCGCCTAATGCGCCCGCATTCATCGCCATTTCCAACATTTTGTTAATTTTAGGCGTAGAAATTTTTTGTGCATATTGCAACATTGTATGATGTTTTGAAAGCAATTTCCCAAACAAATGATGGTCTAAATGATTGGTTTCCAATACTTTTTTAGCTTCGCGCAACAAATCTCGATTCGTCAATGTGCCTGTTAACAATAAGGATTCTGATGGATTTAAAAAGTTGTTTGGCAAATGAATATCGGTCAAAACGACATCTTTCAAATTAAAATTGGGGTCATAATGTTTTATTTTTTGAACAATTTGTTGTACGCCGCCGCGCAATCTGCCCAAAATTGTTAAAGTATCTTTGGGTTCTTGCGAATCGCCTAATACAAATTTGCCTAATTTCGGATACATCGGTTCAATTTCAATCGTCGGCTGCGATGCCAAATAAATCACATTGCCAACCGCCGTCGAATATTGATCCATCATGCCTCCAGGTTCGCCAAAAGTTAAAACTTCTGCTTCGTAAGCAATTTCCCCAATCATTTTTTGATTATAAACAATTTGTTGATCACTCGCCTCTGCCGCAAACGCAATATACGCCACTACAAGCGCAGACGAACTTGATGTACCCGAATTTATTGGAATATTGCCTCGAACTGTTGCCTCAAATCCGTATGAAAACGTCAAACCGCGCTCCATCAACACATTTAAAACACTTTTGAAGTAATCTCTCGGTTTCGTATAAACGAGTGGCTGATTATTATTTAAAACAAATTGTTCAATCTGAGCAACATCAGGCAAGTGCAAAATCACTTTTTGGTCATTGCGCGCCGCGCCTGTAAGATGTACGCGCCTCGAAATCGCCGCCGCAATCACGGGCAACCCTAAATAATCTTGATGTTCACCAAAAAGGCAGATTCGCCCTGGCGCAGAAACGTGTATAGACATGGTTTAAATATAGTTTTGTTGAATTTTGTCATTCCTACGGAATGACAAAGGAATTAAAGACAAATTGTTGTCCTTAATTCCTTTGTCATTCCGTAGGAAACTAATTCAAATAATAATTATACATGTGAACGCAATAATCCAATAATTTGCCGCAAATCCGCTTCGCGGACTTCTTTTTGACGGTCAGCGACCTCAATAAATCTCATATATAATTCATCCAAATTTCCATTTGGTTCAAAACCAAGCTGTTGCAAACGGAATTTCAATGCCGCCCGACCGCTTCTTGCCGTCAAAACAATCTTCGATTCGGAAACACCGACTTCAATTGGGTCAATAATTTCATACGTTTCCCGATGTTTAATAAAGCCGTCTTGATGAATCCCCGACGAGTGCGCAAACGCATTCGCACCCACAATCGCCTTATTCGGTTGCACATTCATCCGCATCCGCGCCGAAACCAATTGACTCATCGGAAATAACTGTTGCGTCACAATATCCGTTTTGAAACCCATGTAAGGATGTTGTTTCAAAATCATCACCACTTCTTCCAACGAAGTATTGCCCGCCCGTTCGCCGATACCATTAATCGTGCATTCCACTTGACGAACCCCGTTTTGAATACCCGCAATCGAATTTGCCGTTGCCATGCCCAAATCATTATGACAATGCGCCGAAATAATCGCTTTATCAATGTTCGGAACGTGATCCATTAAGAATTTAATTTTCTTACCATACTGTTCTGGCAAACAATATCCTGTTGTATCGGGAATATTCACCACCGTCGCGCCCGCTTTGATAACCGCTTCAACGACTCTTGCTAAATAATCATTATCTGTTCTGCCCGCATCTTCTGCGTAAAATTCAACATCTTCCACATACTTTTTAGCATATTTCACACATTGAATGGCTCTTTTTAATATATCTTCCCGATTTGAATTAAACTTAAACTTTATATGTGAGTCGCTCGTACCCAAGCCTGTATGAATGCGCGGACGCTTCGCATGCTTCACCGCCGCCCCCGCCGCATCAATATCCGCCTCGACCGCCCGAGACAACGCACAAACTGTCGCATTTTTAACCGCTTTACAAACCGCTTCCACCGATTTAAAATCGCCAGGACTCGAAATCGGAAAACCTGCCTCAATCACATCCACGCCTAACTCGTCCAAAGCCAGCGCGATTTCCACTTTTTCAGGCATATTGAGTTTGCAGCCGGGAACTTGCTCACCGTCGCGCAAGGTTGTATCGAAAATATAAATTTTTTTATCTGACATGATGGATTGAATATCAATTCAAAATTTTGTTAAAAATTCTATTTTAAAGATTTTATTTCAAAAAATAATGAACAAGCCCATAAAAATACTGTTTTAAGGATAGACGATTGATAAGGGCAGCACTATTTAGAGTAAATTTTACTTTCACTAACACAAATGTATCATAAAGGTTTGCGTCAATTATACTATTTTTGCCCTCAGATACAACTTCAAAGCATAAATCAATAAACATAACTGTTTGAAAATCAATTTATTACATAAAAATTTATTACGATGGCAACCCCGCAAACGGATCATTTATTCAGACTCATTAAGACCTTGACCAAAGCCGAAAAACGTAATTTTCGCCTGTATGTGACTCGAAATCAAAGTCAAAGTAACGAAGATTTAAAATTTATCCAACTTTTTGATGTGTTGGATAAACAAAAAGAGTTTCAAGAAGAAGCAATTCTGAAAAAGGCTCCCGACCTCAAAAAAGAACAATTGAGCAATCTGAAAGCGCATTTGTATAAACAATTATTATCAAGTCTGCGCTTGCTGCATAAACAAAATAATGCGGATATTGAAGTTAGAGAATATTTGGATTATGCTAAAATATTGTATAACAAAGGTTTATACATTCAAAGTTTGCGCATTTTGGATAAAGCCAAAACAATTGCACAATCATTGCATCAATATTTTTTGATGTTGGAAATTGTGGAATTTGAAAAACAAGTGGAGTCGCGGCACATCACGCGAAGTGGCGAAAATCGCGCAACTTCGCTTGCCGATGAAGCCACAAGTTTGGCACAAAGGATTCAGAATCTGAGTTTTATGAGCAACTTAGCGTTGCGGATGTATGGTTTTTATTTGGAATTTGGTCATGTGCGACATCAAGAAGATTTGACGCGCATTGACACTTTTTTCAAACAAAATAAACCGACTTTTACAGAATCAGATATGCGTTTTTTTGAATTGGTTTATTGGTATCAATCGCTTGCGTGGTACGGGTATATTGCGCAAGATATGTTAAAATTTTATCGGTATTCTTACAAATGGGTCGAATTATTTGAAATCGAACCTGTGATGAAATCGTATGATACATCGCTTTATTTGAAAGGAATTCATAATTTATTGATTGCTCAATTTATGACTTTGAATCATCATGGTTTTTGTAAAATATTGAAAAGCACAGAGTTATATGTTGAAAAACATAATGATACTTTTGATGAAAATACAAAAGCAACTGCTTTTCATCATCTTTACACTGCCAAAATTAATAAACATTTTTTAGAAGGAATGTTTACAGAAGGTTGTAAATTAGTACCCGAAATTGAAGACAAATTGATAGAATTTTCAGAGCAATTAGACCAACATCGTATTTTGGTTTTTTATTATAAAATCGCTTCTTTATATTTTGGAAGTGGGAATTCGGATAAAACGATTGATTACTTGAATAAAATTATTCATTTCAAAGCGGGCAATTTGCGAACGGATATCCAATGTTTTGCGCGATTGCTGCATTTGATAGCCCATTTTGA
>JBEEMZ010000290.1:0-6140 GCA_041192405.1 Bacteroidota bacterium | reverse complement strand
ATCTTCATTTTGATATTTTTTTATTGCATTGAAAATCATCAAAACGGTTTATATTTGTCTCGTTTTTGACCAGTTACTTACAAAAAATTTATTAAAAATCAATCAATTACAAGTTTATGAAACTCATTCTGGCAGTATTGCTACTTGGTTATTTGTATTTGTTGCTATTTTCCCCGTGGAAAACGCAAGTACAAAGTTGGTCTTCTAAACAATCCAATGCGCTTTGGGATTGGTCTTCTCGACAAATAACTGCATTTTGGAATTGGTTATTGAGTAAAATAACAGGAAAATCGCCCAAAAAGGATTCTTCAACGACTAAAACCGATAAACCTGACCCTAAACCACCTGTTGACAACAATCCCAAACCGCCTGTTGACAACAAAACGCCCAAAGATAAAGACAAAGGTGGCTCCCCTAAACCTACTATACCTACGATAAAAGGTTATGATTCAGATTTCACGAGTTCGGGATTGTTTCAAATTCGGATGGAGACGCTTTTGCGGAATCATACCGATGTTTTAGCTCCGTTGCTCGCGCCTGAAGGTTCTAACAAAAACATTTTGCATTATACTCATTTTTCGGTTGCGATGCACAAAAATCGTAAAATGCCGCTGTTAACCGCCGTGAATATTGATGGCGGAAAATTGGTAGATATTCAGCGCGAACCCGATAAATGGGATTATGATGACCGTATGAGTACGGATTATCAATTGTCAAAAGCCGTTTATGCGGGTAATAATTTGGATTTAGGACATTTGGTGCGTCGCCTTGACCCTGTTTGGGGTACTGAAAAAGTGGCTGCGGCTGCGAATGATGAAACTTTTCACTTAACTGTTTGCGCTCCTCAACACAAAAACCTAAATCGCAAAACTTGGCTGCAATTAGAAGACTATATTTTGAAAAATACGGATATTTCGGATGCAAAAGTGTCTGTTTTCACGGGCCCCGTGTTTACAGATAAAGATAAACCGTATCGAGGTGCCTTGTTGCCGTTGCAATTTTGGAAAATGGTTGCCGTGATTAAAAATAATGGAGAACCTTCGGTGACGGCATATTTGTTAAGTCATGCAGATGATTTAAGTGATTTGAAAGGGGTTGCAGGACGAGAAACGTTGATTACAGATGCAGGTTTTGGCGAATATAAAACGTATCAAATTCCGTTGCAACGTTTACAAGAATTGACGGGTTTGAATTTGAGAGATGTGCTTCCTTATGACCCGTTGAAAAATCGGCGTGCGTCGCTTGGTTTTGTTAAAGAGCATTCAGAATTGGGTGGTGCGGACGATATTACTTTGTAATTACAAAATGAGACCCGAATTTTACGAATTTTCACGAAGGAGATAGCTTTCTTCGTGAAAATTCGTAAAATTCGGGTCCCATTTTGCATTATCTTTTTAACCGATTGGCAGGATTTTGTCTTTTTAAAATCCAAAGTTCTTCATTTCTGCGTTTGAGAATCGAATCAAGCCCGTAAATCTGCTTTTTTAACGATTCTTTTTGCAAAAGCAACATTTTATTAGACTTATCTTGTGCATCCATAGCCGTTTTCAGGTGGGAAATGCTATCCTGTTTTTGGCGAATATGTTGAGACATATCTTGATAACGACTCAATTTTTTTTCTAAAACCAAATTCTGTTCCTGTTGAATCTGCAACGAAACTGCTAAAGATTGCAATTTTACATTATTTTTGCGTTCCGCATCTTCCAATTGCCGATAAAACCAATACGCGACCGCCGCCGCAAAGCACAACGCTATCAATGCCAACCATAACAACGGACGGTCAGAATGATTCGGATTCGGTTGTTCCGAGTCTGGAGTAGGTTCGATATTGGGCGGAGTTTGCATTGTATTATCAATCATTTTAATTCATAGACGCAAAGATAATTTTTTTACCTAAATTCGTATAATTTTGCCACAAATTACTCGAATTTTCACTAAAATTTGTGAAAATTTGGGTAATTTGTGGCAAAAGCGGTTTTCTTTTAAAGATGTCTTTCCGCATGATAAGACGACCGAACTAACGGACCGCTTTCCACAAATTTAAATCCTTTTTCTAATCCAATTGCTTTATAATGTGCAAATACATCAGGATGAATGAATTCCGCAACGGCAATATGCATTTTCGTAGGCTGCAAATATTGACCAATCGTTAAAACATCACATCCATGCGCCACCAAATCATCCATAATTTGATACATTTCCGCTTTCGTCTCGCCCAAACCAACCATGACACCGCTTTTAGTCCGTTTGCCAAAATCCTTAGTACGGCGAATTTGTTCTAAACTGCGTTCATATTTCGCTTGCGGACGCACCTTGCGATACAAACGCGGAACGGTTTCCATATTATGAGAAACCACTTCTTGACCGCCTTCAATCATGCGTTCAAGCGCAGCCCAATTACTTTTTGTGTCGGGAATCAAGGTTTCAATCGTCGTTTTTGGTGATTGTTCCTTGACTTGAACGATGGTTTGATACCAAATTTCCGCCCCTCTATCTTTCAGTTCATCGCGGTTGACGGATGTAATGACAGCGTGTTTCACGCCCATTAATCGAATCGCTTCTGCCACACGACGGGGTTCATCTTCATCATATTCGTTAGGTCTGCCCGTTTTCACGGCGCAAAACGAGCAAGAACGAGTGCAAACATTGCCCAAAATCATAAAAGTAGCCGTTCCCGCGCCCCAACATTCACCCATATTCGGACAATTGCCACTTTGACAAATGGTATGCAGGCGATAATCATCCACAATGGAACGGACACGGCGATAATCTTCGCCAATCGGCAACTTCACGCGTAACCACGAAGGGCGCGCATTTCTTTCGGGGCGAGTATCCGCCAATGGAAGTTCTATCATATTATATGGTGTAGGCTTTTGCCTATTTCAACCGCAAAAGTACAAAAAAGTTCAATTTTTGTAAAATTTTGATGATAAAACGAAGGATAAAGAAGGTTGATTTTGCAAATCCATATCATTGATGTACCTTGCACAAAATTTGCATCATGTTGAAATACATTTTTGAAATCATCCTCATCACGATATTATATCGTTGGTTGTTCGCGTCGAAAAAGACGATTGTGGAACATCATCATCATTACACGCCGCCCAAAAAGCGAAAATCGTTGAATGATAAAGGCGATTACATTGAATATGAAGAAGTTGAAGAACCTAAAAAATAAAATTCAACCCTTTAAAATTGTTTTATTATGACAAGTGATTGGGTATTATCCAATAATCATCATTTTATTGCTTTAAATAAACCTGTTGGCATTCCCACGTTGGAGGATAAAACGGGCGATAAATCACTCCTTGATTTGGGTGAAATCTATTGTAAAACAACGCTTTATGCGGTACATCGTTTGGATAGAACCGTTTCTGGAATCGTGATATTTGCCAAAAATGTTAAAATTTTGAATGCGTTAAATGTTCAATTTCAAGAACATACTGCTAAAAAAAGCTATTG
Source organism: Bacteroidota bacterium (assembly GCA_041192405.1). Lineage (GTDB taxonomy): Bacteria > Bacteroidota > Bacteroidia > Chitinophagales > Saprospiraceae > JAAFJT01. The sequence goes on along the minus strand of JBEEMZ010000290.1, from coordinate 2,678 downwards.
GGCAATTGTTGGCAATCGTCCGCCGAAAGATGCGGATACGTTGATTCATTTTCTGAAAAAGGATGGTCGCCAAAAAATGGCAAAAGTTGTTTCTGAAAAAGATGCTGAAGCACAACGGGCTGAATTGCGTTATACGGTCAAAGCGAGTAGTGAAAAATACTTTTTGTTGGAAATTGAACTCATTACGGGGCGTTTTCATCAAATTCGGGCGCAATTAGCGGCGATTGGCTGTCCTGTGAAGGGCGATGTGAAATATGGTTTTCGACGGAGCAATGCGGATCGGTCGGTTCACTTGCACGCGCATCGGTTGGAATTGAATCATCCTGTTTCCAATGAGAAAATGGTGATTGAAGCACCTGCGCCGACAGAAGTTTTATGGGATTTTTTCACAAAAGCAGTGGTCTAAATAATTAACAGCAATTCCCGTTTTGGAAAATGGCGATACATTTTCCCGCAGATTTCGCCAATTTTTTAGCAGATTGGCTTTAAAATCTGCTAAATCTGCGGGAAAATAGTATCAACATTTCCAAAACATAAATTGCTGTTAATTTATATCAATATTGTTAAAATGTTGATAATAAGCGTTTTATAAATTTATTATTCAATAATTATCATTCAATATTTATAAAACTTGTTTTAAATGCAGCCACAAAACGAAATTCTTGACAATAATTTAGGTACTGGTTTCCAAAAAAATGACCCCAAAATTATCAATGGTTGGGCATTTTTTGATTGCGCCAATTCAGCGTACAATTTAGTGATTGGCACCGCTATTTTCCCCGCTTATTTTTTGAGTATTGCGCCAGATACGATTTCTTTTGCGGGTTTGAACATTCCAGACAGCTCACTTTTGTCTTATTCTCTTTCGCTGGCGTTCCTTCTATTGACAATCGTGTTGCCGATTTTGTCAGGCATTGCGGATTATAGTGGTCGGCGCAAAACATTTATGCGATTATTCACCACTTTTGGCGCAATAGCTTGTGTCGGCATGTTTTTTTTCAAGTCGCCGACCGATTTATGGCTGGGTGTGAGTGCGTATATATGCGCGGCGATTGGTTATGCGGGGAGTTTGGTTTTTTATAATTCGTACTTGCCCGTCATTGCGACGGAAGATATGTATGATAAAGTGAGTGCGAAAGGGTTTAGTTATGGTTACATAGGCAGCACTTTTCTATTGATAATCAACCTTTTAATGATTCAATTATCGCCCGATAATTACAAAGGTTTAGCGGCACAATTGTCTTTTTTAATGGTCGGTATTTGGTGGTTAGCGTTTTCGCAAATCACGTACAAATGGTTGCCCAATGACGAAACGGGCAAACCAATGACTAATTTATTAACACGCGGCTACAAAGAATTATATAAAACATGGCAAAATATTCGTGAATATCCTGTTATAACCCGTTTTTTGGCAGCTTTTTTCTTTTACAATGCAGGGGTTCAAGCCGTATTATATTTGGCAACCGTGTTTGCTGACAAAGAATTACACTTTAAAAGTGCAGAATTAATCATTTTAGTATTGATTTTACAAGTGGTTGCGGCAATTGGAGCATGGTTATTTGCCAAAATATCAGATGCCAAAGGCAACAAATTTGCACTTGTAATTTTATTAATAGGCTGGGCAGCTATCTGTGTGATAGGTTTTTATTTGACTGGAAAAACAGCATTTTACGCACTTGGCGGATTATTAGGCATGGTGATGGGCGGCATTCAATCGCTTTCACGCTCCACTTATTCCAAATTATTACCCGAAAATGTGACAGATACGACTGCATTTTTCAGTTTTATGGACGTTCCTGATAAATTATCGGTTATTTTAGGAACTTTTACGTTTGGTTTTGTGGGACAATTGATGGGCAGTATTCGATATAGTTTATTGGCTTTGGCAGTGTATTTTGTCATTGGGCTGCTGCTTTTAGGAACGATTTCAATTAAAGATAAAAAAATATTAATATAATCATAGAATGCACCCCGAATCTTACGAATTTCCAATTCAAATTCGTGCGATTCGGGGTGAAATATTTTTCATCCTGTTTCTTTGACCGTTTGAATCAAGCATTTTACCCATTTTTTAAAACGCGGACATTAATTCACTGATACTATACTCTTGTAACCAATCTTTAAGCGTTTCGCTCTTTTGCGGATTGAAAATAGATTGCCTATTTTTCCTATCTACAGTGATAATGTCTTCGGGTGCAAAATGATCTACTAAATTAACGGATTGAGTCGAAATAATAATCTGACTTTGTAACGATACTTTTTTGATTAAACCTGCTAATTTATGAATCGCAAAAGGATGTAAACCTAATTCGGGTTCATCAATAATAATGGTTTTAGGCATTTCTGGTTGTAAAAGTAAGGTGGTTAGCGCGATAAACCGCAAAGAACCATCTGAAAGGTGCATCGCATTAAAGTATTTATCAGAACCTTTTTCTTTCCATGCCAATCGAATCACTTCAGGATTCAATTTATCGGGCTGCAAGTGGAACGCGTCAAAATAAGGAGCAACGGATTTGACCACCATTTCTATTTTTTTGAAATCTTTGAAGTGTTTTTGTTGAAGGAAAAACAGATAGGCAGCTAAATTGCTGCCATCCTCGTGCAGAGAATCGTTATCATCAATATTTCCTTTTTGTTTGATTTTGGCAGTCTTACTTGTATCATGGAAATGAAATATT
>JBEEMZ010000289.1:0-6145 GCA_041192405.1 Bacteroidota bacterium | reverse complement strand
ATTTTTAATGAATTGGTTTAATATAAATTATGCTGTTACAAGCTGTTTTAAATCATCCTTCATGCCGCAAAGATATTAAGTCGTTTTCAGAAATTCGATCTATTTCATAAATATTTTCACCTTTGTTTTATGGTACAAAAACGCTATTTTTGTGCAAAATTTTCTCAAAATGATGAATTTACAAGCTCTTATTGACCAAATTCCAGATTCAGGTGCATTCGTCGGCATTATTGCGTTTACCTTCGTATTGGAACGGTTTACACGACGTGTATTCGGTCGTTTTTTGCGGTTATCCGCCGTCGAGATGACGGGCGACCCGACTCCTTACAAATTTCTTGGGCATGTTTTATCAGGATTGATTTATATTGTGGGATTTATCATGGCGGGGCGCGAATTACAAGCGTTGTGCACCTTTGCAAGTTCATTGTTAGCAGGTGCGGGGATTGCGGCAGTAGCGATTGGTTTCGCGTCGCAACACGCGTTGAGCAATATTATTAGTGGTTTTTTCATTATTTTGTTTAAACCGTATCGAATTGGCGCATATCGTGATTCCGATGCCGCCTGTGATGGCAAAACCGATTATTGCAAACACATAAGATATACACTTTTATAAATCTTTGTTTATCAATTACTTATAAAATCTATGTCTCCTATGTACCTATGTGTTTGCAATGTAGTAAAACAGAAATAGCGATGATTGGCAAAAAAAAGAAACGAAAAAGGAAAACAGGTCTGCCCCCAGGTACGCCCGTATATACAGGAGAATATTTGGCAGGGAGTTCCGATATTACCGCAATTCGGTACAATGCGGAGAAAATTGCAGAACAAAATGCGGATAATCCAATGGTTTTAGGTACAGCGTCCAGAGGCATTACTTGGTATGATGTGCGCGGTTTGAGCGACGTTCAAGCCATTGAAAAATTGGGGCAACAGTTTAAAATACATCCGTTGGCATTGGAAGACATTTTGGATGTGCATCAGCGTCCGAAATGGGAGGAATATGATTCAGGCATTTTCATCACGACGCGAGCATTAAGTTTTGATGATGCGACGATGGAAGTCAAAACAGAACAAATTGGCATTTTTTTGGGCAATGATTTTGTGATTTCGTTTCAAGAAGATAAAAATGACCTTTTTCCTGTGATTCGAGACCGTTTGCACCGTCAAAAAGGTAGAATTCGACAGCGCGGCGCAGATTATTTGGCGTATTCGCTGCTCGACCACATTGTTGACCAATATTATTTGGTATTGGACAAGATTGATGATGCGATTGACGAGTTTGAACAAGCCGTTTTGAACGATGCCGACCGCGCCGATAAACGACAAGTGTATCATTTGAAACGCCAATTAACCGAAATTCGCCGCACGGTTGCGCCGTTGCGCGAAGCAGTGAATAAATTTATCTTGACGGATAGTGCATTTATTCGCCCTGCGACGGTTATATTTGCGCGGGATTTGCATGACCACATTCTTCAAATCGCGGATATTATTGAAAATCAACGAGATACATTATCGTCGTTGTTTGATTTGTATCATTCGGAATTGGGGCAGAAGGCGAATCATGTGATGAAAACATTGACTATTGTTTCAACGATTTTCATTCCATTGACGTTCATTGCGGGCGTATATGGGACGAATTTCGAACATTTGCCTGAATTGCATTGGAAATATTCATATTATGTAATGTGGGCAATTATGGCAATCATCGCAATTGGATTATTGGTTTATTTTAAAATCAAAAAATGGTTATAGTTGGTTGGTTAGGTGATTAGGTTATTGATAATCAACGATTTAACTAACCAACTAACTAACCAAATAACCAACTAACTAACTTAAAACATGGCTAAAGAAAAAAAACCACGCAAAATACAAATTGTCAATCGTCGTGCGGAACACGAATATTATTTTGTCAAACGCTATGATGCAGGTGTCGTGTTACACGGGACGGAAGTAAAATCCATTCGAGAAGGTTCGGCGAACTTGACGGATTCCTTCTGCTTTTTCAAAGATGGGGAACTGTATGTGAAAAGTATGTTCATCTCGGAGTACAAAGACGGCACGTATAATAATCACGAAACCCGCCGTTTGCGCAAACTTTTGTTAAAAAAGAGCGAATTAAAGGTTTTGGAGCGCAAAATGAGTGAAAAAGGCTTTTCGATTGTGCCGATTAAGATTTTTTTCAATGATCGAGGCTTGGCAAAAGTGGAAATCGCCATCGCGCAAGGCAAAAAAGAATACGATAAACGAAATGTCCTCAAAGAACGCGACAACAAACGCGAATTGGATAATTTGAAGAAAATGAAATTATAAATTTTCACTATAAAATTTTTCAACCATGCCGTACAGTCAATTTAATACGTTACACGCCGTGCGGAAACAATTAGGTTTGCGCACCAAATTCAGAAGTCTATTTGCCCATTTTGAAGAAATCGCTCCAAGTGATTGGCTTGTGGAAACGCTTGCGCGACATACGAAGCGGCGAACGGCTTTTTTTAATGAAAAATCTCGGTCTGAAGCGATTGTTTTCCCGATTTTGTCGGAACTGCAAAATCGCCATGATTTTCGTTTTTCCCTTTATTCGGGTGCGAATATTGATGCGGATAAAGACAAAGGTTTGAATGGCGAATGTGATTTTGTATTGAGCCAATCCGAACAAAGTTTTGAATTGGAACGACCTATTTTTTGCATTGTCGAGGCAAAAGATAACGATATTGATTTGGGTATTCCACAATGTATCGCACAATTGTATGGCGCACGAGTTTTTAATGAAAAATTAGATGGATTTATACAACCCGTTCTTTACGGCGGAGTGACGACGGGTACGGATTGGACTTTTTTACAATTAATTGACCAAGAAGTGATTATAGATAATGATTTTTATCATTTAAACCAATTACCGCGATTACTTGGCGCACTCAATCATATCATCACACATTTTTAACGATTTCGGAAGGTGGAATGTGGATTTCAGAATGCCGATACTTCGTATCGGCATTCCGAAATCCACATTCCACATTCCACATTCCGAAATCCCTTAGCTTTCGTTGGGTTTGTCAATGGGTTGAATGCGGCGTTTCGCTAAATATTGCCCCACATTGATTTTCAAACCATCCCATATTTCAATATCTTGATGCCAATCTGCCACAATCCAATTCTGATTTCGCTGCGCAATGACCACTTGTTGGCTCGTTGTGAAAAACCAAAACACCTTTTCAACGCCAAATTCATGTAATTTTTTGGTTTTAAGCAGCCAAGCAATATCCGCGGGCGTTTTGGATTCCGTTTCGATTTTGACATCTACTTCGACAACCAATTTGGGTGGCACATTCGCATAATAAGCCCCAATTCGTTCGGGCGGCAAATTTGCCTCCTCAAAAACAGCAATATCATAAGCCGCTTTACTTTTTTTAGAGAGATTATTGCCGATTTCATTCGTCATAACCCAATAAGGCTCTTCTTGGAGTCGAATCCAAAGTTGAGTGTTGATGTAACTCACCAAAATGGATTGATACGTGCTACAAGCCATGACTTCTTCTTTGGTTTTTAATCCCGACAAAACATCTCGATAACCTTTATAAAACCATCGGTCACCGTCAATGATTTCTCGGACTAAGTAATCGGGAACAACTAATTTAGAAGTTCCTCGTTTTGATTTTGATTTTTCACTTCCGATTATAGACATTGTTCAGATTTTTAGACAAAGTTAAAAGGTTTCGTTCAGAAAACCAAATAGATTCTGTTCATTTTTATTCCACTCATATAATCAAGTTTGCATTTGAACATATAACCTTTTTGGTTGTTTGACGCTTAAAATCAACCCAAATATGTTATTCAAAATTAGAAAAATCTCATTTCCATTGCTCGGTTTTCTGACGATAGCGAGCCTTTACTTCATCTATCAATTGCGGTTTAGCTTTGATTTCAAACAATTTTTCCCCGAAAACGACCCTGATAATACTTTTTTTGAACAATTTGTCAAGGATTTTGAACCCGATGACAATTTTTTATTAATCGCAGTGCGCCGTGAACAAGGCGTTTTTGACAGCGTTTTCCTCGAAAAAATCCATGATTTAACCTTGAAAGCACGGGATTTGCCCTGTATCAAAAGTTCACAATCGCTTACGAAAATTCAATTACCTGTCAAAACGGCATTTGGCATTACCGCAATTCCCGCGATTCACACGGATGCACCCGAAAAATATGCCGATGACCGTGAAAAACTACTGAAAGACCCGCGTTTCGTTAAAAACCTCCTAGATACGGCAGGGAAAACATTGGTTGTGGTGCTTAAAACACGCGATTCCATTGATTTGCATGCTGCCGAAATATTGATGAATTCCGTAGATTCCTTAGTGCAAACCTTTGATTTTCAATCATTTCACTACATGGGCAGCGCGAATTTTCAAAAAGAATTAGTTCGAGTCGAAAAACGAGAAGTCGCTATGGCAACGGTCATTGGAGCCCTTTTAGTTGCCTTGATTTTATGGATTATTTTCCGAAAATGGGCGAGTATTGTCATTGCGATTACTTCTATTTTGTTGGGCATGATTTTCTTTTTTGGGATTCTCGGCGCATGGGGACGCGATTTAAGCGTGATGTCAGGATTATACCCTGTTTTGATGTTAATCATTGGAACATCGGATGTTATACACATGCTTTCCAAATATATTGACGAATTAAGGCGCGGTCACGACCCGAATGAAGCGATTGAAATCACCGTTAAAGAAATTGGTTTAGCGACTTTAATGACTGCCGTAACAACGGCTATCGGTTTTGCAACGCTGATTACAAGCCGCATTGTTCCAATTCAAGAATTTGGTGTCAACGCAGCCGTCGGCGTAATGGTCGCTTATGTAACTGTATTGTTAGTGACGTTGGCAATTATGCCATTTTTCAAAGCGGAACAATTGATTCAACTGCGCGAAGGCAGCACCCGCGTAGAGGCTTTGATGGAACGCATCTATCGCATCACGCAAGTGCGAGGCAAAATGATTGGTGGTATTACGATTTTATTCCTTGCGATTTGCACGATTGGAATTTTAAATATTAAAACGAATTATAAAATTGCGAGTAATTTGCCACTAAATGAGAAAATTACGGATGATTTTTACTTTTTTGAAAAACATTTTGCAGGTTTTCGCCCCTTGGAATACGCTGTTTTTGCAAAAAGCAATCGCCGTGCAGACGATTATGAGGTGTTGAAACAGATGGAAAAAGTTGAAAATCATTTAAAAACGGTGGATGCAATTCGCGCCATTCATTCGATGACGACGGTTTATAAAAGCATTCATCAATTGAATCATGGCAACCAAACAAACGCATTTCGACTGCCCGAAGATTCAACCGATTTTGTTGATTATCAAGCACTTGCAAAAAAAATACCTGCTTCTAATTTGAATATTTTGTTGAGCAAAGACGGTTCCAAAGCGCGGATTGCGACTCGAATTTTGGATTTAGGGGCGGATTCCGTCCTCGCTATCGGCGATCGAATAGATACTTGGATTGCTCAAAATACCGATTCGACGATTGCGACTTTTCAACGCACGGGGACAGGTTACATTATGGATAAAAATTCTATCTATGTTCGGAATGATTTGATTGAAGGCATTGGCTGGGAAGTCGGTTTGATAGCGATCTTGATGGGCTTTTTGTTTCGGAAAGCAAAAATGGTTCTTATTTTCTTGGTTCCGAACCTGATTCCATTGTTTTTTGCGGGCGCGATGATGGGTTTTTTGAAAATTGATTTAGATTCAAATATTGCAATGGTATTTACGGTTGTGTTTGGGATTGCGATTGATGATACGATTCACTTTTTGAGCAGTTTCCGTTTGAACCAATCGAAAGGCGAATCGGTCGAAAAAGCATTGCATACGACCATGATTGAGACGGGCAAACCTGTATTTTTGACCACAATTATCTTGTTTTGCGGTTTTATGGTGATGTTATTTAGCCATCATCCGCCGAGTGTGATTGTTGGAAAATTAGTTGCGGTCACTTTATTGACGGCTTTGGCGAGCGATTTATTTATCAATCCGTTGTTGATACGCGCTTGGATGAAGTAGCCTTAATTAGTTGGGTCGTTTGTTGCTTAAAAGATTTATTATCAATTTTTTAATCAACAAAAGACCCAAACAACAAATGTCTA
>JBEEMZ010000288.1:0-6392 GCA_041192405.1 Bacteroidota bacterium | reverse complement strand
GGTCAAGGAGAAAAATCGGCAATTAGAATTATTGGAACGTGATAAGGATACCAATCGGAAAATTCAATTTCTGTTATTAGGGTTATTAGGTTTAGCGGTTTATTCGGTTTACAACTTCTACCGAAATTATAAATCGAAAAAAGCCGATAATGAAAAATTAACGTTGTTGAATGAGCAAATTCAAGGTCAAAACAATTCTATCGTTCAACAAAAAGTTGAAATTGACCTTAAAAATGCAGAGTTGAATGAAAAGAATGTTGGGTTAGACGCATTGAATGAGCGTTTGTTGCGCGAGATGGCGGAAAGAGAACTTTCGCAAAATACTTTGTATTCCAAAGACCACTTTTTGGCAAATGTTACGCGGGAAATGGGTAGTCCATTGAATGCAATTGTTGGTTTGTCGCATTTATTGATGACGCAAGAGCCGCGAAAAGACCAAAAAGATCATATTCAAAATTTGCAATTTGCGGCAAATAATTTATTGGTTTTAATCAATGACGTATTAGATTTTTCTAAGATAGAAGCGGGTAAATTGTCTTTAGAAACCATTGATTTCAGTCCAGAAGAAATTATTGCAGAAGTTAAAAAAGAGATTCAGTCGGATAAAGCAGTTCAAATTGAGTACGCTGTGAGTCAAGATATTCCACATCAATTGAATGGTGACCCTGTTCGTTTGACGCAGATTATGACTTATATGCTCAATAATATTCGGAATTTATTGATAAAAGGCAATATTTATTTCGATATTAGCCGCGCCGAAGCATTGAACCATGAAATTATGGTCAAAATTGACCTTGTGATGAAGGGAGAAGGGGCGAATCATATTTCCAAATTTTTGAAGAAAATTGTAGAACGCACTGATTTTGAAGGCGCGGGGAATGATGAAATGGAATTAATCATTGCAAAACGGTTAATTGAGTTACAAAATGGTACTTTTTGGACGGGTTTGAGCGAGCATGGCACAACGGCAACGATTTATTTACCGTACAAATTGCCTGCTGCCGAAGCCGCAACTGAAAAAACTGATGGTAATATGGAAGGGGTGCCTGCCGAAACAGACCCTGAATACTTGAAAGATAAGCGCGTTTTGGTTGTTGAAGACAATAAAGTAAACCAAATGTTGGTTGTAAACATGCTTAAAAAGCAAGGTATCATCGTTACTGCGGCGGGAGATGGCATTGAAGCGTTGGAAAAAGTCGCCAAACAAGATTTTGATTTAATCTTGATGGATATTCAAATGCCGCGTATGGATGGTTATCGGGCAGTTGCGGAGATTCGCAAAATGCAACATGCTGAAAAATCTATTGTGCCGATTATTGCGTTTACTGCGTCCGCGTATGTGAACGAAAAGGAAAAAGCGCAATTGTTTGGCATGACCGACCACATTGGAAAACCGTTTTCGCCTGCTGAATTATTGGAAAAAGTACAGCGCGTGATGTTGTCACACAAAGCCAATATTTCAGACCACGCGATGCCGCAACAGGCTTCTGCTAAAACAGCAAGTGTATAATCCGATTTCGTTTCCTACAGAATGACAAAAACTACGGAATAACAACTTTTTTGTCATTCCGTAGGAAACGAAATCAAATGGCTACTGCCTACTAAACTCGGAATTTTTCACCCCTTAGTGCCGTAATACTAAGGGGCTTTTTTTATAAACCATTGAAAATCAATCTTATGTAAAATTAGGATTGCCCTAAATAAAATTTCAAAATGGTATGCCATACACCCAAAACTTCACTTAAATCGGTATAAACTTTTTTATCTACATAAAAACAATTGTTATATAATTTTAGAAATTGCCATTCCAAGCCATTCGTAACACATCCATAAATAACAGGAATATTTTTCCCATCCGCTTCATTAAAAAGTCGTGCGCCATACATTTGCGCGGCGCATTGCCCAATTCCCAATTCCATATCTTCATCTTTCGCCTCTGTGAGCGAGATAATCGGCGTATCAATAAATGGTTTGGGCGGGTGCAACCCAAAAAAGAAATCGCATTCTCCCGATAAATCGTTTTCTGGTTGAATATCAATATTTTCACCCGAAAACAATGTAATTTGAGTCGAATAGGATTTTACAACTTCTAACAAAATGGGCGAAACAATGCGCTCTGATTTTGATTTTTCATTGGTCAAAGGCATCAATTCTGCGAATTCCAAGGATTCTTTAAGCCAACTGCTGGGTTCAACGCGCTTTACATTTTCAAAAAGTCGCTCCAGAACCACATCCACTTTAAATTTTTTGCTGACCGTTTTAATTTTTTTGTAATTGCTGTAACCCATGATTTTAAATTATTTAAACATTTTAAATAAAATACTATACCTCTATGCGTTTATAAATCTGATTGGGATGATAATAGAACGCATTTTCTTTGGCTTTTTGTTTTAAATCATTTAATAATTTGGGATTATTTAAATAATTCAAAATAATGGTAGCCACCTCTTCATAATTTTGAAATGTTAAAGCACTACTTTTCAAAGGCGTTTCAGGCGGATAACCAACTGGTAAAAGACCTGGCTTGCCCGCTTTTATCATCGTAAACAAAATACCCGTTTCTTTTGTTTTGCCGTATTGACCTAAACGCCCTTGTTGCAAGTGCATATTCCCTAAAATCAAATCGGCTTTTCCAAGTTGCTCATTATAGAAATCCATTTCCAACCAATGATGATAAGCATGAATATGAAAACCTTTGGCAATCAATTGATTCACCCTGATTTTAACTTTTTCGCCGCCTTCTTTTGCATTGAACGCGCCAAGCAAATCTAATTCAACGGTATCTTTCAAATCATTTTCATAACGTTCCAATAAATCCAAAATGCTATCATAATCGCGCCGCAATGCTGAAATCATCCCTGGAATGCAAATCCGCAATCGTTTATTTTCAGCAGAAGTATCAAGCAACTGTTCGTTATAAACCGAAAATGGAATTACGTTTATTTCATTTGAAGGCACATATTTTGCTAATTCGGCAGCGACCGATTCACTTAAAATCAAAAAATTTCCACCCGATTCGCGCACTTTTTGAATCAATTGACGATTTTTTGAAGGATATAAAAAATTCAATTTCAATTGATACGGCAAATCAGCGACTTTTTTAACCGCGTAAACTGTATTTGAAATTTTATCGAAAAGATTTTGCTGAAACCAAAAATCAGTATTATGCAAAAACAGATAAATCGGTATTTGAAAATCCATTTTACAAAATGCTCGAATCACTTCATAATTCTCTTTCGACAAGGCTTCAAAAGTAATTAGAAAAATTTTATCCAAATTTAAATTTTTAATTTCATTAAAAAAATCTAAATAAGATTGATTATCGCGCTTTATACATAATAAAGTTTGGTTATTTTCTAAAAACTTTAAATCGCTCCGCCCCTTTTCGTGCGTAATAATCCAAATTTTATTTGTTGGAACGGTCTCATAAATCTGCACAACCGACTCAACTAACGGCGGATGCCCTCTTGGAGCTAATTCAAAAATGCCAATTTTCATGTTGCTGTGAAAAACGTTACTTTTCAAAATAAAATTGAAATCGTTGCAAAATAAGACACGAATTTTCTAAATCTGTTCTACTTAGATTAACTTCTTATTGAAACAGTCTCCCCTCGTTTAGAAATCAAAAACAAGCCGATGAACGTTAATAGTCCATTTAAAATCAATAATTCAAAACTGAATTTATAGCCATTGAACCATTTTTGCGAATTTTCATTGATAATATAACACAAAATCGGTGACAAAACGCATACATACGGAGCCAATCGGTCCTGAATTTGATATTTTGTCAAGAATCCAAAAGCAAAAAGCCCCAATAACGGACCATACGTGTAACTCGCTACCTTATAGATTGCCTCAATCACCGCCGCATCATTGATGAAATAAAACAATAATATGATAAAAAATAACAATACCGAAAATCCAAGATGCACTAAAGTTCGCGTCCGATTAGAGTTAGCCGTAATATTTTCTTTTTTCTGAAAACCCAAAAAGTCAATACAAAACGCAGTGGTTAAAGAAGTGAGCGCGGAATCCGCACTCGCATACGTAGATGCAATGATGCCAAGCATAAACATCACACCTATCGCAATAGAGGAATGATGGAGCGCAATGGTAGGGAAAAGTAAATCAGTACGTGGTTTTCCATTGACCATTGGAATTTCAATACCATTTTTTTTTGCATACATAAACAACAGAATACCAAGCGTTAAGAACAATAAATTGATAAATGCCAATAAAGTTCCATAGCTCATCATATTGATTTGCGCGCCTCTCAGTGTTTTGACCGTTAAGTTTTTCTGCATAATATCTTGGTCAAGCCCCGACATCACGATACAAATACTTACGCCTGATAAAAATTGTTTAAAAAAGTTTTTCGGGTCTGCCCAACCATTTTCAAAGAATAAAATTTGCGATTTTGGACTATCTGCAACTGTTGAAATGATGCCGCTAATGCCTAAATCTAACCTGCTGCCCAACATATATAACGTCATCACGAGTGCGCCAATCAAAAATAAGGTTTGAATGAGGTCTGTCCAAATAATTGTCTTCACGCCGCCTTTAAAAGTATAAGTCCAAATGAGCGCAATCGTTACGAAAACCGTCACCCAAAACGGTACGCCTAAGGGACCCGTCACAAAGGTATCTAAAACCATTGCTGCCAAATAAAGGCGGAATCCCGACCCGACTGTGCGCGAAATGAGGAAAAAGGCGGAGCCCGTTTTGTAAGCATGCACACCAAATCGCTGTTCCAAATAAGTATAAATTGAAATTAAATTTAATTTATAATACATTGGCAACAAAACAAATGCGATAACTAAATAACCTACCCAAAATCCTAAAACGGTTTGCATATACGACATCGAATTGGCTTCGACCCAGCCAGGAACCGAAATAAACGTCACGCCCGAAATAGACGTGCCAATCATGCCAATCGCAATCAAATACCAAGGCGATTTTTTATTAGCGAGGAAAAACGAGTGATTATCACTATTTTGGGAAGTGAGGAAGGCAATGCCTATCAAACCCAAAAAGTAAATCACTATCAAGACCATAATAGTGGTCGGAGTCAATTGTGTGACCATAAATCAATGATTTTTGTTTTGATTTTCCGAATTTTGGGGCAAGATAAGAAGATTTCAAAACAACAAATAATGATGAATGATGAATGCAGTTTATTAATTTCACAATTTATTGATAATCAATGAATTGTAAAATTAATAAATAGCATTAAAAAAGGTCAAAGGATAGATTTACTTGTGCGATACGCCGTTCCTTTGAAAATAGCAACGGTTTCGCCATGTTCATTGCGCGTTATGATGTCGTAAACACTCGTTTTATTGCCAAGATGCACCTCTTTCGCTTCTACAAACAAGGTTTCACCCACTTTTGCCGACCGCGTAAACGTTATCGAAACATCTAATGCAACACTTAAACGACCATGCGAATTGCAAGCAAACGCAAAGGCAGAATCAGCCGCAGCAAACACCGCGCCGCCGTGAATAATGCCAAAACCATTCAACATTTCGGGCTTCACAACATAGTGCAAACGACAATTGCCCGTACCCATTTCGTCCACCACAAGACCGAGCCAACGACTAAATGTATCGTGTTCAGTCATTTTTTGTAAAATTTCTGTTGGTTGTATCATTCGTTAGTTAAGGGAAGTTGCTACCTATTCTATTTTGCTACAAATTATTCGTGTAAATGTGTGGCAAAATTCGATAGGCAGCAACTTGAATGAATTAGGCAAACAAGCGGAATAATAAAAACAATCCACCCGACAATAAAATCGTTGCAGGCAAAGTCAATACCCATGCCAACGCAATATTAGAAACCGTTCCTCTTTGAAGATTTTTCACGCCTTTGGAAGCAACCATACTGCCCGCAACCCCAGAGGATAAAACGTGTGTCGTACTCACAGGCAAACCAAATTGAGATGCCAAACCAATTGTTGTTGCCGCAATCAACTCAGCCGTCGCGCCTTCGGCATACGTCATGTGACGCTTACCGATTTTTTCACCAATCGTCACCACAATCCGTTTCCAACCAATCATTGTTCCGAAACCAAGTGCCAATGAAACCAATTCTTTGCTTTCATGCTTAATGATTTTTTGCGCCTTTTTATCCGTTATAACGTTTGGTTCTTCCAACAAGGTTTTGATATTTTTATTCAAAATGCCAATTCGCTTGCGAATATTCAATTTAGATTTGACATCATTCGGTTGCGCTGCCGCAATATCTTGTTTCAATAACTCAATGGTTTCTACTGATTTCGTCAATTCTTTTGGTGCCAAACCTTGTGCAACTTCTTTAGATTGCAATTGTGTTTGAATTGTAGTCAATGATTGATTGATTTTCTCCGCATTGAAATCAGGAGCTAATGCAAATTG
>JBEEMZ010000287.1:0-6259 GCA_041192405.1 Bacteroidota bacterium | reverse complement strand
AAACCTCGCCGACGTTATTATTTTTTACGCTTTCAAAAAAAACCATAAGCATACACTTTCGGTTGCAATTTCGTTTCTAAAACGTGCAATGCTTCGCGCAAACTTTTGATACATTTCATATAATCTTCATCTTTACGCTCCTTATAAAATTTTTTAAGGATAGTTGCATCATTTTTTTTAGCAAAAAGTGAGTAAAAATTTTTTTTAGTCTAAAAAAGTAAGTTACTTTGCTTTCTAAAACGAATTGTTTTATAAAAATTGGATTTTATTATATAATAAAAATATTGTTTTGAAAATAAAAACTTGATTTTACACCTAAAATGATCATAGAACAACCATTCATCAAACGATTAATTGTAATGTATTTCCGAATCCTATTACTTCATAAATGGAATCATGCAGACGACCGCACTCATTTCAAAAGACGAACAATTAAAAACATCTGTAGTGTATGTCGGATATCTT
This sequence comes from Bacteroidota bacterium, assembly GCA_041192405.1. Classification (GTDB taxonomy): domain Bacteria; phylum Bacteroidota; class Bacteroidia; order Chitinophagales; family Saprospiraceae; genus JAAFJT01. The sequence continues at coordinate 5,794 of JBEEMZ010000287.1, read as the reverse complement.
ATTTTGAAGCAGCTTAAAAAAAGTAAACAAAATAAAATATCTATTTTTGAAATCGCCGCAGAATTAAATAAAAGCGGTATTATTCATTATCGCCAAATTTTATTCGCACTGTTGTTTTTGCACACCTGCGATTTGATTGATTTTAAAGAACCTTATATTTACAAAGTGTCATGAGACTTTTAAAATTGTATTCAGAACCTGAAATCTTTGCTCCAATCGTGTTTGATTCGGGCATTAATATTATTTTGGGCGAAAAAGTGGACAATAGCACTATCGGGCATCGTAAAACAAATGGTGTCGGGAAGTCTGTATGTATCGAAATGATTCAATTTTGTTTGATGAAGTCTTTTGATAAACAAAATCGTATCTTCAGAATCCCGAAAACGATTTTGCCGCCTGCTACGGCTATTAAATTAGATTTACGCCTACACGAACATCGTTTGACTATCATCAGAACGCCTTTATTTGCTGCCGAACCAATTATTATTTGGAATGGAAAGGAAATTCTTTTCAATAATGTTGCTGATGCGCTTTATTTTTTAACAGAATTGTTTTATAAAGATAAAAATGTAACCTCAAAACCTTCTTTTCGAGCGTTGTTGGGCCCGATTATTCGAGAGGAACGTTCTGAATTTAAAGATATTATCACCTGTTACGATACCAAATTGCGCATTCCTGCTAATACGTTATACCCAATTCACTTGTATTTTTTGGGACTGGATTTGGATTTGTATGAAAATATTAAAAAAACGATTGAAGCAATTGATAAAAAATTTGAGTATATTAAGGAAATTAAGAAGCAATTGACCGAAAATAATACTAAAAAAATAGGTGATATTAAAGCTAATTTGAATGAATTAAAAGAAGATGTGTCCAAAATCAAGGAAGCCATTGAAGGTTTAAAGAATAATACGGCTTTTGAATCGCTCCAAAAAGAAATTATTGCTGTAGAATTGCAGTTGGATAGGTGGAGAATTAGGCAAAAAATACTCAAATCTGAAATCGCTCAAATTCAAAACTTGCCCAAAGCGGAAGAAATTACTGAAAATGATATTGAAATTATTTATAATCAATTTAAGCAAGGATTAGGCAGTTTGATTGCCAAATCTATTGAACAAGTAAAGGCTTTTAAAGATAAAATTGACCAATTTCAACACACTCTTATTAATAATAAGTTAAAGATATTAAATGCTGATTTAGACGTAATTAGAGGTCATATTATTGCTTTGGAAAAGCAGCAAGCAGAAAAAATTAAATTAATTGATACGAAGGGCATTTTGAAAGATTTGAATACGTCGTTGAGTATTTATGATAAAAAAAATGAGGCGTTAAGTCGTATCCGTACCTTGATGAACGATTTTGAAAATGCGGAACTTGAAAAACAAGTGTTGGTACAGAAAAAAGGGGATTTATTATTGCAATTGAAGACCTTATTATTTGAGATGAAAGCGTTTCAAGAAAGTTTTCAAGAGACGATTTTGAAAATTCATGAACTCATCATGGGCAATCGCAAAGCCGCTTTTACGATTCAGATTCAACAAAAGGCGAAAACAAGTATTGAATTTGAGATGCGTGTGGATGCGGATGGCAGTCATAGTGTGGATAGAACTAAAGTGTTTATTTATGATATGGCATTGATGTTCAATGAGTTTATGGAAAAAAGACATCCTAAATGCTTGATTCACGATAATATTTTTGATGTGGATCAAGATACTTTGATACAAAGTTTGCATTTTTTGTTGAAACAAGAAGATTTATATGATGATTTTCAATACATTCTAACGCTCAACAAAGATAAAATCGAAAATGAATTGAATCACCATCAAATCTCATTGACAGATAGGCATTTTAAGGCAATTTTCACCAAAGCAAACAAGTTTTTAAAACACGATTATCAAGAAATTTAGGCTTGGATGGATTGGATTATCTGGATGTGTTCAAATCCAGATAATCCAATCCATCCAAGTTCAGACTTTCAAAAAAAACCATAAGCATACCCTTTGGGTTGCAACTGAGTCCTTACGCAACAGCAAATCCTGTATAGCGGCGAACCTCAGCAGAATGAAAGCCCAACACAATATCCGAAGCCAGCACGCCTAACTTGACTAGTTCTTCCGCCACAAGTATATCCGTATTATTGACCCACAGCCAAATTTTTGCATTAGGCTTAATGCTCAGATGTAGCACGATTCGATAAATAAATTTATTTTCATACCAACCCATTTCGACTAATTGAAAATGATTGTTTTTCATATCTGTAATGACTTGATAACTCAATTCTTCGGATTGATTTTCAGGTAATTCTTCTAATAAGAATTGCGCTAACAATCGTTGATATTTTTTTATTTTTCTAACCATGATATAATTTCTTTTTTGGTTGCATTAAAAATAAAAAGGTTCACTTTGAAATAATCACAAATCGCTTGAACATCTTCGTCCACAAAAAAATTATCAAAGGCTTCATTCGTGATAGCTAAAAATAATTTTCGGTTCGGATCTTTGGTTTGCATGAAAAAGCGATAAATGCTATATTGACCAAACGCATTATGAAAATCGTATGTCAACGAGGAACTCAAAAAACTTTTAATTTCGACGGCTATCCGTTCGCTTCCTTTTTCGGCAGTAATGATTCGCTCTGCTGCTAAATCTACTTCATAAGGTTTTCGGCTTGTGCGTTTGATGATATACGGGTCGTGTGTAATTTTCCACCCCGCTTTTTCCAAACATTCTCGAACGACGGAATGATATAAATCTTTTCTGGGCATTTTCGTTTCTTTAAAAAAGTCTAACAATCAAAACAAAACAGATTTTGTTTTGTTTAAGAGAATTATATGATTTTACGCTTTCAAAAAACCATAAGCATACACTTTGGGTTGCAATTTGGTTTCTAAAACGGGCAATGCTTCGCGCAAACTTTTAAGCCATTTTATTTAAATGGATTAAAAATTTGCAAACCCTCCACTTTTTCCATATCTTTTTGGTTTCGAGTGACAATTGTTAAGTCATAAACCAATGAACTCTGAGCGCATTTTTTGTAATTCGGTTTCGATGTCTAAATTTTTATAACGAATCATCCCTTCATATTGAGTCGGGTCAAAAGGCGTAGGCTTGACGGTTACAAGTGGCAACATTTCCACAGGTTGAGTCAAATGCTGTTTCAACATTTCCCAAATTTGAATGGGGACGACCGCATATTCGGGTTGCCCCGATTGATTATAAATGAAATTGAGTACCATTGTCAGTAATTTTAAGTACAAAGATAAGCCGATTTTGATAGAAAATTGTTAAAAAACGAGGTTTTATTACTTTTTACGCTTTCAAAAAACCATAAGCATACACTTTCGGTTGCAATTTGGTCTCTAAAACGTGCAATGCTTCGCGCAAACTTTTGATACATTTCATATAAGCTTCATCTTCACTTTTAGTTTTCATTTTGCCCGCGTCGTTTCTGCCTTGAAAATGCTCCCGAATATCATATAACGATGCATTCACATTTGTATCCGATTGTAAATGATAGTATTGCCACAATTTTTTACCTGCTTCAAATACCGCTTGCGCTTCGGCGGAAAAGATTAAAGGTTGTTTTGGAGCTGTTTTGTCACTTTTGAATAAGTCTGATGCTGCTGTTTTGATTTTCCCTTTCAGAAAATCCGTCATAAAATGGCTTTCAAACGCTTCTCGCGGCTCGACTTCCATTTCGGTAAACGGAATCCAATGATTTGTGCCATATTTCGATTGAATGTTATTGCTAAATAACGTATAAGTCAAACAATCATTTTGAAATGCCAAATCGGTTTTCCAACCGTCGTTTGGATATAAAAATTGGTCGCGGTCGTTGAGCCAAGTCGCGGCGATACATTTGCGAACCGTGTAATAAATAGCCGCTTGGGTTAAATTCCCTGCCGTAATATAACTGCCTCTTGGTGTTTTCAATTCTTCTTTGGTTCGCTGTATTCTAATGATGTTTTGATTTAAGAAATCATTTCCATAACAGCCTAAAAAGGCAAGATTTTCATAATTCTTGGCTTGGCTTCTCGTTTCAATCATCCAATCATTGATGAATTTACGGTCATCATAAGAATAAAAATCTTTAAAACCAATGAAGTGCCCATTTTTATCGTAAATGTCCATTTGAATTTGAGTAAAAATCACTTTCTTATTCGTGTTCCAAATTTTAAATCCTATCGGAAAACTACCCGTCACGTTATCAAAAGTATTCGCAGGTACTACAAAGCCTTTTTCCAATTTTGCTTTAAAGAAACGTCGAAAATCAAAAAAATTGGGACCCGATAATGCTTTCAAGGTTGAAAATTCGGCTAAAATGCAGCCATCCATTTCAGCATAAATGCGCGTGTAAAATTGAGCAAAAAGTTCTTTTGAAGCAATTCCGATGACATTAGAATATTTTGCATGAATTTTGGTTTGTTCAACACTATTTTTATTGGCTCCTGTATTCGTTCTTGTTCGAGTTGTGGCCACTTCCGCATAAGGCGGATTCATGTACATCACTAATTTTTTCCGTTTTTCGGGGTCATTAATGATGTCTCTCAATGATTTCGGCAATTTATCAAAGTCATCATTCAAAAAATCGAACTGAAAAACATGATTTTCTACCAAATTCGCTCCATTTTTGATGCGGTCTTTGATAACATCCACATCTTGACGGTCGAGCGTGGACGCATAAATGCGATATTTATTGACCAAACCCGCCAATAAATTGCCCGTCCCTGCGGCGCAATCCCAAATATAATAGTCATCTTGCCAATCGTCGCCAAGCACATCGGTCAAATATCGCTGCGACAGTTCGACCCAAATTTGTGGCGTGAAAAAACTACCTTTTCGTTCGCGCACGTCTTGCGGCACGAGCAAATCACGGCGTTGCACAATGTAATCCCAATATTCTTGTTTGGGCGGACGCTCATATTTGTTCCAAAACTGAATATGCGCTTTTTGTTTATCGTTAAACGAAGCGGTTTTCTGCGTGAAAAAGCCCGTTTCATCCAAATTACGGTCTAATTCGTACTTGGATTGCTGGAGCAACACAAAAAGTTTTTCTTTCAACGTCTGATTTTCATGCGAAAGCAAATCCGCCAGATAAAAATCGCCATCAATAATGCCTTTTTTCTTAGCCAAATCCCAATTCAACGCAATCGAAGGTTTGACGGTCGAAAGCCATTTGTTGTAAATGACCATGAAATTATTTTTGTCAATATTAATTTTGGAAGTAGAAGATTTTCCCGCAATAAAATTTGTTTTGACAAAACTTTTTAAATCCTGTGCGTCGCGGTCGAAAAAGAAAACAAAAGCATTCGTTTCAATATTTTCGACGACGGTATGATAAATTTGTTTAAATTCTTTGGATTCGTGATTTGACGGCGTGACATTCCAATTAAAATCGTTTTTGTAAAAAATCTCGTGAATGTCATTATACGGCATAAAGGCAATTTTCTCCGCATCGAACGCGCCGAGAAACGCAGGCGGTAAAAATTTATCAAAAGTGCGGGCTTTGCCGACGGTGAGAATCAATTGCACCATTGATTTAGCAATTTCGGCTTTGCCTTTTTTCGCCTCCGCCCAAAAGAGCGATTCGATTTCAAAGAGAGGATTGAGCGATTTGGACGGCAACGTAACGCAAAAATCAAGATTACCGACGATTTTAGTGCAATCAAAAGCGTTGAAAAAGTCTTTAGCGACCTTATTTTTTAATTCTTCTTCTCGGATATTGCTGTAAGCCATGTTGAATTGTGAATGCGGATTTTGGATTTCAGAATGATTAAAGTGGGCAAAGTTAGCA
>JBEEMZ010000286.1:0-6275 GCA_041192405.1 Bacteroidota bacterium | reverse complement strand
ACCATTACAGTTTCAGACAACGTTTCGTAAGTCGCAGGCACTGGAACTAAACGCTTACTTTCGCCTTTAGTCATCACCTTTTCAGTAACCGTTTCGTATGTAGCAGGCACTGAAATTAAACGCTTGCTTTCTGGCTTCGTCATGATCGTCTCCGTCACAGTCTCAAACGTCGCAGGAATCGCAGTAACGCGCTTGCTCTCCGCTTTAACTAAAACTTGGTCAGTTACGCTACCATATTGTGCAGGAACAGCTTCACGGCGGATTGACGCGCCTTTCGTTTCAACTGTTTCTGTTTTAGTCTCGTACTGATCTGGAATCATACACTTTGCATAGCACTTACCAGGCTGAGCATTCGGTGGCGTATCTTGCGCGAAAGCCATCACTGCACCGAAAGACATAGCTGCAGAAAGAATCAGGTTTAATCTTCTCATAACTCTGAGTTTGGTTTAGAATGAATTAGAAAATTTTAATGAATGAATTGTAAAATAAATATTAATCAAAATATTTAAGTCAGCTCTTTTCGATTGCGGAAGGTGGATTTCAGATTTCGGCATGTAAATTATTTTTAATTTACATGCTGAAATATCTGTTTTTGAGATTTTTGTATGTAAATTTCTTTTAATTTACATACAAAAATACGCCTTTTTTAGATTTCAGCATCTAAAATGAATGCTCTTTTTCATTCCGAAATCCCTTATCCAACCTCCGCAATTCGTTGTTAATCCATTGATTTACAATTATATAACCTTTTATTAACATTTTTTTTGACACCAAATTGTTCCGCTTAACGAATACTTATGCAAATTTAATAACTTTTTGGAAAACAGATATAATATCTGTAAATTATTTTTGTTTGCAACTCGTAATCCGCACTTTCGGAAAACGAACGAACCGTTCCGTTCTTCATCAATATCTTAATATCATCTTTTTTCTTATTGTAAGTTCGGTTACTTTCCTTGCCTGTAAAAACCCAATAACGGATTTCTGTATCCGTTAATTGTGGAAACTGTTGTTTAACGAGTGCTTCTGCTGCTGCAACTTCCGAAGGAGGAATCACCGTATTTTGCAACCGAGTTTTAAACAATTTCCGATGCAAGAGGCACTTTGCCAGATAGGATAAAACGAGGTCTCCGTGTATTGTCCATTGCTTTAACGATGCAATAATATCAAAATCATCTAACATGGCAAAATGATTTGGCAAATTTTTTATATTTTTTTTATCGCTATCTGTAAAAGATTGATTTAGAAAATAATTTAAATTACCAAAACTTTCAATGCGTGTACCTTCTTGAATTAATTGTTTAGCGCGTTGCAATGTTTTAATTAACATTTGCTCGGCGGATAACACTGTTTTGTGCAAATAAACTTGCCAATACATGAGTCTTCGGGCAATTAAAAAATGCTCTACACTGAAAATACCTTTTTCTTCAACAACTAATTCACCTTCAATGACATTCAACATTTGGATTAAACGGTCGTGTCCAACCGAACCTTCGGTTACCCCCGTGAAAAAACTATCGCGGGACAAATAATCTAAACGATCCATATCTAATTGTCCAGAAACTAATTGATGTAAGAATTTTTTAGGATGTGTTCCTTTGAAAATCATTATCGCTAATTGCAACTTCCCATTAAAATGTTGATTAAGTTGCTCCATAAAAAGAATTGACATTTCCTCGTGATGAATGTCAATAATCGTGTGTTCGAGTGCATGCGAAAAGGGTCCATGACCAATATCATGCAACAAAATCGCAATACAAACGGCTTCTGCTTCAATTTCCGAAATTTCAATACCCTTCGTGCGCAGTACTTCAACGGCGCGGGTCATCAAATGCAATGCTCCCAGTGCGTGATGAAAGCGAGTGTGTAACGCTCCAGGATAAACGTAAGAAGTCAATCCTAATTGTGATATGCGCCGCAATCGTTGAAAAAAAGGATGTTCAATGATTTCTAACAAGATGCCTACGGGTACAGATATGAATCCATAGACGGGATCGTTGAAAATTTTGACCTTTTTTTGCATTGGATGATTCACTAAACATTAACGAATTATTAACTATAATGCCTTCAACAAAATCACGATGTAAATTTAAGCTAAAAAATTATTACAACGTATCTTTTTTCTCAAAAATTTTAAAAAAAAAAATAATTTTTTTTTATCATCTCTGAAATTAGGCTTTATTACTGCAAATTTTTTTTTAAAAATCTCGTTTTAAGAAATTTATAGTCAATTATTTTTAGTTTTTTTTTTGAAGGAGGCGATAAATGACGTACTTTTGCAAACCCATAGGAACATCTGGCACATAGAATATTTACAAAATGTTATGTGCTATATGTTCCTATGGGTTTGCAATTTGCAAATACCGTTCCAAAAGTGAATTTTACAATATTTGTATAACATTGAAAATCAAAGATATATATTTCAAACCGTTTTTAAGGTAGAAAAGATGGATAAAATTAGAATTTTGTGGGCAGATGACGAAATTGATTTATTGAAACCGCATGTCCTTTTTTTAAAACAAAAAGGGTATGACGTGGTGACGGTCACGAACGGACATGACGCGCTGGATGAGTGCGAAACGCAACGTGATTTTGATGTCGTATTTTTAGATGAATCCATGCCAGGGTTGACAGGATTGGAAACACTGGCGAAATTGAAAGCGAATTTTCCACATTTGCCTGTGGTCATGATTACCAAAAATGAGGCGGAACATGTGATGGAATCCGCGATTGGTGCGCAAATCAAAGATTATTTGATAAAACCTGTGAATCCCAATCAAATTTTGATGACACTCAAGCGCATTACCGACAAAAAGCGGCTCATTAATGAAAAAACAAATGCAGATTATCAACAAAATTTCATTGAATTGTTCAATCAAATTAATGCGGGATTGAATATGTCGGAATGGGTGGATGTGTATAAAAAAATAATTAGTTGGGAATTGCGCATGGACGCGGGCAATAATAATGAAATGAGCGAGATTCTCAACGACCAAAAAAGTGAAGCAAATAAGGCTTTTTCAAAATATATTGCTAAAAATTATGTGGATTGGCTCAATAAAAATAAGCATAACGCGCCTTTAATGTCGCATCAATTGATGCGAACGAAGGTTTTGCCATTTATTGGAGACGGGATTCCAACCGTAATGTTATTGTTAGATAACCTGCGTTTTGACCAATGGAAGGTTTTAGAACCGATTATTACAGAATTGTATCGGGTCGAGGAGGAGGATTATTTTTGTTCCATCCTGCCCGCAAGTACACAATATAGTCGAAATGCGATTTTTTCGGGCTTGATGCCTGCGGATATTGAGGCGCGTTTTCCTGATAAATGGTTGAATGATTCCGAAGATGGCGGCAAAAATTTACATGAACATGAGTTTCTGGGAGACCAATTGAAACGGACGATGCATAAACCGATTCGTTTTGACTATGTGAAAATTACGAATGTGGCGGCGGCTAAACAATTGAATGACAATATAATACGCTACATCAACAATGATTTAAGTGTGATTGTATATAATTTTATTGATATGCTTTCTCATGCGCGGACGGAGATGGAAGTGTTAAAAGAATTGGCGGGCGATGAAACGGCGTATCGTTCGTTAACGCGTTCGTGGTTTATACATTCGCCGATTTGGTCGGCGTTGCAACGGTTGGCAGAAAAAAATATTCGATTAATTATTACAACCGATCATGGAACGATTCGCGTGAAAACGCCTTCGCGTGTGGTGGGCGATAAGGAAACGACAACGAATTTGCGGTACAAAGTTGGAAGAAATTTGCAATATGATAGGAAAGATGTTTTGGAAGTGCGCGACCCGAAAACAGCAGGTTTGCCGCGCCCGAATGTGAGTTCGACGTACATTTTTGCGAAGGAAGATTCGTTTTTCTTGTATCCGAATAATTATAATTATTTCAATAATTATTATAAAAATACATTTCAACATGGTGGCATTTCTTTGGAAGAATTGATTTGCCCTGTGATACGTTTGCGTTCAAAATAATTGATAGCGTTTTTATGCTACTGAGTCGTTAAAGTTATAATATGTTTTTTCCGCAGATGCTCGCCGATTTTCTTTTGGAGTCTTTTCTGCGAAATCTGCAAAAAAAAAACATATTACAACTTTAACATCTTAGTAGTGTATAATCGATTATTTATAGCTTACATCTTTAACAACTCAGTAGGATATTTGGATATTTAATCATTTACTTCTTCAATAATTTCAACAAATATTCTCCATAACCACTTTTCAGAAATTTATGCCCCAATTTTTCTAATTGCGCATCGTCAATAAAGCCCATTTCATGCGCGACTTCCTCAATGCAACCTATTTTCAACCCTTGACGCTCCTCAATCACTTGGATAAATTGACCTGCTTGCAACAATGATTCATGCGTACCTGTGTCTAACCAAGCAACGCCGCGCCCAAGCACACCTACTTTTAATTTGCCTGCTGCCAAATAATATTTGTTCACATCCGTGATTTCATACTCACCTCGCGGACTTGGCTTCAAGTTTTTAGCTACTTCAATCACCGAATTGTCATAAAAATACAATCCTGGCACGGCATAATTTGATTTTGGTTTCAAAGGTTTCTCCTCAATAGACAATGCTTTCAAATTTTTATCGAATTCAACTACGCCATAACGCTCAGGATCCGCCACTTGATACGCAAAAACAACGCCGCCTGTCGGATTTGCCGAACCTTGCAACAACTCTTTTAAACCATTTCCATAAAAAATATTGTCTCCCAAAATCAAAGCGGCTGAATCATTTCCTACAAATTTTTCGCCCAACACAAAGGCTTGTGCCAAACCATTCGGAACAATTTGTTCTTTATACGAAATATTACAGCCAAAATCATGACCATTGCCAAATAATTTTTTGAAATTCGGTAAATCTTGAGGCGTGGAAATAATTAAAATATCACGGATGCCTGCGTGCATGAGTGTACTCAAAGGGTAGTAAATCATGGGTTTGTCATAGACGGGCATCATTTGCTTGCTTACAGCGAGCGTTAAGGGGTAGAGGCGCGTACCGAGACCGCCTGCAAGGATAATTCCTTTCATAGTTGATTAGTTCGTTAGTTAGTTAGTTAGTTGGTTCGTTACTAATACTTTAACGAACCAACGAACGAACCAACTCATCATTACTTTAAACTTTTTTCTAATAATATTTCAATACGCAAAATTAATTCGACAGGTCGAAACGGTTGAAATACAAAATCATCGGCACCCGCGTCTAATGCTTGCATGATAGCGGTTCGATTTTCCTGTTCCGCCATGACGATAATCGGAATATTGCTGCCAATATCTTCACGCAGCAGCCCGATGAACGTACAAATATTCATCTCAGGTTGGCACACATCTGCCAACACTAAGTCAACCGTCCGTTCGTGTACGCGTCGCAACGCATCACTCGGATTCCGCGCTCGCACCATCTGCAAACCGTATTGCCGCAAGCGGTATTCCAACACCGTGAGCAATATAGGGCGTTGTTCGCAAATCAGTACTTTCAGCATGTTAAGTTAGTTCGTTAGTTGGTTTGTTAGTTGGTTGATAGATTAAAAGATTGATTATCAATGTTTTAACCAACCAACGAACGAACGAACCAACTAACAAACGCCTGTCGGCACAAATGTAGAAAAGATTTGTGAAATTTGCTTTATTTCACAACCTTCAAACCTTAAATTTGAGAAGCAGCGCGTTCCAAATCCGCAACGGCATGGGTTGAAAGTTCTGTAAGCGTCTTCACTAACGTCGGAACTGATGCCAAATCGGTTCGATGCCGCGTATTATCTTCCAACACTTTGTTGATTTCAATCATCGTTGAATTGCCAATGAAGGAAAGCGTGGTTTTCATTTTGTGGCTCAATTGAAACAATTCGTTCCAATCTTTTGCCAATAACGCAACTTGCATTTTTTCAAATTCCTCTGGGATTTCGACTAAAAGCATTTCTAACATGGTTTTCATCATATCAGCATCGCCGTCGGTCATGGTTTCCAAGTATTCAAGATTAATGTTTGCGTAAGAGGACATAGCTGTATTCATGAGTTAAATTATTTTAATAGTGATGAATGATAAATGATATAAAATAAATATTAAAGTTGTTCATAAATAAGATTAACAAATAGGATTGCAATACATTTTTAAATTTTCAATAATGATAATGTATATTACTGGATTAAAAAAAAGAGTTACTTGTAAAAGATTGATTATCAATAAGAGTCAAAAGGCTGTTTTTAATCTAAAACACTTTGTGTTTAATTAA
>JBEEMZ010000285.1:0-6297 GCA_041192405.1 Bacteroidota bacterium | reverse complement strand
TAGGGTAGAATTCAAAAAAAGAATTACCTTTGCTGCGCAGAAGCTACCGCAAGGATGTCTAACCTGCAAGTCTGTGTCGGGAACCGACTCGGACTCGAAACAAAAATCAAGGTGAGTCGTTGGCAGTAGCTGAGGCGTTTGAGTCTTGAAGCCGCTATTCCCTTTAGGGTAGCGGTAGTTCACCTGCACACACGTATCAAAGCTAAAAGTGGATACGAGTTCTGAAGTAACGTGTCGAAATAAGGATGATAATAGACAATTTTTATAAATCGTTGATTATCAAACCTTTGGAAGGTTTAAAACCTTCCAAAGGTTGCTAATTTTGTCCAAGTACTTATAGTAAACAAAATGCGTAAAAAAAATCCCCTCTGTATCTTAATATGCAGAGGGAATTTTTTACAGGTGAATGTACTTTTGTCGAACTTGTTCATTTAATTGTTGATATAACTCATTCAACCAAATTTTATCTTGTGGAATAAGCTCTTTTTTCCTAAAATCGTGTGGCATAGACAAAAATGCCGAATTTTTAATGCCAATCTTAGAACACATATAAAAAACTTCTTCAATGGCTTCATCGCCAATCGCCACACAACCAAGTGACATCGCTTTTCCATGAACGAAAATGTCACCACCTAATTGAGTTCTGCCCTCTTGCTGTGCCTTTTTTTTATCAAAATCATTTGGATAATTCACTTGCATGGATAAATGAAGGTCACTATTCGGATTGAGCCAACTGATTTTATAAAAACCTTCTGGTACTTGCAAATCACCTTCTTTCAATTTCGGACCCGCAACACCGCTTGCTGCTAAAATCGGATATGATTTAACAAAATAAACATTATCACCTTTTTCAAACCATAATTCTAATTGCTTTTCTGCTTTCAACGTGATGAATCTTGTTTGAAAAATCCAAAAATCCTCTGTTTGGTGCGCAAAACTGATACTCATTTCAACGCTATCCATGCTACTAACGGTGTAAGTAGGATTTTCAGGACGCAACGGTTCACCAATAACGTGTAATTGGCGTGTTGGTGTACAACTGCACAATGCAATGGAAATCATTGCAATAAAGTTTATTTTTAAGCAAAATGTTTTTAATTTGAGCATGATTAAAAAAGAAATGTTTTGATTAATGAATTCATCTTGATTTTGAACAAAAGTCATTTTTGCCCCGAATTGCACTAATTTTCACAAATGATTTGTGAAAATTAGTGTAATTCGAGGCTTATTTTATTAATTTTTATTAATTGCGTAAAGGCTTGTTATTCAATAAGGTATATTGAATTCTATCCAATGTTTTCTGCTCGCCGCAAAGAGACAAAAATGCTTCTCGTTCAATATCCAATAAATATTGTTCGCTCACTTTTTGCGCCCCTGTCAAATCGCCTCCGCATAACACATAAGCAATTTTTTTAGCAATTTTAATATCATGTTCCGACGCATAACCACCTAATTTCAAACTATGCGCCGCCACATACAAGGCACTCAAGCCTGTGCGTCCCAAAACCATGACATCTTTGCGGCGTTGCGGCATTACATAATGATCAGCCAATTCCAACACTTTTTTCTTTGCTTCTGCAATATTTCGGTCTTTATTGACAATCACAACATCTTTTTTGTGTTGCAAATAGCCCAAACCAAAGGCTTCATGCGCAGAAGTGCCAACGGCTGCTTGCGCAATCGTTTTAAATTTCTCAATCAAAGTTGGAATTTGGACATCCCCTTCAAAATACGAATCGCTTGCACGTAATGCAAATTCTTTTGTTCCGCCGCCGCCAGGAATCAAACCAACCCCAACTTCGACCATTCCAATATACGACTCCGCAGCACAAACGGCTGAATCACAATGCATTATGGTTTCGCAACCACCACCAAATGTATAACCTTGCGTCGCCGCAACCACTGGAATAGCCGAATACCGACAACGCATAGTGGTTTGTTGAAATGTGTTAATGGCAAAATTCAAATCATCCCATTCTTGCTCATACGCCATCATCGTCACCATCATCAAATTCGCGCCGACGGTAAAATTGGTTGCATTATTGCCAATGACCAAACCTTTCCAACCTTGTTCTTCCGCAATTTGAATGGACTCGTTCAACCCGCGCAATACACCTTCGCCAATTGCATTTGCCTTACTACGGAATTCAAAACACAAAACACCATCGCCAATATCGTGCAAAACCGATTCTGAATTCTCATAAACAGGTTTTTTATAACGATGATTATCCAAAATAATGAATTGTTCAGTGCCTGCAATCGGCTGATACGATTTGGTTTGCGGGTCATAAAACTTTTTAACACCATTTTCTGCGATATAAAATGTTTTGAAACCTGCTGCAACCATTTCTTTCACCCAATCCGCAACGATTTCGCCTTGTGCTTCTGCTGCTTTAATACCGTTTTCAATACCGATGATGTCCCAATATTGAAATGGACCGACTTCCCATGCAAAACCAGTCCGCAAAGCGTCATCAATACTATATAAATTGTCTGAAATTTCAGGAATCCGATTGGAAACATAAGCAAATAAACCCGACAAAGAACGACGAATCAATTCACCACCTTTATCTTCGGCTTTAAACAATGCTCTTACGCGTTGAGGCAACTCCTCAATTTGTTTTGCAAGGTTCAATGAAGGCAAATTCGCTCTAACAGATGGCTCATATTCCAATGTTTCAAGATTCAAACTTAAAACAATTGGTTTGCCTTTGGCATCTTTTTGACCTGTTTTTTTGTAGAAACCTTGACCCGATTTGTTACCAAGAAACTTATTGTCTAATAGAAATTGCAAATATTTTGGAATTTCCAACGCGCTCGCTTGTTCATCGTTAGGGCAATTGACTCGAATTCCTTTGATGACATTTGCCGCCGTGTCATGACCAACCAAATCGCCCAATCGGAATGTACCTGTCTTCGGACGACCCAGCGCGGGGCCCGTTAACATATCTACTGCGTCAATTGGCAACCCAATTTGAGTTGTCAATTGATAAATTTTCGCCATAGCGTACACGCCGACCCGATTCGCAATGAACGCAGGCGTATCTTTGCACAATACCGTTTGTTTACCGAGATACCTATCTCCGTAATCCATTAAGAACTCAACAATTTTAGGGTCGGTTTCGGGTGTCGGAATAATTTCCAACAAACGCATATAACGCGGCGGATTAAAGAAGTGCGTTCCACAGAAATTCCGTTTAAAATCGTCGCTTCTGCCTTCATTCATCGTATGAATCGGAATGCCAGAAGTATTTGACGTGATTAAAGTGCCGGGCTTTCTGTATTTTTCAACTTTTTCGAAAACCTGCTTTTTAATGTCAAGGCGTTCGACAACAACTTCAATAATCCAATCCGCATCAGCAATTTTAGACATATCATCGTCAAAATTGCCGATTTGGATACGATTTGCAAAACTTTTCTCATATAAAGCTGCGGGTTTAGATTTTAAGGCGTTATCTAACGCAGTACTTACAATTTTATTCCGTAAGATGGGATTTTTTTTTTGTTCTTCCGTCAAATCGAATGGAACGATGTCCAACATCAGTACATTTAAACCGATATTAGCGAGTTGACACGCAATGCCCGAACCCATCAAACCAGAGCCAAGTACCGCAACTTTTTTAATTCTTTTATTCATAAAAGATTGATTATAAATGATGAATGTCGAATGATGAATGATAAATCTTACGATTCATCATTCATCATTAAACTTAAAATAAATTTTTGAAATCAAATGCAAATTCACTTGCGCCATGCTTTTGAATATGCATTAAACGCTCTTTTAAATCTTCAAGGGTCGGAATTGAACCTTTTGGAAGATACCAAATCACCATTGAAGGCTCTTGCATGCGTTCAAACCATCGTTTTCTATCGCGCATAACGGCAGCATGAGCCGTTTTATATACATAATGTTTTAAACTATCCACATCTTCCCAAACCGACATATTTACTAAAACGCGGTCATCCTCAAACGGACGCAATGAAAGCGCGTCATTGTCATATTCGGACTTCAACCGCCATACAAATCCAGGACTTGTATCCGCTAAAGCATTGATTCCGTCAATTTGGGCAACAAAATCATCCAAAATAGGGTCACCTGGCGGCGCGATGTAACGCGCTACATTCACTTGTGCAATATGAAATTGTTTTTTATCCATATAAGTTTAAAAAAGTGTAGCGAATATTCGCTAATTCTTGGACAAAATTAAAAACTTTTCTCAAACTAAATAAATTTTCACGAAAAAAGTTTATTTAATTTGAACGGTTCCTAATCGAATTTTGTCGGTTGAGAGGAATTTGTAATGTTCAACATTCACCACAACCGACAAAACAGGAGTCATCCCAAATTTTGATTTGCGGTCGGCATGGTAGAACGGATTTGACGGATGGAAAGGGATTGGGGTAACACTTTAAACAGCAACGCCGAATACAATCCAAGTTGTATTCGGCGAAAACTGATGGTAAATTTTTATTGGTCAAAGAACACTTAAACTCGTTTCACGCGGAAACTTATTCCGTTACGGTGAGTTGCGTTGAAAGGACAACAGATTTATGCGCTTCCAAGGAGTGCGTCTCCCCGTAAAGCGACAAATCAATAGCTTTTTCACCCATATTTCTTACCGTTACCTTTTCTTTTGTGACATTCATTTCTAACACACCACCGCGAAAACGCGCTTTAAAAGTCATTGATTTCCAAGCATTAGGCAAGTGTGGTGCAAAATGAACTTTGTCATTATAAACACGCATCCCACCAAAACCTTTTACAACTGCCATCCAAGTACCTGCCATTGAAGTAATGTGCAAGCCATCTTCCGTATCATTGTTATAATCGTCTAAGTCTAAACGACTTGTGCGCAAATATAATTCATACGCTTTTTCAAATCTGCCAATTTTAGCCGCTTGAATCACATGTACACAAGGTGATAACGACGATTCATGCACTGTCATTGGTTCATAAAATTCAAAATTGCGTCGAATCGTTTCTAAATCAAACTTTTCTTCAAAAAAATACAGTCCTTGCAAAACATCTGCTTGTTTTATAAAGCAAGAACGCAATATTCTATCCCATGACCATTTTTGATTCAATGGTTGATCCGCTTTGCGCAACGCCGAAACAGGGATTAAATCCTTGTCTAAAAAACCATCTTGTTGTAAGAAAACACCTTTAGTCGAGTCTTCGGGGAAGTACATATTTTTACATATTTGTTCCCACTTAGCAAATTCTTTGGATGCGTTTAAGTTCGTTTTTGTGACAAGCGTTTTATACAATTCTGTGTTATTTTTTTGCACAAATTGTATCGCCTCTATCGCATATTCCATGCACCAAACCGCAATATAATTGGTGTACCAATTATTATTCACATTATTTTCATATTCATTTGGGCCCGTTACACCATGCATCACATATTTTTGTTTATGCTGCGAAAAATGCACCCGTTGCGCCCAAAAACGCGCAATTCCAATCAAAACTTCCGCACCATATTCTGCAAGGTAATTTTTATCGCCCGTATATCGAATATAATCGTGAATCGCATACGCAATCGCACCGTTCCGATGAATCTCTTCAAACGTAATTTCCCATTCATTATGACACTCCTCCCCTGTCATCGTAACCATCGGATACAACGCCGCACCATCTGTAAATCCCAATTTTTCAGCATTTTCAATCGCTTTTTGCAATTGTTTGTGCCTGTAAATCAATAAGTTACGTGCTACTTTTTCATTCGCGTTCACCAAATAAAAAGGCAAACAATACGCTTCTGTATCCCAATACGTTGAACCACCATATTTTTCGCCCGTAAAACCTTTCGGTCCAATATTTAAACGGGGGTCTTCACCTGTATAAGTTTGGCTTAACTGAAAAATATTAAATCGAATGCCTTGTTGTGCTGCCACATCACCTTCAATAATAATATCTGATTTTTCCCATTTTGCCTTCCAACGCTCCGCCTGTTCCAATAACATTTTGTCAAAACCTTTTTTTTGAGCTTTTTTAAGCCCATTTTGACATTCTTTTAACAAATTTTCTTTGGCATGATTCTCTGACGAAAGATTTGTAGCATATTTATAATAAACTGTTGAGCCAAAAAAACCAAATGCAGCGTGCAGTTTTCCGGTGCTACTAATATCAATATCTGTGCAATTATTATTTGTATTTGTGGGTGTAATAGTTATCCAATTTATACCACCATCGCTCGACCTCATTAAACCATTGTTACCAGTTGCATAATAAACGTTTCCATTTGCATCGCACAAAATTTTAAAACTTCTTTGATCCTGACATAATTTGCTATCATC
>JBEEMZ010000284.1:0-6313 GCA_041192405.1 Bacteroidota bacterium | reverse complement strand
ATTTGGTATCACAATTGTTCCCAAAGCGTGTTTATACAAAAACGTTGGTATTCCATTCAGATTCTCAGCTGTGAAGGTTTGGTTTCTATCAAATTCATCAAATGAAAGTTTGCTATATTCTACCCCAGCCAATAAGGTTAATCTAGAATTTAATTTCATTCCAGCTCTTAGCCCAATTGTATTACTACTTCTAACATCCTCATTTGCATAATCAAAGGCATGTCTTTCTTTTCTGTTGTAGTGACAGTATATTTGCATGTTGTCTGATCCTTTTCTGAGCATTTCCAGTTTGTTCCGACTAATTCAACTAATCTGCATACTCCTTCACCCGCGTCTTTTGATTTACATTGCATAGGATCTGTGGCGGCTTTTCCATTGTCTATCCAAGATTTTGCGAAAAAATCAACAACTAAATACGATTTAATCGTCAGTAATCCGCCGTTTTTCACGGGTGGAACGCTCAATTCAAGTGGGGACAAAACCAATGTTCGCCACACAGTCAAGTTGCCGCATGGCGATTTATTGCATGCAACGCAACGATTATTGAATAAAAAGGGGCGTTTTTGTTTGATACTTCCTTGGTTGGAAGGATTGAGGTTTATCGAAATTGCACGGAATTATCATTTTTATTGTACGGTAATGACCGAAGTGCGCCCGAAACCAGGGAAAAACATTGAACGATTGTTACTGCAATTTGAATGGTCTGATAAAAAATTGGTCAAAAATGAGTTGATTTTAATGCAGGAAAACGGTCAACGCAACGATTATACCTCAGAATATATTCAATTAACGAATGAATTTTATACTATTTTTTGAACTTAGGAAGGTAGATTTCGGAATGGATGATTCCAAAATCTACCTTCCAAAATCCGAAATCCAACATGGATATAGAAACATTTCGCAATTATTGCCTTGCTCAAAAAGGAGTAATAGAATCTTTTCCGTTTGATGAAGTGACTTTGGTTTTCAAAGTTGTAAACAAAATGTTTGCGTTGACGAGCTTAGATGAAACTGATTTTAAAGTCAATTTGAAATGCGCTCCCGAATATGCCGAAGCTTTGCGCGAACAATATGATGCGATTCAACCAGGTTGGCACATGAATAAAAAACATTGGAATACCGTTGATTTTAGCGCAAGTTTAGATAATAAATTGTTATACGAATTAATTGATATGTCTTATAATTTGGCAGTCAAAGGATTAAAAAAAAATGAAAAAGCAGCATTAGCTGAATGTTGAATTAAGAACGAAGGAATTCCTTCGTTCTTAATTCAACATTCAGCTGCTTCAGGGTCAAAGTTACTGGTTTTCGACCCAATTTCAATTACTTCCAAATCTTTAAGAATGCCCATTTCAACTCCAAAACGCACCAAAGTTTTGACGCTGTGCCAACCTGTATTGCCAGATGCGCCAGGGTTGATATGAATTAAACCAAATTTTTTGTCAGGTATAATCTTCAAAATATGGGAATGTCCGCAAATAAACAAGCCAGGTGCTTCCGATTCCAAACCTAAACGCACCCTTTTTTCATATCGCCCAGGATAACCACCAATATGCGTCATCCAAACGGGCAACCCTTCCACCACAAACCGCAAATCTTGTGGGTAACGCTGCCTCAATTTGAAATCATCTATATTGCCATACACCGCCCGCAATGGTTTAAACGCTTCCAAAGCATCCGCAACCGCTTCTGAACCAATATCACCTGCATGCCATATTTCATCTACATTTTCAAAATAATGAAATATTTTATCATCTAAAAAGCTATGAGTATCAGAGAGTAAGCCAATTTTTTTCATAATGTTTAAATTATTTGGTGCAAGTTACATTCATTTTAAGGAATTATCCACTTAGCTTTGCGGCAAATTGTATAATTTTGGACAAAAAAATATAAAAATAGATGAATTATTGGTTAATCAAATCAGAACCCGATGCGTTTTCTCTCGCTGATTTTGTAAATGAGCAAACAACCGTTTGGAATGGCGTGCGCAATTATACCGCACGTAACTATTTGAAAATGATGCAATTAGGTGACATTTGTTTGTTTTATCGGAGTGTTGTAAAACCTGCTGTGGTTGCTACCTGTAAAGTCGTTAAAGCGTTTTATCAAGACCCGACGACTGACTTAACAGCTTGGGTTGCAGTGGAAGTAGAATTGGTAAGTATTTTTGAAAAAGAAGTTTCGTTAAATGCCATCAAGCAAACACCAGAATTGCAAAATATGCTTTTATTGAAAATGAGTCGCCTTTCTGTGCAACCCGTTACGCCGAATGAGTGGGAGATCATTCAAAAACTTTCTAAGATTTAAAATCGTTGTATGTGATACAATACGTATATATAGGGCAATGCCCTTAGTACAATGCCCTATATATACCATAATTAATTGTTAATCAATATTTTATACAATTAATTTTTATACATTTTATCCAAAAACTCATAACGGGCATCGTCTTTTGCAGGAACCGTTTTAGATTCTGTATTCAAAATCATCACAGGCGGATTCGCATCATTCGCTTTTGCAGCCGTCCACTCAGGTTGTTTATTGCCATTTGGATTGCCCGTTTTGATAAAATTTGCAAAATAATTTAATATCGTTTCAGACACTTTATAATCATCTGCCGTCCAAGCGTACTCTTTGACAAGGTGCAAATTCCCCATACAATACTCAATTTCGCAAGCATGTGGTGCGCCAACAGGCTCGATTTTCGGTGCATTTGGATCTTTTTTGAGCGTTCCACCCGCCAACCCTGACGATAAAGAATTGTCCACCAACGCGGGACGCAATTTGCTATACAAATACCGATAAACAGGTTGTGAACTATTTTTGCGATGCAAATCGAACCATTTCCAAGTGCTGTACACGATAAAACGATCCGAAGCCAATGCCGTTGCCGCTACTTCAATGTCGCGTTCTGTAACTTGCGGATAAAGTTTTAAAACCGTTTCAAAATCTTTGGGATATTCTGCCTTCACCCGCGAAATAAAATTTTCCGTTTTATAAGGTTGACCTTGCATAAATGCTTGACCATTCATTTCGGCAGAATTCCAACCCAATAATAATGGAATTTGGGCTTGTTCTTTGGCATTGAAAATTTGCGGTAACGTTTTAGGCAATACATAATTGTCTATCACAACAGGAAATCCAAAGCGTTTGGATTCGTTGTAAACTTCATAAATATCGCGGGTACTCGCAGCGCGTAATTGCGCAAGAGATTGATAACCAGCGTTTTTTGCAAAATCGGCACCTGTTTTTTCGGCATCTGCTAACGGCACAGGTGCCATTGTCGGATGAATACCCGCACCACTTTCGCCAATCGCACCCGCAATCCATTTTTTAGAAAGCGGCGAAGACATTAAATAACTCACGCCAATCGAACCCGCCGATTCTCCTGCAATTGTGACTTTTTTCGGGTCGCCGCCAAATGCAGCGATATTTTTTTGAACCCATTGCAATGCTGCCACTTGATCCAAAAAACCATAATTGCCCGATGCTTTGTACGGAGCTTCCGCCGACAACTCAGGATGCGTGAAAAAACCAAAAATATTGAGGCGATAATTGCAAGTAATGGTCACAATTCCTTTTTTTGCCATGCTTTCGCCGTCATAACGCGGTTCAGAAGCATCGCCCGCGACATTGCCGCCGCCATAGAAATATACTAAAACAGGCAAATCTTTAGAATTTCGTTTGGCGGGAGTCCAGACATTGAGGTAAAGACAATCTTCACTCACGCCGTTTGAACGCGAATTCATATCGCCAAATACGACCGTTTGCATCGGACGAGCACTAAATTGTTTGGTAGATTTCACGCCTTGCCAATTGTCGAGGGGCTGCGGAGCCTTCCAGCGCAATTCGCCAACAGGCGGTTTGGCAAACGGAACACCAAAATAGGTTTGAATACCCGATTTGGTATCGTAATTGCCTTCAATGACACCATTTTCGACAGTCGTTTGAACTGCAAAAGCATTGTTTTGAGCCATCATATGAAGATTCATCAAGCATAAAAGTCCGAAATAGAGGAATTTTTTCATGTTAAAACAGATTTATCCACAAATTTACTAAAATTTGATGGATGATTAAATGAAATTGCTTACCGCATTTTTATTTTTAAAATTGAAAACGAATAAGGTGCAAGTGTTAAAGGGATTGTTTTGCCTTTCAGTTCGACTGCTTGTTCAACGGGCGCGACCACTAATGGATTATTTAATGAATTTTCGGCTTCCAAATCGCTATTTTTCAAAACTTGTAACTGCGCTTTGCTTTCTATTTTTTTAGAACCATCGAATTGAATGTTTATCACTTGTGATTTACCGAATGTATTTACAACCTTGATAATCAATTCATTAGCAATTTTATCCATCGTTGCGGACGCATAAAGACTGTCTTGACCTGTCGCGGGCAATCCGTTTTTAGACAAAATCGGTACCACTTGTGTTCCCTTATTTGTCGAATACATTTTCTGAACTTGGTAATTCGCCGTCCCAAAGGCGCGCAAATTATCCACCCAAATTAAATTTGGTGTCCATTGCCAACCGTCCACATGTGCAAATAAAGGTGCATACGATGCCATTTGAACCACTGCGGCATTCCGTTCCAAACCTGTCATAAAAGCAGCTTCGGCAATCGCAGTGCGCCAATTATTTTTATTATCAACGCTTACAACGCGGTCACTTTGCGCTGCATATTCGCCCGCAAACACTTTTGTAACGCTTGTTCGGTCATATTTATCGTAACGTGTCGCATTCTCAAGAAACCATTTTGGCATTTGGTAATAGTGCTCATCAATAAAGTCGCCGTTCATCGCCCGCACCGATTTATCTAAAAATTCAAATTGTTGTCCCTCAAACACACCACTGCTGCAAACCAATTTTATCGCAGGATACTGTTTTTTAATCGCTTTTTGAAAAGCTGCTAATCGCTCAATATATTGTGGTCCCCAATTCTCATTGCCGACACCTAACATTTTAAGATTAAAAGGCTTCGAATGACCCATTTTAGCCCGAATCGCACCCCATTTTGAGGTCGAATCGCCATTTGCGAATTGAATCAAATCTAAAGCATCTTGTATATAGGGATCCAATTGTTCCATCGGAACCACTTCCGCCGTATTGAATTGACACGCCATGCCGCAATTCAAAATCGGCAACGGTTCTGCCCCAATATCTTCCGAAAGTTGGAAATATTCAAAAAAGCCGAGTCCGAAAGTTTGAAAATAATCGGGTGCAGGGCGTTTTGCAATTTCTTGATTCCAACGATTGATAATCAACTGTCGCTCCTCGACTGCGGCAATCGTATTTTTCCACTGATAGCGTTGTGCCAAATCCGCGCCTTCGACGATGCAACCGCCTGGAAAACGCATAAAACCAGGTTTCAAATCCGCCAAAAGTTGCACCATATCGGCTCTCATGCCTCCTTTTCGCCCTTTCCAAGTGTCGCTCGGAAACAAAGACACCATATCTAAATCTATCACACCTGAACCTTCGAACCAAATATTCAATTTAGCTTTACGATCTGTTGCGGTTGCAATGAATGAAATTTCGCCTTTTTGCCAATTTTCGCCTATTTGTGTGGGCGTAAACACACCTGTCCCAATAATATTGCCCTTTTCGGACACTAATTCAAGGTGCATTTTGACATTTGCAGTCGCTTGTCGGTACAAAACTGAAAAATCATAACGCAAATCTTTCTTAATGCCCATGCCACGAAAACCTTCATTTTGCAAGCCTAAACTGCCTTTTTGATGGTTTTTCAGTGAAACGCGCATAAAACGAGGATTCGCGGTTTGCTTGTCTAACCGATTGATTATCAATAGATTATCAGTCGTAAATTGCGTTAGAGGCGAAAGATTTGGGATGATTGTCCAACCCATTAAAGGTTTTAAGAATTCAAAGGAACGGTTTTTAACCAATTCCGCATACACGCCGCCATCCGCACCTAAATTGATGTCTTCAAAAAAAATGCCCCACATCGTTGGCTGAACCTCTGCTATGGGTTTATCCATTTGCACTGTGAAGGTTGCAGGATTTTGAGCGATTATTGCCAATTGGAATAATGTAAGTAAATAAATTATGTATAAATATTTCATTTTGAATAAGATAGATGAATATATTTTTGTAAACATATATGAACATTTGTCACATAGTAAAGGCACTATGTGACAAATGTTACCCTATTGTAACATTTTGAGACAATATTAAAATATTTTCTTGAAACCACCACAAGAATTAGCTACTTTTGTCAAAAATATCCTTTTAATATGATGAAAAATATTCTATTATTACTTTTGTTCAGTTGCTTTATTGCGCCCATTTCCGCA
>JBEEMZ010000283.1:0-6316 GCA_041192405.1 Bacteroidota bacterium | reverse complement strand
TTTTGGGGCGTGTAAAACCATTGTTGAAAATATGAAACGCGGGTTTAAATATTCGCTCGTTAAAAAAGTCATTTCGGTCAGTATCGTGTATTTCGAGGTTGGGCAAGGGCTGGATTACATTTATCATGGGGACACTCGGTTCCGAGGGATTCATTTGAAGGATGAATTGATGCTCACCACCGAACAACGCCAAGAGTTTGATAAACAATCGCCGAGTGAAATTTTTCCCGAATATTACCTCATTAAAGCCTTCAATTTTGATGGGTTGATTCGAGAAGGCTTAGATGAATGGGTTTATTTGTTCAAAAATAGTCAAATTGAATCCGATTTTAAAGCGAAGGGCATTCAAAAAGCGAAAGAAAAATTAGCAGTTGCCAAGTTAGGCAAGCGAAGACGCTCCGCGTATGAGCAGTATTTGCGCAATTTGCATGACGAAGCGAGTTGGAATGCACATCAGCAGTTCAAAAATGAAACGGTCTGGAAATTTAAATTGGAAAAGGCAGTAGCAGATGCCGAAGTAAAGGCAGAAACAAAGGCTAAAATCGAAGTGGCTAAAAATTTGCTTCAAAATGGTGCTTCGGTTGAATTAGTGGCTGTTGCAACGAGACTTTCTATTGAAGCTATTCAACAAATTAAAATCTAAGTTGTTGGTTTTCAATCTAAGTAGGTAATGGAAAAGAAGCAACAAAAAAAAATTAGCTAAATAATTGATAATCAATTAGATAAACCGATTAGAAGGTTTGAAACCTTCCAATCGGTGTTGTCGTTTATTTCGCTTTAACTACTTACTTATCTTCCAAATAATCCAAATTTTTACCAAACGTTTCTTGCAAATAAAGGATGGAAATAAAGGCTAACGCCAAACAAACAAATCCAACAATAGTTGCACTTTGAATCGTTCCATAAGTAAGTTCTAAATTTTTAAATGATAAAGTTATCGGAATGACCGCGCCACGCACAAAATTAGGAGCTGTTGTGGTAACGGTTGCTCGAATATTCGTACCAAATTGTTCAGAAGCAATCGTCACAAATAATGCCCAATAACCCGAACAAGTACCTAAAATGAAACACAAAAATACAAACATTTGTGGTGATAAACCTTTGGAATACAATATAGTAAGTATTGTACAAAGTCCCAATATCAAATATAAAATCACAATTTTTTTGCGACTTTTTAACATTTGGCTCATCCATCCACAAAGCAAATCTCCAAAGGAAATACCAATATAACACGCCATGACTGCATCAGGAATTTTAACTTCACCTGTCACTTGCGTTATTTTTGCAATAGATGGACAGAATTTTATCAGAATGCCTACCGAATACCAAATCGGCAAACCTAATAAAATACAAGCTAAATATTTTAAAATACGTTCTTGATTCTGAAAAAGCATGAAAAAATTGCCTTTTGAGATATTCGTTTGTTTCATATTTTCAAACATACCCGATTCAAAAGTGCTAAATCGAAGTGCCAATAGCATCAAACCCAAACCACCGCCAATCAAATAAGCCATTTGCCAATCCGTACCACACATTTTGGTAATCGTCGCTGCCGCAACTGCACCAAGCGCACCCATTGCAACCACCACCATGGTTCCCCAACCTCGATTTTCTTTGGTCATCAATTCAGAAACGAGCGTTATTGCCGCGCCAAGTTCGCCCGCCAAACCAAATCCTGCAATAAAGCGTAAAACCGCATATTGTTCGGCAGAAGTAACAAATCCGTTTGCAATATTTGCCAAAGAGTACATTAAAATAGAGCCGAAAAGCACCGATTTACGTCCAATGCGGTCTCCGATAATGCCCCAAACGAGTCCGCCGACCATCATTCCCGCCATTTGATGCAAGAAAAGCGTGTAATCCAAACGGTCAATCGCCGCAACATCCGTAATGCCGATGCCTTTTATACTCACTTTGCTCACCAAATTGAATAATTGAATGTCATAAATATCCACGAAATAGCCAAGTGCCGCCACTGTGACGGTCCACCAAACATTATTTTGTTTACTAAGCGTCATAGAAAAATCTATTTTTTGTTATTGTTAAAGCGACAAATATATCACTTTTTGAGAAAAAGCAAAATTTTATTTTGAAAAAACACTACTTTTGCGCCGTCAACGAATTTTTGCCCCGAATTACACCAATTAGCACGAATTATTATAAGTAATTTGCAAAAAATTTGTGCTAATTGGTGTAATTCGGGGCGAATCGTTTCGTATTTACAACCTAATTTATCAAACAATTTTTTTATGAATCTCGATTTTAAAAACAAAAAAGTTTTAGTACGGGTAGATTTCAATGTGCCATTGGAAAAAGGAACGTACCGAATCACAGACGATACTCGGATGCGTGCTGCCGTACCCACGATTCAACACATTTTGAAAGCAGGCGGAGCTGTTATATTAATGTCGCATTTCGACCGACCTTTGAAAAAGTTGAATGCAGACGGGACGATTAACGTGCAACAATATACGTTAAAAAATTTAGTAGCGCATTTGGCAGAATTATTATCTGCGCCTGTTCAATTTGCAGATAATTGTTTGGGAGAAACGGCAAAAAATGCAGTTTCAACCTTGAAAAGTGGCGAAGTATTATTGTTAGAAAACACTCGTTTTCACAAAGGCGAAGAAAAAGGAGCTGTCGAAATGGCAAAATCATTGGCATCTTTGGGCGATATTTACATCAATGACGCATTCGGAACAGCACATCGTGCACACGCGAGTACGGCAACGATGGCTCAATTCTTCGATAAAAAGCATAAATCGTTTGGTTTTTTGATGCAAGCAGAGATTGATAACGCCAATCGTTTATTAAACGATGCTAAAAAACCTGCGGTTGCGATTATCGGAGGCGCGAAAGTGTCTGATAAAATTATGATTTTGGAAAGAATGTTACATGTTGTGGACGCGCTAATCATCGGTGGCGCAATGGCTTATACATTTATAAAAGCGCAAGGTGGGGAAATTGGTAAATCTTTATGCGAATTGGATAAATTAGATGCGGCAAGAGATTTGTTAGAAAAAGCGAAAGCAAAAGGTGTTCAAATTTATTTGCCCGCAGATTCGATTGTGGCAGACAAATTCGATGCAGCAGCACGCACAGGTGTGATGCCGAGCGACGCAATTCCTACAGATTGGATGGGCTTAGATATTGGTGCACAAGCCATTACAGATTTTAAAAAAATTATTTTGAAATCAAAAACCATTTTATGGAACGGACCGATGGGCGTTTTTGAAATGGAAAAATTTGCAACTGGAACAAAATCTATCGCGCAAGCGGTCGCAAAAGCGACTTCAAAAGGTGCATTTTCATTGGTTGGCGGCGGCGATTCTGTTGCAGCATTGACATTAATGAATTTGTCGGACAAAGTGAGTTACGTCTCAACAGGCGGTGGTGCGATGTTGGAGTTTTTGGAAGGCAAAGAATTGCCTGGTATTGCAGCAATCAATTCATAATGTGCATTTGAATTGGGATTAAATGGTATTTTTTAGGCGTAAATGGGATTGATTTTTAGAACTAAAACCCTGAAAATCAATCCCATTTAATCCTAAAAAATCTTATTTAATCCTAATTCAAATGTCTTATGCAGGTTCCAAAACAAGCACTTTTTTCTTCTTAGGAGTTGCCAACGCCACAGGTTGTGCTGCGTCAATCGGTTTCATCCAACCATAAGTATCTTTAATCGTGCCATCGCGCAACCCTTCAATCTCCGATTTGAGTATCGCAGGAATGCCTTTCGGATCTATCGGTGGCAATGTCATCCGCAAATCGTTATAAGTAATCTCGCTCACATACGACACAACTGCCGCCGTTCCCGCACCAAAAGCCGCTTGTAATTTGCCATTTTTATAAGCATTCACTAATTCATCTATATGTATTGGTCTGACTTCGTGTGGAATACCTTTTGTTTTCAAAATATGCAAGAAACAATCTCTCGTAATACCTTTCAAAATTTCACCATCTGTTGAAGGCGTAATCGCTTTTCCATCTATGATGAAAAATAAATTCATCGTCCCTGCTTCATGCAAATATTTGTGTTCAAAGGCATCCGTCCAGATAATTTGGTCATAACCGCGCTCCGCCGCCAATTTTGCAGGATACAACGAACCCGCATAATTACCTGCCGCTTTTGCCTCGCCCGTACCGCCCGCAACCGCACGAACAAACTTTTGTTCCACCCAAAGTTTAACAGGTTTTGCATAATAAGGTCCGACAGGACCCGTCAAAATCATAAACTTATAAGTATTTGACGGTCTTACGCCCAAAGTTTCATCGGTCGCAAACATGAACGGACGAATATACAAAGCCGCACCAGGGGTTTGTGGAATCCAACCTTTATCCAAAGCCACCAATTTTTCTAAGGCTTGAACGAACAATTCCTCTGGAATCGTCGGCATGCACAACCGTTCGCACGAATGATTCATGCGCCGAGCGTGCATTTCAGGACGCATCAACATCGGCGTACCATCCACCGTTTTAGAAGCTTTCATGCCTTCAAATAACGATTGACCATAATGTAATGCCATCAATCCAGGATGAAACGACAAATTACTGACAGGTCGAATTTGCAAATTTTGCCATTGACCATTTTCATAATCAGCAACGAACATGTGGTCACTGTATGTTTGTCCGAAAGGAATATTGTTGAAATCCACTTTCGACAAATTTGATTTTTTAGTTGGATAAACCCGAATACTGTACTTCATTAGAGGAATTGTTTAAAAAAAAATTTGATTTTATTTGCGGGCAACTTACTTTTGCCACAAATTACACGAATTTCCACCAATTTATTTTATAAAACTTCGAGAAAATGCGTGTAATTTGTGGCAAAATTGGGTGCTAAGATAAGCAAGTTGATTGCATTCAAACACCTATTTAAAAACACTGTACAAAGATTCAATATTTTATTGTAAAAAACAAGTTTTTTTATAAATAAAATTTCATAAAAAGCGTTTTCAACCTTTTTATATTACGAATTTAAAATAAGAACAATTGAGATGTGAAAATAAGTCAAAATAATATATCGTTATGTTACATTTCTTAGATTATAAAATATTCCAAATTTCCGATACGGAAAAATTTTTAGAAAGTTTATCGGGCGACGGTCAAAAAGGGATTTTAGTGGTGGTTTTGGACGAAGGACTGCCTGAAGGCATCGTTTTTTTGAAAAGAATCTTAGGTTCGATACGGGTTGATTTAGAAAAAGATGTTTTATTATTTCGGGCTGCACCAAATGGTATTTTGCCGACGGTTGCGCAACTGAAAAGCGTTTTAACCTTTGATAAAGTATTGATTTTTGGCGTAACGCCGCAACGCATGGGTTTTACTTTTGAATATCCAATGTATAAACGATTGATTCTCAATGATTGTCAATACGTTTTTGCGAATAAATTGTCTTTTTTAGAACCGAATAAACAGGCTAAAAATGATTTGTGGAAGCAATTGCAATTGATATTTGGTTAATCTGAATGACGATTTCGGAATGCGTGGATTATCCATTGGTTCCGAAATCTTTTGGTAGCATGAATGATTTTAGGAAAAAAGACTCAATAATTTGGAAACTTCAAAATATATGCCTTAATTTGTCTGAAAAAGCATTGAAGTTATTCGCTTTTTCAAAAAAAGTTTTTTTTATATTAAAATCCAAGTAATGGTAGCAATTGCAAAATCATTTTCGGCACCTGTTCTTTCTAAATTGCTCCGCCAATATACGCTTGAGGCGTATCTGCAACGAGAAGAACGTTCCTCAGATAAATCTGAATTTTATAACGGTAATATTATTAAAATGCCAAACGCCAAATTTTATCACAATCTAACAACCAATAATACAACTTATGCCATACAAAATGCTTTAAATACGGCTAAATTAGAACAATATTTTGTATTGGGCGATTCTCAAAAAGTTTATATTGAAGCGGAAAATACGGCGGTTTATCCTGATGCACTTGTGATTTGTGAAAAACCTGAGTTTTATCAAGGTTTGGAGTATTTATTGATAAATCCGTTAGTCGTTATAGAAGTATTGTCGAAAAGCACGGCAGCGTATGATAGAAAAGACAAATATAGTTTGTACAAAATGCTGTCGAGCCTTCAAGAATATGTTTTGATAGATTCGCGTAAAACGTATGTTGAGACACGATATCAATTAGAACCCGATATTTGGAAATCCACTTATTACAAAAATTTAACAGATATTATTCATTTACAATCCCTTCAGATTTCGATTCCGATGACTGCAATTTATAAAAAAGTGGTTTTTCCAAAGTAAAAAGGAGGAAAGGCTTTTGGAATTTTAGGCTTTAAATCATTGAAAATC
>JBEEMZ010000282.1:0-6349 GCA_041192405.1 Bacteroidota bacterium | reverse complement strand
ATCTTGAGGATTCTTAGCTAATAATTCATTAAAAAATGCAGAAAAAAGAAAGGTTGTGCCTAGAATACCCTTAATAATAGTAAATATTGCATTTCTATGTCTATTAAAAAAGTTAGCTTCATGTTGATTTACTTCCGCATCATTAGCATTAATCTGTATTATTCTGTTTTGATTTTGTTCATTCGTTGAAGTATTAATTACATTATCCATATTATGTAATTTATTATAAATAATTCTTTTAAGACATTAATGCAGTTTTTAAAGTTTTTTTAAATACAACATTGACAAAGTAAATTGTAAGATACGATTCATTGTCTTGGATGCTGCCGTAAATCAAGGACCGACCGCCGCGATTCAAATGCTTCAGGCATGTGGTGGTGTAACCGTCGACGGCAAAAACGGACCTAAAACGCAAGCCGCCTCCATGAATGTGACCGTTGAGCAGTACAAAGCGGCGCGGTGGGCGAAATACAATGAGACGACTCAAGAACGCAAGGATTTATTTCTGGCGGGCTGGAAGAACCGACTGGACGATATTACGCAACAACAACTTAAAATCAACAAATCTTAATATGAAAGGATTGGAATATGCTTTCTGGAGCATGCTGATTGGCGTACCGATCATCGTAGGCACAACCGCCGTATGGCTCTATAAAAAAACAACGGATTAACAAATGCCAACAGCAAAAATTTATATTTTTTATACGAATTGGGTGCCTTATGACAATCGGAATCGGTTCAAAACCAAGATCAATGCGTTTTTTCCATCGAATGTTCCGCACGAAGTGATTGAAATGGATGGAAATAGTTCTGAAGCGCAAATTAAGTTGTCCTACCTCACCATTCCGTTGGATGGTACGCCTAAAATACCTTGTTATCTCGTGGATTTGGACAATGGAAATTTCATGGTAGCGAGCAATAGGGGCAAATCTATGAGCGATGGGTATCTCTTTCCAGAAGATTCGAACTTCAAAGAGGATTTCAAAGTGGTTGAAGATGCATACAAGCGACTTGATAGCGGCAAAAATCCGACCGATGTCTATAACGATATTAAGGACGAACTTAAAAAAGAAGAAGCTAAAAAACCCGCTTCGCCTGTTGACCAATTGGTTCATTTGGGCAAAAACGTGGGTATAGGCTTGGTCTGTTGCGCTGTTGGATTCGGGTATTTGTATTACAAAGCGCATCAAACAAACGTAAACATCAATTTGCAACAATAATGGATCCACAGGATAGAATATTGCCCAATTACAAAGAGATTTGTTTTTTTTTGATAAAAGGCGGCATCACTGCCATTGGATTCATCGCAGTCGAATGGCTGTATCATCGGAATACAAACTAAATTTTTTACAACAAAACAATTTTCAACGAAATGCAAAAAGTAGTAAAACGATTGAATATCATTGGTAATTATACCATTGGTGACAATTACACCGCAAAAATCAATGAAGCGCGGCAACTTGCGATTGAAGCGAAACAAATTGGTGAAACGGCAAAGCAAACGGCAGAGGGTGCTGTTGCGGCTGTGCATGGTAATGCGATGACGGATGATGTGCGCAATAATTACACGATCAATGCGCTTGCCAGCGAAGATAAGGCAATAGCAGAAATCAAACAACTAGCTGAAACTGCAAAACAGGACGCTGCTACAGCTAAACAATTAGCGGAGAAAGGAATTGGAGACGCGGCGACTGCGAACCAAACCGCTAATTCAGCGATCAATAAAGCGGCTCTGGTGGATCAAAAAGTGGATAAGGAAATCGGGGACAACAATGATTACCATGAGCGTAACGACGGTGAATGGGCTACATTGCAGATAGCGGTTTTGTCGCCTTTGCGTGAATTGGGTTTCTTAGCGGGGGAGTAAACCGCGTTGAATTCAGTCCCGCAGAATTCGACGTGTAGTTATATTGAAAATCAATTATGCTTAAATAGTTGATTTTCAATATTTTAGCGGAACAAACAATTGATTTTTACTAATTTAAATCCCATTAAAATGGCAACTAAGACAGATTTGTACGCCGAAATAGAGCTAATTAAAAACGAGGCGGACCCAACCGATTTAGTGTTGTGGTCAAAAGAATTAAAACCGCTTTTAAAAAAGGTTATCTCGTTGACTCCCGATAAGGGCGAGCGCGGAGAGCAAGGGCAACCTGGTTTGCCTGGCGCAATGGGTATGCCAGGACCGATGGGACCGAAGGGTGATACGGGCGATCGGGGAGTGCCAGGTTTGCCAGGACAACCAGGTTTGCCAGGCGCAATGGGTATGCCAGGACCGATAGGACCGAAGGGTGATACGGGCGAGCGCGGCGGGCAAGGGCAACCGGGTTTTCCTGGCGAAACGGGTGCACAAGGAAAACAAGGTGCGTCAGGAACCGTAGAACTTATGCCCTTAATCAAGGTGCAACGCGATTTGATTGACTTTATCGTCAAAAAACTTGATGGTAAATTTGGCTATGATGACGGACTCAATGGTTTTTTAAAGGAATACACGAATGAATTTGAGCGCATCTTTGCAATGTAAATTAATTTTACAAGGTTAAAAACGACAGTATAAAAAAGGCACTCAAAAATGAGTGCCTTTTTTATTTGCGCTATATTTTAGGAGCTTTTGACCTTGCCGAAGGCATGTCATTTGCGCCCATAGATTTTAAATAGATGGCTACCATTTCAAGCGAATGATGTCGTAATTGCACCTGTAGTTCTCTCAAATCCATTCCATTTCGGTACGCATGGCAAACGCCTGAATGTTTCCAGGAATAAAAATTATACCGTTCAGAATAATTCAAGGTTCTTAACATCTCTAAATGGTGTCTGCTCCACCAATTTGTAGGAACGGGTTCGGAACTCGGCAGTCCATCACGCCCGACTAAATAGAAATTCGCATCATATTGGTACAAACACATTGGAGCAATGTAGGCTTTCAGCGCGTCAGGAATGGCAATCCATTCATCTTTTTTATTTTTGGAGATTTCGCCGCGCATAAAAACTTTCCATTCATCAAAATCCACGTCCCCTACTTTGACCAATCTCAATTCACCTGGTCGAATGTAACAATAAAAAATCCAAACAACCGCTTTCCAAAGAAATTCCAATTGACTGGCGTGCATATATTGTTTTAATTCTTCAATCTGTCGAATTTTGAAGTATTGGCTGCCTGTCGAATTATTATTTAATTTTTTAGTTTTGTCAAACGGATTAAAACTTAATATTTCATCTTCCACCAAACCCGCGTAAAAGGACTTTAAAACCACACGATGTTTGTTAACGGTTGCATTTTTTTTGCCACTCAACATAATTTCTTTAAGGAAAAGTTTACCGATGTTTTTATCATTAACATCTTTGCCCACAAGAAACGCATCATAATTTTTTAAAATGCTATCATAGCAGCATTTTGTTTTGTTGCGAAGGGTGTCTCTGCGTTCCAAAAAACGGTTCCGAAGCAAAGCACCTACATCCGATTGATGCTTTACTTTTTTCTTGACTTGTGGAACATAACCATTTGATTGAATGTCGGAAATAATTTGCTGTGCCAATTCCATTCTTTTTTGCACATCAGGCACATTAGGAATGTGCAACTTTACTCGTTTTGGTCTGATTCCGTTCGTCCAGAACTGTACAAACCATTGTTTTTGGAGGTCTTTCGACTTAGGATAGACCTCCAACAAAATTTTTTTTCTCATACCTCAACTTTTTTTGAGGCACAAGGATTGTAAAAGACCTTTTCAAAAATGATGTAACTCGTTGATTATCAACGAGTTACAAAAAAATGTGATTCCGTTTGGATTCGAACCAAAGACCTACTGCTTAGCGTACCGACTACGATTTTCATCGCTGCACTTGAAATTTGAGTGCATTTGTGGTCTGGACTGTCTCTTCACCGTATTTTGTTTTGGAAAACAAAACGTAGGTGTCTGGCATACAGTCTCTGCATTGCGAATAAATTATTTTCAAATGAAAAGTTTTAAATTCACAACTCACGATTGGCATATTATCAAATACTTAGTTTATAAAGGATTGATAATGAAGCGTTTCCTGAACAGCCAAAATCCCATAGCGGCTTTCGCACACCATGGCTCCTATTGAACTTAAAGGCAGTTGCTCTATCCAGCTGAGCTACGGAACCAGTTTACTTTTAACACTGATTGCTTTCGCGCCGCAAAGTTGAGTCTTTTCAACGAAAAATGCAACTTTTTTCTAAAAAAAATAAAAAAAAAACATAAAATCAAGCATAATTCCTTAAAAGTACATAGTTTAGCATCTCGTAACGTAAATTTTAAACCAACCTAATTGTTTCTTTATGGCTGCAAACGCATTACCAACAAATCGTTTGGTCGCATTAGATGTTTTTCGCGGATTGACTATTGCATTGATGTTCATTGTCAACAATCCTGGTACTTGGTCGTACATATACGCGCCTTGGGAACACGCTTATTGGCATGGCGTAACGCCGACCGATTGGGTTTTTCCGTTTTTTTTGTTTGCGGTGGGTATATCGGCTTGGTATTCGCTCAAAAAATATGAAAATCGCCCCCCTGCGGATCTTTATTGGAAGATTTTGAAGCGCGGGGCAACGATTTTTTTAATCGGTCTCGCTTTAAATGCCTTTTTAATATCGGCAGCAGATTATACTCATTTGCGCATTATGGGCGTATTGCAACGAATTGGTATTTGTTATATTATTGGAAGTATGATTTGTGTGAGTTTCAATCGAAATACCGTTGGTATTATTGGGATTGTGCTGTTGGTTTGGTATCATATTATGATGCTTTTTGGCAGCGACCCGCAATATCCTTATGGTTTGGAAGTCATTACAGAAAATGGTAGTTCGATGGAACATTTGAGCACCAATTTAGTAACCGAAATTGATAAAAAAATATTGGGAGAGCACCATCTTTGGCGCGGAAAGGGTACTGCATTTGACCCCGAAGGTTTATTAAGTACCATTCCTGCAATTGTAACCGTGATTTTAGGTTATTTTGCGGGGCGCATGGTAGATTTGGAGATAGATAGGTCACTTTTAGTACGCAAAATGTTGATTTGGGGCGCGATTGGCTTGGCGGCAGGTTGGTTGTTGAGTAGTACAACGATTTTCGGACAATGGGCTTGCCCGATTAATAAATCATTGTGGACACCAACTTATGTGTTAAATACGGGCGGAACTGCCATCATCATTCTGGCTATTTTAATCTGGTTCATTGATATTCAAGGGTTTAAAGGTTGGACAAAACCTGTATTGGTCTTGGGCATGAACTCCATTTTGGCATTTGTGCTATCGGGCGTGTATGTGAAAACGATTAGTAAATTCAAATTTAACAGTCCTGTCGAAACAGTTGCTCAAAAATGGGATAATCTTACCGTTCCTAAACGCATTGGCGGGTATCAAAAATTGTATGAAAATGTTTTTTCACCGATGACGACTCCGAATGCGTTATTGCGGCGCGTCAAAAGTAAGCAATTGACCAAAGCCTCTGACCCAATTGAATGGAATGCTTTTGTGGAAAAACAAAAATTAAGTTCGTTTTTATTTGCCATTTTCCATGTTTTATTCTTTTGGTTCATCCTTTGGATTTTTTATATTCGGGGCATTTTCTTAAAAGTTTAAAATTACATAATTGTTACAAATTTTTTCCATTTTAAAACAAAATAAAGTTTATATTCAAGAGCGCGTTGGTTAGTTATTTAGTTAGCTGGTTAGTTAAAGTATTGATAATCAATATCTTAACTAACCAACTATAACTATCTTCGCATGGGTTTTCCAAAATCTTGCACCCAATAATTGCCTGTTCGCGCCGCGCCCATTTCGGTTACATTTTTATCCATCATTTGTTTGCAATGCCCGCCGCTTTTTTTCCAAGCAGCCATGGCTGCTTCCAACGTTTTTTGTCCAAAAGCGATATTTTCACCGACAGCCATCCAATTGTAACCCGCTTGCGTCACGCGCTCATCGAAAGTCCTGCCATCTCGACTTTGATGATTAAAATATTTTTGTTGGTACATATCATCCGCATGACCACGAGCCGCATTTTCCAACAATTTGTTCCATTTTAAAGGTGGAACGGGTTTCATTTTGACTCCGCTACACGTACAGCCTGTTTTGCGCAGCGCATTGACAGAGGACAACATGGTTATAGATAAATCATCATTAAGCATTGATTTTGAACGGTTTATAACAGGCTTATGCATAGAAGATAAAACCAATAGAGCAAATAATATAATCGTTTGTTTCATAGAGAATTTATTTTATAATAAAAACAACTCAATTTTTTGTTATATAATATTGTTTTTGACAATAAGTAAGTGAGCAGTGAAAAAGTAGGTTAATTTTCGCGCCGCGAGAGGGGGAGCA
>JBEEMZ010000281.1:0-6368 GCA_041192405.1 Bacteroidota bacterium | reverse complement strand
TTTTTATATGTTTTATAAACAAATGGGTTTTCTTTACTGGAATGCTCTTACAACTCGGTAACTTTCACAGCGTGACAAATATGTTATTATTTTGTTAAAAAAAATCATGTCAGCATTATTTTTGGATTGCTTTATGGAATGAATATTTTAAATTATTGAAAATCAACGATTTATGTATAATTTGTTTACACATCAATCATACGGTTTGCATCCACAAAGGTTGACATAATTAAAGTTTTTTTAATAATATTTTCAACGAAATGACTGATTCATTCATCGAATGGATGAATTGCCGCAACGCTTTGTTGTGACAGAAAAGCATGTTGCGATTGTTTTGAGTCGAAAAAATGTTTTTTGAACCGTTGGAAAGGGCGTTTAGATCATTGGGTGAAGGATTTGAAGGTTTGGTTGAATAATTATTTTTCATATTTGAATAAAATTGCGAATACATAAGTATCATAGATGCATTTGGAAAAGCATCTATATCACCTATGTCCCTATGTGTTTGCAAATTCAAATAGATTTTCTATCTTTGCCTTTCGGAAATAATTTGTTTCCAAGTGGCAATTTCGTTATGGATTTTTTAAACATTTTGGTTGAAAAGATGTACGATTATGCGGAAGCGCATTCGACATCACCTTCACCTGCGTTACAAGCGTTGGAACGGGAAACGCATTTGAAAACGTTGCGTCCGCGCATGTTATCGGGTGCGGCGCAAGGTCGTTTTTTGAGTTTGTTGAGTAAATTAATGTCACCGCGCCGCATTTTGGAGATTGGAACTTTTACGAGTTATGCCACCATTTGTTTGGCGGAAGGATTGGCGGAAGATGGCTTAATCTATACGATGGAAGCCGATGAAGAATTAGAATATTTGATACAAAAATTTGTAAAAGCATCCAATTTAGAACAAAAAGTTAAAATACACATCGGAAATGCCTTAAAAATGATTCCAAATTTAAACGAAATGTTTGATATAGTGTTCATTGACGCAGGAAAACGCGATTATCCACAATATTTTGATTTAGTGATTGATAAAGTTCGTTCAGGTGGTATTATCATTGCGGATAATGTGTTATGGAGTGGAAAAGTGGCTTTAGACCCGAAAACGCATGACCGCGATACTAAAATATTAGACAATTTCAATAAAAAATTGCATCAAGACCCGCGTGTAGAGACGCTTTTATTGCCTTTGCGCGATGGATTAATGATTGCTCGTAAATATTAACATTACAAATATAAAAATAACTTACCACAAGTTGCTATTCTAAATAAAACTAAATGTTTAAAATGAGGTTTTTAAATATTCTATTCATCGCTCTATGTGCGACGCAACTCTCCGCACAAAGCTATGTTTTCGGCGTGAAAGGTGGACTTTCGGTCGGAAATCAACGCTGGAATGAGGGCGAACGCAACCTTTTATACAAATATCACGGCATCGGCTTCATCGAAACCGTGCCGACAACAGGTAATTTATCGGTTTTTGGGCAATTGGGGTACCACATTCGCGGCAGCGCGATTCGCACACGCGCTTACACGGGTACAGGTTTCAACGGCATCATCACACTACCTGCCACTTTGACCGAGTTTCAATTTAAAAACATGGGTTTAACGCTTGGTGTAAAACAAAAAAATGTTTTAAAAATAAAAAATGCGTTTTACGGCTTAGGAATTCGCGCAGATTACACGGTGGGAACTTCATTAGGCAATATAGATCTTGGAGATAATGTATTGAGCAGTTATTATCAATTGATCTATCAATATCCTGTTCCTGAGAATGTTAAACATTTCAATTACGGATTATATTTAAGTGGTGGGATGGAATTTCCCTTTTCAGAATTCGTAGGCGGTATTGTGGAATTGAGTATTAATCCAGATATTTCGCGCCAATATTTCAGTTCAGAAATTAGAAATGTGACGATTCGCAACGAATATGATGAGCGAAATGGTCAAACCGTAACGCTTCCCTCACAAACAATTCGTAATGTGACGATAGAATTGTCACTTGGTATTAAATTTTTAAGAAAAATTATTTATGTAGATTAATGCAAACACATAGGTAATATAGATTCAAAGTATAAAAGATTTATTACGAATCACTTATATACATAAACCTATGTTCCTTATGTATCTATGTGTTCAAAAAATCTATGTGACCTATATACCAATGTGTTTGCAAAAACCAATAAAACCATGATAGAACCTATTCAATCCGTCCACGCCCGCACCACAAAACGCATTTGTGAAGTGGCTTGGTTCGATGACCTTTGCGGGGGTGATACCGCGTTTCTTGGCACGGTTGACCCATCGCGCCGCAGCAGCTTTGAACATTGCGCCGACATCATGAAAATGGCTGATAATCAAGGCTTTACAAATATTTTATTACCCACTTCGTATGTCGTTGGGCAAGAAGTCATTCCTTTTGCGGCGGCAATGGCAACTCAAACCGAGCAAATTAATATGCTCGCAGCGATTCGCACAGGCGAAGTGCATCCGCCGATGTTAGCGCGACACTTGGCAACTTTAGATCATATTTTGAAAGGCAGGTTGACTATTAATATCATCAATTCAGACTTGCCTGGCTTGAAGGAAGATCATAATATGAGGTATCAACGTTGTGGCGAAGTCATTGAGATTTTAAAGCAGGCTTGGACGCAAGAATTCATTGATTTTCAAGGAGAAATATATAAGTTTAAAATGCGGGCTGACCCTGTGAAACCGTATCAACAAAATGGCGGGCCCCTACTTTATTTTGGTGGCATTTCACCTGGTTCAAAGGAAGTTTGTGCCAAATATTGTGATGTCTTTTTGATGTGGCCCGAACCCGAAGACAGCATTTATGCAACGATGCGGGACATGAGTGAACGGGCGGCGGCGCATGGCAGAACGATTGATTTTGGATTGCGGATACACGTCATTGTGCGCGAAACGGAAGCCGAAGCGAAGGCTTATACCAAACAATTAATGTCAAAATTCGATGCAAAAGTCGCCGAACAGCTCAAACATCGAACGCAAGATTCTAAATCTGCGGGTGTTTTGCGGCAGGATGAATTCCGTAAAAATGCCGATCCAGACGATTTCGTAGAACCAATGTTATGGATGGGTATTGGGCGAGCGCGGTCGGGTTGCGGTGGTGCGCTTGTGGGTACGCCCGAACAAATTGTTAAAAAATTGAATCGTTATATGGATATGGGGATTCGTTCGTTCATTTTGTCGGGTTATCCGTTGAAAGAGGAATGCGAATTGTTTGGAAAACACGTATTGCCGCACTTGCCGAATGCGAAATTGTCGGTCGAGCAAGGCAGAATGCCAACGGAAACGCCCGCAACACCCTTAACTTTTGCGCCATTAAATGCTTAAAAAATGATGAATGAATGATGAATAATGAATGATGAATAATAAATAGTTTGATTTGTAAAATATTGTTAATCAATTATTTGTAAATTATACCATTCCGCTATTCATCATTTATCATTCATCACTCATCATTCATTCGCAAGCATCTTTTTATGAAACTTTCTATCATCATTGTCAATTATAATGTCCGTTATTTTTTGGAACAGGCGTTATTATCCGTTCGCCGCGCCCTCGAAGCTGCTCCTGAAGTACCTTCGGAAGTCTTCGTCGTGGACAATAATTCCGTAGATGATTCTGTCGAAATGGTGCGCGAGAAGTTTCCAGAAGTGATTTTGATTGCTAACAAACAAAATACGGGTTTTGCCGTTGCTAATAATCAAGCTATGCGCGTTGCAAAAGGCGAATATATTTTGTTGTTGAATCCCGATACGGTCGTGCGCGAGGACACTTTTGCCAAATGCACCGCGTTCATGGACGCGCATCCGATGGCGGGCGGGCTTGGCGTGAAGATGATTGATGGTTCAGGTGCGTTTTTGCCCGAAAGCAAACGCGGTTTTCCATCGCCCGAAGTGGCATTTTACAAAGCCTTCGGATTGGCAACGCTTTTTCCGAAAAGCCCGCGTTTCAATCGCTATGCTTTGGGGCATCTTGACCGCGACGAAAATCATGAAGTGGAAGTTTTAGCGGGTGCATTTATGTGGATGCGCAAGTCCGTTTTGGATAAAATTGGGTTATTAGATGAAGCTTTTTTTATGTATGGAGAAGACATAGATTTGTCGTATCGCATTGTTTTAGAAGGTTTTAAGAATTATTATTTTGCAGATACGACGATTATACATTACAAAGGCGAAAGTACCAAAAAAGGCAGTTTGAATTATGTCAAAACGTTTTATAACGCAATGATTATTTTCGCAAGAAAGCATTTCAAAGGCAATCAAGCGACGACTTTTATCGCATTGATGCAAGGTGCAATTTGGTTTCGAGC
Organism: Bacteroidota bacterium; assembly: GCA_041192405.1. Classification (GTDB taxonomy): domain Bacteria; phylum Bacteroidota; class Bacteroidia; order Chitinophagales; family Saprospiraceae; genus JAAFJT01. The sequence goes on along the minus strand of JBEEMZ010000281.1, from coordinate 2,029 downwards.
AGGGTTGACCTTATTTTATACGCTTTTTAAACAACTTTTTTTGCCTGTTTCAGATGCCATTTTGATTTATTTGGGCATGTATTTTCTGAAAAATTGGTGGGCAAATTATTATTTTCAAGGAACGGATTATTATCATCCATCTTTTTTATATTTTAATATTCCTTTATACATAATTGGCTGGTTATCAGCGATTTATTTTAGTGGCGGATACGATTTGCCTGTTTCTATGAAGCGGATTTTACGCGGCATTTTTTGGGGAACGATTTTTTTAGCGGCAATTTATGGATTTCTGCCCTTGGAATATCGCGTTTCGCGGATGTTATTACTACTTGGAGCCGTTTGGACGATGATTTCAATTGGTTCGTGGCGCATTTTGAGGCATTTCATTCGATATAAAAATTTAAAAATCGGTGTTGAAACCATTAAAAATTTGGCAATCGTTGGTTCTATTATCGAAACGGAACGCGTTCAAAATTTGTTGAATCAAGCCCAGATTTTTAAAAATATCATTGGTCGCGTCGAACCGAATGACGTGGCAATTGACCATCGAATTTGTTTAGGCAATTGGGAGCAGTTGGATGAAATTGTTAGAATTTACAAAATAAATGAAATTATATTTTGTTCAAAAGATGTTTTAGCCAATGATATTATGGCTAAAATGACTACATTAGGTTCGAGCATTGAGTATAAAATTTTGCCCGAAGAAAGTTTAAGCATCATTGGCAGCAGCGACCGCAATACCGCAGGCGCGATTTATACGATTGATATTCAATTTAAAATTGATACAGTTGCCAATCGGCGCAATAAACGATTATTAGATATTGGAATATCATTGGCTTTTTTGGCGTTATGCCCAATGATTATTTGGTTTTTTAAAGATAAACTTGCTTTTTTCAAAAACGCTTTTCAAGTATTGTTGGGGCGAAAAACATGGATTGGTTATGCACCATTTCCAAATCAATTACCTAAATTAAAAAAAGGTGTTTTCTCACCGTCTGATGGCTTGGCTGCTGCTAATCCATTGAATCAGCCTACAATACAAAGAATTGATTTTTTGTATGCGAAAGATTATGATGTGTGGCGCGATGTGGATATCTTGATTCGGAATCTTGGTTAAAACCTCATTCCTTGACAATTTTATATTTTTCCAAATCAACCGATTTTTGTTCTAACAGATTATCCACTAATTCATCAAGTGGATTGCCGTTGAAATGATATGATATTTTTGCATCTTTGGAAGCTAAAATTTTTTCTTCAAAGTTGGGTTAATGGAAGTACGGATTTCACGGATTTTTTGCTTAAAATCGCGTATCACGTGCTTAAAAATCAAAAAATTCGTGAAAATCTCGTGAAATCCGTACTTTTATTAACCCAATTCTAATTTTTGTCAGGTACTAAGTTCGAATCTTTAATTTTCGTTTCCAAATGCGTCGTAGAATAGCCATCTTGAAACGGCAAACTTAACACTTGACCGCCTCTTTCCAACACTAATTCAGAACCGACAATTTGATTGGGTTGCCAATCGCCGCCTTTCACTAAAATATCAGGTTTCAATATATCAATTAAATCATAAGGCGTATCTGATTCAAATACAACGACTAAATCAACACTTTGTAACGCCGCTAAAACGGTTTGACGCGTCAATTCGTCATTAATCGGGCGATGATTTCCTTTGAGCCGACGCACCGAAGCTGTCGAATTCAGTCCCACAATCAGTTTATCACCTAAGGCGCACGCTTCCGCAAGGTAACGCACATGCCCGTAATGCAACAAATCAAAACAGCCATTTGTGAAAACGATTTCAAGACCATTTTTTTGCCAATTTTGAACGGTTACTTGCGCGGCGGCAATATCTAATATTTTGGATTCTATGGATTTAAACATTTTGAATTTTTGTTATATTGTTATAATCAAAACAGTTTAATGTAAATAATTCATAATTCAAAACAACATTTTCGTAGATTTGTTTTCACCATTTTAAGAAGAAGTCATCAGAACCGATTCGGAAGCAAATTTATTGCAATTTTTT
>JBEEMZ010000280.1:0-6403 GCA_041192405.1 Bacteroidota bacterium | reverse complement strand
CCAATTCCTGTAAGGAAATTTTTGGTGCGGCTTGAATCGAAGCGACAGGTTCAAGTGATTTTTGCGCCATAACATTTTGCGCGGTTGCCAAAAAGAACACCATCATCAAGGTGAAAAGGCTTGCAAATTTGAATTTGAATTGCATGACTGAATGATTAAAAAATGAAATAAATGAGTGAATTTCGACTGCAAGTTTCCATATTTTGTTGTTACTTGCTTTCGTATTTAAAAGCAAATAAGTGATTTTGCGTTAAAATTTTTTATAAATATTTTTTTATTTAAAAAATAAATCATTGACAATCAATTACTTAAATTAAAATATTTTATTTATATATTTTAATTCACTAACATTTTAAGGTTTTTGAGATTATAATGATGCTCATAATTGTAAACAATTCAAAAAAGAAAAATACATCGTTTATGCTAACATATCCTTTCCAAAAAGATTATAAGCGTGTTCCAATGAAAGTGGTGAACCATCAAAACTTTGGTTTAACCGCCAATGAATTTGAAACGTTACGCCTCCGCTTACGCGATAACAGTGATGAAACATTAGTTAAAAAAATATTTGAAACCCAATATGCACCTTGCCGCGATTTGTTGATGAACAAATATGGCGCATCTTCCGACAATGCACATGAAGTCGTGATGGATGTTTTGTTGAAATTCAGAGAAGATTTAATCGCGGGCAAGTTAGATTACAACAATTTAGCATCTTTGTTTAAAACACAAAGTTGGCAAAATTATGTCAAATCAAGTGGCAAATCGAAACATTTAGTTTTTGTTGACCCAACCTTGCCAACAGCATATAATTTGGATTTGAACACAACGGACGACAATATTGCGCAAATCATTGATAATGAAGAAGTTATGACAGCATTTCGGAAAGCCTTTGCGCGTTTATGCGAGCGTTGTAAAGCGTTGATGAATCAACATTATAGCGATGATTTGCAATGGAAACAAATCGGGCAGATGGAACAAAAAGCCGCAGGTACGATTCGAGTAGAGGCTTTGACGTGTCGCAAAAAATTAAAAGGCTATTTTCAAGACGCTTTATAACATTTTTACAGTCCATTATTTATTAATACATCAAATCATCAATCATCAATGTTTCAACAAGTACAACAATATAAAGAAAATTTACTATCTGAATCGGCTGAAAATCGGCTCGAAAAAGCTCTTTTCGACAAAATGATTCGACAAGATTATGAACATTTTTTGCAAACTCAAGGTTTGTATCAACCGCAAAAACCGCAAATTGGGCTTGCAAAAGTGCGTTTGCTGCCCTTTTTGAAGGCAGCAGCCGTCCTTTTGATGCTTGGCGGCGCGGGTTATTGGCATCAATCCGCACAACCGATTTCCAATAATGCTGTTTCAGATTTGGAAACACGCGTTAATCAAGACCTTGCGGAACATGTGATGATACCGCAAGTCCGAAAAGAGGGCAATCATGCAATGGCGGAAAATTTACAAGCATTTCACACCGCGTATAGTCGGCAAGAGTTTGAAAAAGCGTTGACATTCCTCCAAAAAATAGAGCCGAAAAGCGTAGATGATTTTTATTATTATGGATTATGTCATTTGTATCTTCCTGAACCTCAATATCTTACAGGAATTCAGCATTTACAAAAAGCGAATGAATTAGGAAAGGATGAAGCGATTTGGTACATCGCGTTAGCACAAATTAAGCTGAACGACAAGGCAGCAGCGAAGCAATCTTTACAAAAATGGTTAAGTTACAGTCACGTTTGGAAGCGTGCAAAGGCAGAAACATTATTAAAAGAATTAAATTAAAATTTTCAAACACATAGGGATATAAAGCATTGAAAATCAAGCAACTATGTTCCATATGTCCCTATGTGTTTCAAAACCTATATTCCATATGTCCCTATGTGTGTTGCCGCAAAATACTATGTCCAATCTTACATTCCAAACATTTCTGTTTATCACAATAATGATTTTTCAACTGCAACAACGCCTGTGATTCCGCGCCCGATTGCGCACACATCCCCAACGCTTTCCAATTTTCAATAATTTGATTCTCCTCAGCAGGCAACGTCTCCAACCAATCCAAAGCCCGATTTTTAAACGTCGGCAACCCTTTCAGCTTTCCATACAAAAACAAAAAAGGAATCACGGTATTCAACAAAACGACTTGAATCGCTTTAATACCAAACGATTTTGGTTTTTGAATAGAAGCCGTATCAAATATATAATGTGTTGTCCAATAATCACTTATGCCCGATTCCAATAATTCAACCACTTCTGTAACGGTTTCTTTTTCAAGGATTTTTGAAAATAAATGCACGGAATGATGCACCAAATTGGCAAATTGCGCTAAACGAATGGTTGGAAAATTAGGCGGACGGATTTTAGAAAATTTCCACTCCACACCCGTAGAGCTAATCGGTTTTAAACCATGTTTATGACTCAGAAAACGATATTCTTTTGCCAATAAATTAGGATACGTATCTGAAAACGATTGATTCAAAAAGCCCGCTTGACCAAATAATATTGCTTCCAATTGAAATAAATTATCTTTATGTTTTGCCAAAATCTTATGTGGAATCGAACGTGCTAATTGTTCCATCGGTTCCATATTGATTTTCGAGCCGAAAGCGCGAGCCATTTTTTGATAAAAAGTCTCTTCCCAATCCTGTTTATTTTCGTCCAAAGATTGTTCAATAATTAAAACTTTTTGTTCCAAACGCTCCACTACTAACGGGTCTAAGCAAGCCGCCCGTGTAAATGATGATACCGTTGGAAAATGTGCCACGCATGGAATCCAAGCCTTCGTCTGCATCATACCCCAATATTTTTGGAAAATATGGCTCGGAATTTTGTCTTTTAATTCCAAACAGGGCAGATATTGCGCAGGTGTATCTTTGGTTGCGAGTCGCAAAACAATATTTTCATCGGCTTCATAAACCACATGCAAAATAACATTTTGATAAGCAGGGTCTTTATCATGTCCATGACGAAACCAATCCGAAGCACAAAGGTGCATTTCGACTTGACCAATCCATAACGTATCGCCAATGCGAAGGCGTGCTTGTTGGAAATCGGGACCCGCATCCTGATTATGCGAACCTGTATCAACGACGAATAGCGTTTCGCCCGTTGTTAACGTGAGATTTTGTTGATTGAAATGACGCGTTTTCCAAAGATAATGTAAAAAATCTTCTCTCATAGTGGTATTTGTTTTAATGCGAATTTTCTAAAGGTGGATTTGTTGGATTTGTTTGACTCTCTGAATTTTTGATACAATCCAGAAAATCCAACAAATCCAACAAATCCACATCACAAACATTTAAAATAATCGAATGGTTCTAAGCAATCCAAACATTTATAAAACGCTTTACAAGCGGTCGAGCCGAATAAACTCACCATTTCAGTCTTTTTCGACCCACATTGTGGGCATTTGACTTCGGGATTTCGCCCAAACAATGTTCCTACATGACCAGAAGCCGTTACAGGTGGCGCAATGCCATATTTTTCCAACTTGCGTTTTCCATTTTCGGAAAGCCAATCCGTTGTCCAAGCGGGTTTCAAAACGGATTGAATTAAAACATTTTTAAAGCCCGCTTCCCACAAAGTGGCTCGAATTTCCATTTCAATCACATTCATTGCGGGGCAACCCGAATAAGTCGGCGTGATTTGAATGACCAATTGACCCTTGATTTCGGTCACGTCGCGGACAATCCCCAAATCCAAAATGCTCAAAACAGGCACTTCGGGGTCGCAAACGGTTTCGAGGAGTTGCCAAATTTGATTTATCACCATGTGCAATTGGGATGAGTGCGTTGTAAATGCTGCATTTCCGCCAAAATATAACCCAAAGATTCCGTATGAATACCTTCTTTGCCCCCTTTTTGCATCCACTTTTGAGTCGGCGCGGACAAAGTAGCTTGTTTCAAAACATCGGAAACCGTCTTTTCCCATATCGGACGAATGATATTTAAATCTACTGCAATTTCATAACTCATTAAAAATGAATCGGTTACATTCGGTGCAGTGAGTTCACCCGTGAATCGCCACAATTCATTCAATGCATTTTGCACGCGTTGATGACTGAATTCCGTCCCATCGCCCAGCCGAATCACCCATTCCGAAGACCATTGCAAATGATACCGCGCTTCTTTGAGCGATTTCGCCGCAATCGCCGCCAATTGTTCATCTTTGGAATCCTGCAACGCGCTCAAAAAAGGTAGATGATACGCATCATATAAAAATTGTCGCACAAGTGTTTTGCCAAAATCGCCATTCGGCAACTCGACTAACAACACATTTCGGTACGCTCGTTCATCTCGAAAATAAGCTAAATCATCTTCGGTTTTGCCAAGATTTTGAATTTTGGCAGCGTATTGATAATAATTTCGAGCCTGTCCAATGTGGTCAAGGGCAATATTTGACAATGCAATATCCTGTTCCAACGCAGGCGCGTGACCACACCATTCCGACAAACGATGCCCCAAAATCAGCGCAGTATCCGCCAATCGAAGCGTATAATCCAACAACTTTTCAATCATATTTAATTTTTTACATATGCGTAATCGAATCAGGCACATTATAAAATGTCGGATGCCGATAAATTTTATCTTGCGCAGGGTCGAATAACGGTTCACTCTCATCAGGGTTCGACGCGTGTATCTGACTCGACTCGACGACCCAAATACTCACCCCTTCCATGCGCCGCGTATAGACATCCCGAGCATTTTGCAGTGCCATTTTTGCATCGGTCGCATGCAAACTGCCCACATGTTTATGGTCTAAACCCTGTCGGCTGCGGATAAAAACTTCCCAAAGTGGCGTATCTTTTGCCATCGTTTTAAATTTTTTTGAATGAGTCAATGTTTGATTATCCAAATTTGGGCGAAATTTACACGATTTTTTTTTATTTTTGCCCAGATTTTGAACATTGTTCAAAAAAATCAACTCAAATCCGTGTCATCCGCGTTTCAATTGCATCATAATGACACATTACAAATATAATCATTTCGCTATGAATCTGCCATTCCGCATTGCACAACGGTATCTTTTTGGTAAAAAAAGTTTTAATGCTATCAATATTATTACGAGCATTTCGGTTTTCGGGCTTGCGCTTGGTACGGCGGCGTTGTTGCTGATATTATCCGTGTTCAACGGTTTTGAAGACCTGATTTCGGGTATGATTGGGAAATTTAATCCAGATGTGAAGGTTTCGCTCCTCAAAGGTAAGACTTTCAAAACGGATACTGCCCAAATTTCAGCCATTCGCAAAATCGCAGGAGTCGTCGAAATCGCACAAACACTTGAGGAAAGTGCGTTATTTGAATACAATAAATCGCAAGCATTTGGGATTGTGAAAGGGGTTGATAAGCGTTTTCAACACGTGAATCCTGTGGATTCGGCGGTCGTGCAAGGGCATTTCGCGCTCGGCGACGACGACAAATCTTATGCGGTGGTTGGCGGTGGTTTGTATGGGCAGTTAGGGATTTCAGTGGACAATCAAATTACGCCTTTGAGCGTTTATATGCCGAAACGGGGCGATGTCAGCGCGTTGGATCAACCCTTTAACAAACGATTGACCTACCCGACGGGTGCTTTCATCATTCAACAAGACTTTGATAATCAATATGTTATAACAGGATTAGACTTTGTGCAAGATATTTTGAACGCGCCCGATGAATTGAGCGCACTCGAAATTAAATTACAAAAAGGCGTTTCACCTGCCCCCATTTTGAAACAAATCAAACAAATTGTAGGTGAAAAATTTGTCGTTAAAGACCGCCTTCAACAAGATGCCGCTTTGATGAAATTGATGAATATGGAAAAATGGCTTGCGTATTCCATTGTAAGTCTGACGATTCTGTTAATTGGCTTCAATATGGTTGGTACTTTATGGTTGATGGTATTGGAAAAACAACAAGATATTACCGTTTTGCGAGCGATGGGCGCGGACGACCGTTTAATTCGACGCATTTTTTTGAATGAAGGATTTTTATTATGTTTAATGGGTATTCTCGTAGGTGTTGTGTTAGCGATTGGGTTGAATGCCCTACATCACGCCTTGCCCAATGGACTCATTCCATTATCGGCGGGTTTCATACAACGATATCCTGTTTCGATGCGTTTAAATGATTTTCCAATCGTCGCATTAACAGTTATTATCATAGGTGGATTGGCATCAATGCCTGCTGCATTGCGGGCGCAGCGAGTTGGCGCGACAATCCAAAATTCGTAGGTCTGAACGAAAATTTTCAGGATTTTCGGTTTTCTAAAATATTGATTTTCAGTAATTTATAAAATTAATTATTTTAAATTTTAAATTATTTTTTTTATAAACTATTATAAATCAATATTTTAGCAATTTGCAGCAGCTTTAAAAATCCTTGATTGGAAATTGGAAAACTGAAGACAATTC
>JBEEMZ010000279.1:0-6529 GCA_041192405.1 Bacteroidota bacterium | reverse complement strand
TTTTTTAAATTATAATTTTCTTAATTGTAAATAAATATGAATTTGTCTAAAAAAGAAGATGAAGAGTTTCGACATCGTTGGCATGTCAACGAAGAGCTCGCAAAGAAAGTCGTGAAGCTGTTGAAAGAGAGCAAGCGACTGCTATATATGGTGTGCCAACCATGTTCATTGCCGAACTTGATTTGCCTGATTTTCAACGATTTAACTTAAAAAGTTTGCGCACGGGTATCATGGCAGGTTCACCTTGTCCGATAGAAGTGATGAAAAAAGTGCAAAGTTTGATGCATGTGACTGAAATGGAAATCGCTTACGGGATGACTGAAACGAGTCCTGTCAGTACGCAAACGCGCATTGGTACACCTTTGGACAAGCAAGTGAGTACCGTTGGGCAAGTGCATCCTCATTTGGAAGTCAAAATTATTGACCCAGAAACGGGTTTGACCGTTGCACGTAATGTGAGCGGCGAACTTTGTACACGTGGATATAGTGTTATGCTGGGTTATTGGGCGAATGAAAACGCAACTCGTGGTGCTATTGATGTGGCGCGTTGGATGCACACGGGCGATTTGGCAGTGATGGATGAAGAAGGTTATGTTAAAATTGTAGGTCGGATTAAAGATATGATTATTCGCGGCGGCGAAAATATTTATCCGCGAGAAATTGAAGAATTTTTGTATAAACATCACGCCATCAGTGATGTACAAGTAATAGGTGTTCCTGATATGAAATACGGGGAAGCAGTGATGGCATGGATTCGGGTCAAAGAAGGCGTAATTGTTACGCCCGACGAGATTAAATCTTATTGTCAAGGGCAGATTGCGCACTATAAAATTCCGCAATACATCAAATTTACAGATAGTTTTCCGATGACCGTGACAGGTAAAATTAGAAAAGTGGAAATGCGTGAAGTGAGTATTCAAGAATTAGGCTTAGAAGCCATCGCAAAAATTAAAACTGCGTAATTGCAAACACATAGGTACATAGGACACATAGATGATTGATTTTCAACGTTCTATATATCCTATTTACCTATGTGTTCCAAATCTATGTGTCCTATGTATCTATGTGTTTGCATCAATGCTCATTCTGATTTTAAATTCTTTTGGCAAATAATTATTGATTCGATTGTTTAAAACCTTCATCCAACCTAAATTTAAACCTTCATATCGCGCCAAATACCAACCTTGTTTCAGAATTTCATCCAAAGTAGGGCTTTCTTTTTTCAAAAAATGCAATGCTTGGTCTCGGTTTAAATCAAGATGAGGCAATTTTTTTGAAATAACGGTACTCAAAGCAAATTCATGTGTTGGAATAAAATCATTGCCTTTAAAAATACCAATCTCCAAACCAAAGGAATGTGCAGGTAAAATATTCGCAATTTGTTTCAATAAAAACTGTTGAGCCTTTGGAAAACACAGGATTTGACCACTTGTTTTTTGATAGAAATCAAAATTATCAGGTGTATCAAAATAGTTTTTTACAATCTCCATTTGCTTTAAAGGTAGTTTAGTCAAATTTTTAAAATCAAAATTGTTTTTTTTTGAACTTTTATAAGGTTGACCCTCCTTTTTTTGCATTGGTTTCTTGAAAACGCTTACAAAAAAACCTTCGCCTTGTACTCGATGTGGGTAAAATTGATACCCAAATCCTGTGATGTTTCCAGCTTCATTACCAGATGGAATACTTGCCTTTTTTTCAACAATGCCCCAATCTTTTTGAAGCTGAAGGCGCACCGATTCTAAACCAAAAGTTTCAGTTAACCAAGCAACATTATCCATATTTTCAAAATCATTATAAGTACAAGTCGAATATAATAAAATACCGCCCGCTTTCAACAAATGAACCGCATTGGCTAAAATGCGTTTTTGTCGTGCCGCACATGTATTGACATTTTCAGGTGACCATTCTTTAATGGCATTCGGGTCTTTGCGAAAAAGCCCTTCGCCACTACAGGGTGCATCCGTCAAGACGACATCGAATAAATTTTCTAAGCCTTTTTTCAAAATATCGGTATCATATCGAAGTGCGTGTACATTCGGATAACCCCATTTTTGAATATTTTCTTTTAAAATATCGAACCGATTTTTAATGATTTCATTTGCCAAAATTAAACTCGTATCTGAAACGGTATCGGCTAATAAAGTCGTTTTCCCGCCAGGCGCAGCGCATAAATCAATGATTGACAATGAATTATGGGTATCAATGCTTTGCCGCAAGGCTTCCCCAATAAACATACTACTTGCTTCCTGCACGTAGTACGCGCCCGCATGAAATGCAGGGTCAAGCGTAAAAATCGGTCTATTGGACAAATACGCACTTTGTTGATACCACGCAACAGGTGTTTGTGTCGGCAACAAAGTTTGAAGGATACTTGCTTTTTTTTTTGCATTAAAACGAATGGAAACAGGCGTATTTTGGCTCAAAGCATGCTCCAATTCTGTATATTCATCTCCTAATTGTGCTTTTAAAGCATTTTGGAAGGCAATCGGCAACATTTGTAACATATTGATTATCAATATTTTTTATAAAATTTCAAACAATTTGAACGATAAATGGGTTAAGAAGGCGAAAAATACGTTTTATTTTGCCATAAATTTCACGAATTTTTCACGAATTTATTTTTTAATTGTGTCGAATTCTATCAACTAAAATATTAAATATATGTCTTATAAGAGTTTAAAAGAAGCGGCGATTGATTTGGAAAAAACCAATCAATTGCGCCGCATTCGGATTGAAGTAGATCCAGATTTGGAAATGGCAGAAATTCATCGGCGCGTTTATGAAGCGGGCGGTCCCGCATTATTATTCGAAAAAGTCAAAGGTTCACCCTTTCCAGCATTGAGTAATTTGTACGGAACACCTCAACGAACCGATTTTTTATTCCGAAAAACCATCAAACAGGTCGAAAAAGTCATTCGATTAAAACTGGATCCAACTGAATTTTTAAGAAAACCATTCCATTATGCATCTGCACCTTTTACGGCATTGAAAGCATTACCGATGCGCGTTCCATTTCGTTGGTCTCCAATGAGTTATGGCACTACTACGATTGATAAATTACCACAAATTAAATCATGGAGTATGGATGGCGGTGCATTCATAACGTTACCACAAGTTTATACAGAAGACCCTGATAAAAAAGGTATCATGGGAAGCAATATCGGTATGTATCGGATTCAACTATCTGGTAATCAGTATATTATGAATGAAGAAGTTGGTTTACATTATCAAATTCATCGTGGTATAGGCGTTCACCATGAAAAATACAATCGTCGAAATGAGCCCTTTAAATGTTCTATTTTTGTGGGTGGCCCGCCGAGTCATGCGTTATCAGCCATTTTTCCATTGCCAGAAGGTTTGCCCGAAGTGACCTTTGCGGGCATGTTAAATGGTCGTCGGTTCAGATATGCAAAACAAAATGAACATGTAATATCTTCTGATGCAGACTTTTGTATAACAGGGACGATTTTAAGAGGAACAAAAAAACCTGAAGGTCCGTTTGGAGACCATTTAGGTTATTATAGTTTAAAACACGATTTTCCTGTGATGCGCGTCGAAAAGGTGTACCATCGGCGGGATGCCATTTGGCATTTTACAGTGGTGGGTCGCCCGCCTGCGGAAGATTCGTCCTTTGGCTACATGATTCACAAATTAGTGAAACCGTTGACTCCGCAGGAATTCCCTGGCGTTACTGAAATCCACGCAGTAGATGCGGCGGGCGTGCATCCATTGTTATTAGCAATTGGCAAGGAGCGATATATGCCTTTCCGCGAGCGCAAACCTGAAGAAATTTTGACCATTGCGAATCGTATTCTCGGTTCTGGACAAACCTCTTTGGCAAAATTTTTATGGATCGCAGCAGAAGGTGATGCAGCTGATTTGACAACAAAAGATATTCGAGTTTTTTTCAATCATTTTTTGGAAAGAGTGGATTGGACGCGTGATTTGCATTTTCAAACTCGAACAACGATTGACACTTTAGATTATTCTGGTTCAGGATGGAATGAGGGTTCAAAAGTGGTTATGGCATGTTGTGGTGCGCCCCGTCGGAACTTAAAAGCCGTTTTGCCTAAAAATTTTACCCTGCCCGCAGGCATGGATAATCCCAAATTTATTCAACAAGGCATTTTAGCCATTCGCTGTCCGCCATTTTTGGAGGCAGTTGAAGCAGGAAAACAAGCAGAATCGCTTTGCAAATATTTAGAAAATTTTGATTTGCGCCATATTCCCTTGATTTTAATGGTGGATGATAGCGATTTTGCCGTTGCGACCATTAATAATTTTGTATGGGTTACATTCACGCGGGCGAATCCTTCACATGATCTATATGGTGTCGGTTCGTTTACGATGTTTAAACATTGGGGCTGTCGCGGCGCGCTCGTCATAGATGCCCGTGTAAAACCGCATCACGCGCCTGTTTTGATTCCAGATAAAAAAGTTGCTGAAAAAGTCTCCAAATTATTCGCCAAAGGCGGCGATTTGGAAGGTTTGGTTTAAAAATATAAGGTTCGGAATGAATTGATTTTTAATGATTTAAGATAAGTGGTTCTGTAATTTTGGCTTTGAAAAATTACAACTTTCCAAAGCCAAAATCAAGAAACTAAAGTACGATACACAATATCAATAAATTGAATTTATTAAAAAATACATATATTATTTTGCATAAAAACATAAAATATACATATAGTTTTGAATTAAATAAAATATATGTATTAAAAAGTTGTGTTAAAGTGTTAAAAGAATGATTGTTTTTTTAAAAAAAGGCATAATTTTGTGCTTCGATTTTAATTATTTACAGTTACCATAATCAAGCAAACAACTTATTTTCTATGGGCAAACATTTATTCATAACCATTTTAATATGGTCGCAGGTCGCATATTGCATCCATGCGCAATCCAACAATCGAAAACCTGATTTAGAAATGGGTATTACATCCGATCATGATACCTTAAAGGCTCTTACGAATATTGTGATTAACGTGACCTTATGGAATCGAGGCAATGCAGACGCTGATAGAGTAGTGGTCAGTGCGCCGATTGTACGCGGTTCATTGGTTTATGGCGGATTGAATCAAGCGACCAAAGGCGATTATTCGGTATGGGGCGGGCTTTGGGATATTGGCAGAGTACCCGCAGGTGATAGTGCCAAATTGCAACTTCGTGTTTTTGTGATGGACACAACGCCCTTCGCTCGATTGGTGCAAGTGCAAGCCCAATCACCCGAAGACCTTGATTCTCAACCCAATAACAATGTGGGAGACGTGCCAACGGAAGATGATGAAGCGGTTTTGAAATTGCCTAATAAGAAAAAAGATTGTGCGAATGATGGTACGCCGCCTGCTTTATTATATTGCCCAGAGACGGTCAAAGTGACGACGACAGATTCTGTAGCTGCTGCTTTTTGGCGCAATCCATTGTTTAGCGATAATTGCGATAATCAAGTCATCTTAGAATCTCGTTATCATTCGGGCGATACTTTTCGATTAGGTACAACCAAAGTGACTTATATCGGAAAAGATTTGCGTAATAATCAAACAAATTGTGTTTTTGAGGTGCTTGTCGAAAAAACAACAGGCAAAGGGGTAGATTTGGCTTTGACAATGGCAACAGATGAGTCTTCGTATAAAATTTTTGATTATATTAATTATACGTTGCAAGTTAAAAATATTGGTGATACAGATGCTAAACCTGCGGTTATTGATTTTAAATTGCCTGAAAATACCAGTTATGGCGGCAAAAATGTAGCAACGGCGGGTGAATATAACTTGTTTTTCCAACAATGGACCTTAGATTTGAAGGCGGGTGAAGCTGCAACTTTAAATTTGAAAGTCTATACATTGAATAATAATGCAGCAATTAATGCAATAGCGAATGTCTATTCATCGAATCCAGGCGATAAAAATCGTTCTAACAATACGGTTACAGTAGCTATTCCAGTGTGGAAAGGTGGTAATAATTCAAATCAAGGGGCAGAAACCTCTGTGAGTGTTAAAACGATTTATCCAAATCCGAGTTCAACCTTCGTCAATGTGGAATTAGTTAGTAAAATAGTAGGACAGGTCGAGTTAGGAATATTCAATTCAATCGGTGAAAAAGTGATGAGTATTTCTAAAAATGTCATCAAAGGCGTGAATCGTTTTCAGACGGATGTGGTGCAGTTTAACTCAGGCGTTTATTTTATTGTTCCCATCATAGAGGGCGAAAAAGCAACGGCTATTCGGTTTGCTAAATTTTAAGTTGGTTGGTTGGTTGGTTAGTTTATCAACTAACTACACTACTGAGTTGTTAAAGATTTAAGATGTAAATAATGGATTATCTATCTATTTTTTCCCGCAGATTTTCTTTTGGACTCTTTTTCTGCGAAAATCTGCGGGAAAAATTAAACTAACCAACCTTAATTTAAAACTTTTTCTAAAAAAGTTTGAATGCTTTTCACATATTTTTCTTTCATTATATCTAAACCTTGCAAATGTCCACCTTTAAATTCTACTAATTGTTTGTTTTTATCATTTAACACAAATTGTTTAGC
>JBEEMZ010000278.1:0-6540 GCA_041192405.1 Bacteroidota bacterium | reverse complement strand
AAGGGTGACCTAAAGGGTGACCTAAAGGGTGACAAGGGTGTTATAGCTGAACCACCAAAGGTCAAGGTAAAAACCAAAAAAGGTAAATTATGTAAAAGAATTCATAACAGAGATAAAAATTCATGCAAAAATATGTTAGAAATAATAAAACAACCCTGGCATTGGGCAATAGCAGGCACTTTAATTGGTTTAACTGTACCAATGCTTTTATTAATAGGCAATAAAAAATTTGGCATTTCGTCGTCTTTGCGACATGTATGTGCGGCAGTGGTGCCTGCAAACCTTGATTTATTCAAATATGATTGGAAAAAAGAAGCTTGGAATTTATTTTTTGTTGTAGGTATCTTGTTAGGTGGTTTCATCGCAACCCAATTTTTAACAACAGGCAATCCCATTCAAATCGCTGACGCTACACGCAATGAATTAGTGGCGAGTGGTATTACAAATTTTAATGGTTTGATGCCTTCCGATTTATTCTCATTTGAATCGTTATTGACGTTACGCGGCTTTATTTTTATTGTTGGCGGGGGCTTTTTGGTCGGTTTTGGAACGCGCTATGCGAATGGCTGCACCTCTGGACATGCGATTACAGGACTTTCGATGTTACAATTGCCGTCTTTAATAGCAACTATTTGTTTTATGATAGGCGGAATTGCAATGACTTGGCTTGGCTTGCCAACTTTATTGAGTTTGATAGATGCTTCTACTTCGGCGCGTTTGTAGATTTAAATCATTCGACAAACGTTGTAAATTTTGATTTTAACTCTAAAAACAATTTAAAATAGTTGTAAATTTATTTTAAAAAGAATTTAAAATGGTTATTAACAATTTAAAATATTTGCTCATTGGAATTGCATTTGGCATTGTTGCCGTCAAATCTGAAATTATTTCATGGTTTAGGATTCAAGAAATGTTTCGTTTTCAATCGTTTCACATGTACGGCGTGATTGGAACGGCTGTCATAGTTGGAGTGATTTCCGTTTTTTTGATAAAAAAATTTAATGTAAAAACAATTGCTAATGAGGATATTACCTTTGAACCAAAAGTTTTTAGCAAAGGCAATATTTATGGTGGATTGCTTTTTGGTTTTGGTTGGGCGTTGACGGGTGCTTGTCCTGGCCCATTATATGCACAAATTGGAAGTGGTTTTGGTGTTGTGATTGTTACTACATTGAGTGCGCTTTTAGGCACATGGACGTATGGTTTAGTACAAAAAAAACTACCTCATTAAATTGTGAGCAATGATACTCATACCAATTTATTTTATAAATAATTGATAATTAATTGATTATAAAATATACGAATAGCGTTTATTACAGGAAGGGGCAATTTATTTTCCTCTAAAAATGCGTACATACCAAAATGTGCGCATTTTTTACTTCGAAAATAAAAGATTCAGTTTGGAACAAATAAAAATTCGTTTATTTTGCACCGATTAACTAATTGAACAAAAAATAAATATTATGGAAGTTAAAAATGAATTAAATCAATTCAACCCATATAGAAATACTTTTTACTCATCTATCATTTTAACTTGGCAACTATGCTTTTCAAGTTTCGCTATTTATTTATCGTTGTCAGAGAACCTATTGATTTGGTTTATAGGACAAAACTTATTGGCAATCAATATGTTACAATGGTTTTTCATAGAGCATGATTTGGGACATCATGGATTCATGCCGTTCAAAAAGGGTAGTGCTTTTTTCGGGCATGTTGCTTCACTGTTTTGTTTATTGCCTTATTACCCTTGGCAGCAGGTGCATCATGCACATCACAAATGGACAGGTTGGCGCGAAAAAGACCCTACAATGCCAGAAATTACCTTTGAACAACTTTCCAAAGTCCAAATTAAATTAATCAATTTTTGTTGGAAGTATTGGGTACCAATTTTTGCAATATCGTTTGCACTTCAAACATTTTGGAATTTAAAACGCCTAAAACGCTTATTCCCCGATTTCAAAAGTCAGATGAAGCACGCATTGAGTGTTTTTTTTATTTTATTTGTATTTGTCGGGTTGATAAGTTATTTTGGAACTGTTTTTTTTAAATGTTGGCTATTAGCCATATTTTTATTTTTCTTCATATCAGACCCCATTTTATTGAGTCAACATACGCATTTGGATTATCACGATATTGAGATAACTCCTTTAAAACCAGTGCGTTATATAGAGCAATCTATTTTTTGTCGGTCTGTAGTTTTTCCAAAATGGGTTGAAAGATACGTTCTTTACAATACGAGTAAACATGGTTTGCATCATCAATATCCTTGGGTCACTTTTTACGACCTTCCGAAGTGGAAAGACCCCGAAGACAATTATATTGATTGGCGCGAATGGTTGAAAATCGCCAAAAACATGCCTGGACATGAGATGATTTTTCATTCTACGAAGCATACAGGCATTCGATTGTAGCTTCAAAACAATGATAATTTAATTATGTTCAAAAATTTATGAAAATTGTACCTAAGTTTTGTTTTTTCCAAAAATGGTTTACCTTTGCGGCAATGAAGTATAAAATTTCACCTTTTCGGTAATTTGATTATATTTTATTTTGTATAAGAATCTTTGCGATGTGTTTTCGATAACCAAACCAATTAAAATACAAACAGATGACATCACTCTATTATCCGTTTTCAACATGGCAAGGGACGCTTTTACCGCCGCCTTTAAAAGATGTGCGTTGGACTGTTTATGGTTTATTATCGTTATACGTAATTCTTGGTTTAACCGTTTTAGGATTTAGCCGTAAACCTGAACAAGTCGTTTTACTAATTGCCGTAGGTTCATTGTTAGACGTGTTTTTGCGCGGTATTTTCTACGGAAAATGGTCATTTCCACTTTCGGCAATGATTTCATGCACTTCTTTGTCCATTTTAGTCAATTATTCCTATGGATTTCAATATTTATGGGTTCCTATTTTAGCCACAGTTGGCTCAAAATATTTGCTGACCTATAAAGGAAAACATTTTTTTAATCCCTCTTTGTTTGGAATTTGCGTGTGTATATTGTTGGGAAATGAATTTATAACGCTTGCGCCCAGCTATCAATGGTATGGCAGTGCGCAAAGTGCTTGGATTATGGGCGCGTTCGTCTTGACAGGCGCAGTGTTACTCTTTGTCAAGCGCATTCATCGAGGTTGGTTGATAGGCTCTTTTTTGTTATTTTTCACACTTTTCACGCTACTTCGAGCGTATGTGATGCGTTTTGTGATACCATTTGATACGCTTTTTGTGGGTGCATTGACTTCACCTGCCTTTTATTTATTTTCTTTTTATATGATAACGGATCCTGCGACGAGTCCGAACGATAAAAAACAACAAATAATGGTTGGTTTTTGTTTAGCTTTATTAGATTTTCTTTTTCATTTGAAATTTAGTTTATATACATTTTTCTTTGCGGGCTTGACGGTTGCAATGACGCGATTTTTATACTTTCATTTTAAACAATTGAAAACCAATGGTTTATCTTTTTACGCAAATGATGCAAAAAATTGGTTCACTCGTTTTTTTGTAATTTCAAGCATTTGTTTACCTGTTTTATTTGCATTTCGATTACCACAAATGCAGGAAAGCAAACGAATTGGACAATTCAATTTGCGGGCAATTCCCGAAGCTCAAAGTGGTTTATCCAGCGCAAAAAGTGATATTTTAAATCAAACAGACCCTCGGGTGGCGCATGTTGCGAAATGGATTTTATCAGTTGGCGATGCGGCGGCGGTTGCGGATGTGGATTTAGATGGATTGCCCGACGTGTTTTTGACGCAACCTTTAAAAACTAAAGATTGGCGTTGCAAATTACATTTGAATAAAGGACAATTTAGATTTGAAAAAGTGGCTATTCCTGACCTCGAGCCGTTTTTAGAAGATGAAAAAACAAATGGTTTACCTGGATTTGCCTTCTTTTTTGATTACGATAATGATGGCGATAAAGATTTATTTGTCGGTTTTGCGTTTGGAAAATCGCATCTTTTTGAAAATCGCATGATACCTGATAAAAAATTGTCATTTAAACGAGTCGAAATACCCTATTTGAATCAAGATAACACGGTTTGTTTGACCGCTAATGCGTTTGATTTTAATAAAGATGGGCGTTTAGACCTACTGATTGGCAATACTTTACCGCCTTATTTGCCCGATTATGGTACTGAAAAAGTGCCTTTGAACCCTTTTAAAATGCCTCAACCGCGTTATGCAGGAGACCGACGCATGTATCATTTCATGCATGAGTCATGGCATAATGCCAATAATGGTGGTGAAAATCACTTACTTTTAGGCTCGACAAATGGTGAAATATTTAAATTAATGCCTACCGAATTGTCGAAATTGAAAGAAACACGCTGGAGTTTGGCAATTGGAACGGCTGATTTTAACAATGATGGTTTTACAGATATTTATATTGCGAATGATTTTGGACGCGATGACTGTTATTTGAACCATAAAGGTCAGTTTTTCGAGCGTCAACAAGGGCAATATTATGGAGATTTGGGTTTAGATACCTATAAAGGTATGAATACAAGCATTATGGATTTGGATAGAAACGGCAAAGAAGATATTTATATTAGTAATGTTCATCATGCGATGCAAGCAGAAGGGAGTTTATTGTGGATGAATCACACGCAAGACAATGCAACAAAATGTAATTTTAAAGAACAAGCTGCTGCCAAAAACTTATTAAACCCAAATAGATTTGGTTGGGGCGCGGCAATTGCCGATTTAAATTTGGATGGCTATCCTGATGTGATTCAAGCGAATGGCATGACAAATGATAGTTGGGATAAAAAATATCCGAAACGAGTCGATTATTGGTACTACCAAGCGCAAATTGCGCGCACGAGTCCTGAAATTCATAGTTACGCAGATAAATGGGCAGATATTCGAGGCTGTTGTATTTACGAAGATGAAAAAGATGGTATTTTTATGAACAACGCTGGACATGATTTTTTAGATGTTGCTGATAAAGTGGGTTTTACGCATCAGAAAAATACACGAGGGGTTGCGGCAGCAGATTTTGATAATGATGGTGATGCTGATATTCTGGTAACAGATCAATATGGTGCGCCGCAATTATATGAGAATACGCTCTATGATAAACAATGGATAGGTATTTCGTTGGTTGGAAACGGTCGGACAACTTCGACGGATGCCGTTGGTACAAAAGTTTGGGTCACGTATGACGTAAATGGTACATCTGAAACACAATACCGTGAAATGCGACTTGTAAATGGATTTATGGCAATGGGAGATACGCGCATGTTATTCGGTTTGGGGAAACAAAAAGTAAATAATCTTAAAGTGACGATACTTTGGCATGATGGACAAAAATCAATTTTTGAACCGCCCGCGCTCAATCAGTATCATAAGATACAAGAATCATCAAGCATAAATAATTAAAAACCAAATAATTACATTTGATATATTTTTTAAATTTAACAAATGTAAAAAACTTATGACATGTATCAAGCATCTGGTTTATTAGTGAATAGTTGGTATGCGGCGGGTTTATCAGGGTCTTTTCAAGCCGATAAACCGCAACGTATAGAAATATTTGAAATACCTATTGTGATTTGGCGCGATGCGCAAGGTGCGTTATCCGCGCTTATAGACAAATGTAATCATCGGAATGCGCCACTCAGCAAAGGGCGCGTGATTGAAAAATGTATTGTGTGTCCGTATCATGGTTGGTCGTACAACTCAGAGGGGCAATGTGTCGAAATTCCGTCAGAAGGGCCACATATAGAGCGTATTCCAAATAAAAGTGTTGAAAAATTTCTAATAGCAGAATTATATGGGTTAGTTTGGGTCTGGATGGGGCGCGACAAAGCACCCGACAAAGCACCTTATCCGATGCCATTAAAATCTGACGATGGCTGGAAACATTATTATATGGTGACTGATTTTGAAAATAATGTTACAGATTTGGTTGAAAATTTTATGGATGTGCCGCACACGGTTTTCGTGCATAAAGGTTGGTTTCGGGATAGAAAACAAATCCGCATTGAGGCGAAAGTGGAGCGAACGGAAGATAGTGTTTTGGTAACGTATGATCAATCGAATGATAGTATTGGTTTTTCGGATAAACTCATCAATCCGAAAGGCTTGCCGATGCGACATACCGATAATTTTTATATGCCAAATAATACGCAAGTGGATTATATCTATGGCGATTGGGAGCGAGGTTTTGTGATTACAAGTACGTGCACGCCTATAAAACCTTTTAAAACAAAGGTTTACACATTAATAACTTATAAATTTGGCTGGATGAATTTTTTAGCAGGTTTGGGATTGAATGCTTACACGCGCAAAGTAATTAATCAAGATGTTTGGATCATGAAAGTTCATGGCGATAATATTCAACAACTGAAAACAACAGATTATAAATCAACGCAATGTGATACCATGCATTTGTATATTGAATCGCTGCGAAATTGGGCTGAATCGAATGGCGAAAAGCCAAAACCAAAGCCTATTATTAAAAATATTGAATTTTGGGTATGATTATTTTGCTTTATATGTTAATTGGGTTGATTTATAATCTGTTGTTT
>JBEEMZ010000277.1:0-6549 GCA_041192405.1 Bacteroidota bacterium | reverse complement strand
AATCATTAATTTTTTGCCAAGTATAAATGGTTACCAAGCAATAACCCAAGTTAAATAAATAGTAACAAAGCAGCAGTATATTGTTGGTGCGTTCTGTAAGTTCAACATCGTTATTAAAAATTTGTAAGCTATAAATGAATTTGAAAGCCAAAATACCTTAAAAAGTCTAAATATTAAAAAATTTAGTAATTGTATTATTGAAATATATTTTTAAAAAATGATGTTTGGCAGCAATATATTTTTGTAAAAGCCATAAAATGCGAATCATTTGTTTGAAAAATATTGTTTTATTAAATTTAAATATTGTTTTAAAATGGAGAAAGTAAGCATCGTTGAGATAGAAAAAATTTATACAGACCGCGTAATTTTAGATGTCCGAACGCCCGCAGAATATGCGCAAGGGCATTTGCCAAATGCCATTTCATTTCCATTGTTTACGGATGAGGAGCGTGTGCAAGTGGGTACGCTGTACAAACAAGTGTCGGCAAATCATGCTTTTTTAAAGGGATTAGAATTCGTTGGGACGAAATTGGCAAATTTTGTTCGGCAGGCACAGAAAATCGCACCTCAGAAACGAGTGTCTGTACATTGTTGGCGGGGCGGCAAACGGAGTAGCTCCATGGGTTGGCTTTTGGAAACGGCTGGTTTTGATGTGGTGACGATTGTTGGTGGTTACAAAGCGTATCGGACGCTTGTGGCGCAATCTTTTGAATCCAAACCATTGAAAATTATGATTCTGGGTGGCAAAACGGGTTGTGGTAAAACATTGATTTTGAAACAGTTACGAGAGGCAGGTGAACAAATTATTGATTTGGAAGGTTTGGCGCATCATAAAGGTTCTGCATTTGGTTGGATAGGGGAGTTGCCGCAACCTACTGTTGAACAATTTGAAAACAATTTATTTGATGTTTTTAGACAATTAGACCCAAATCGGCGGGTTTGGGTGGAAAATGAAAGCCGCACAATTGGCTCGGCGGTGATTCCCGCAGGCTTTTGGGCGCAAATGCGAGGTGCAACTTTGGTGCATCTTGAGGTGCCAAATGAAGCACGTATTAAACATTTGGTTGCTATTTATACGCAAACGAATGTGGCAGAGTTAATCCTTTCTTTTGAGAAAATTCAAAAAAAATTGGGTCAAGAGGCTTTGAAAAGCGCAATAGAGGCATTAAATCAAGGCGATTTTGAGACCGCGACGCGGGTTGCTTTGAAATATTATGATAAAATTTATATGCAATTGTTTGATAATAATACAATTATACAAAAATTTATTTTAGATGTGTCAAATGCCACGCCCAATGTTGCGGCGCGACAATTGATTGATTGGGCAAATCAGTACTTTAAAAATTAGATATGGATTTGTTGGATTTGTTGGATTTATTGATAAGAAATTCAACAAATCCAACAACTTCACATCTAATATTTCACGATTGCTTTCGGACGATTTTCCAAACAATCTGTTACTAATTTATACAAGGTTTTAGGCTTGTGCAACCGCCAATCAATATGATTAAATTGCCAACCATAATGTATAAAGTGTTGAATACCAATATAATTCATTTCTTCTGCCACATGGTCAAAGGTATTGAGCGACACAATCCAACCCGATTCTTCTCGACATTCTTCCGCCCATTCTTCGTAATAACAATCGTCTGAACCATGAAAATTTAAAACATTTTCGGTCAAAAGAATGAATTTATAAATGGATTTATCCAACATCGGTTCAAAAATTTTTTGTTTTAAAATAGCAATGTCATTATGAAGCGTATCATTCCATTCGCCAATCATTTCTATAATGCAATAATTTTCATCATAATCTGCATATAAAATTTTCAAATATAAGGTTTCAGAACCAAACCCATCCCAGCGCGGATGAATGTAATAATTGTAAATTCGATGTTTACACATCATGTCATTGTAGGTGCGCCCATAGAAAGGCGAATCTTTATCATCTTCCGCAGCGTACTCGACGCGCCAACGCGGAAAGGGTGCTATATCTTGCATATTTTTATTTGTAAAGTATTGATTATCAATTACTATTGTACTTTAATTGTCAAAAATAGCTTAAAATCCCCTTGCATCATCATCGCCGCGAATATCCGCCGCGCCTTCCAATTTTCCATCGCCCCGAACCAAAATTGCCTCGACTGCACCTAAATTCCCTCGTTCTTCAATATGATGTCCCATTGTTTTCAAAGTCATATTCGTTCCATTTTCCAAACAATCTTTTTCAATAAAAACCTTATCAGGCAGCCATTGACTATGAAAACGTTTCGCTTGAACTGCTTCTGAAATAGACATCTTAAAATCAATTACATTTGTAATCACTTGAAATACAGAGGTTATGATAGTCGTGCCGCCAGGTGTACCCACCACCATAAACAATTTTCCGCCTTTGCTCACAATCGTTGGAGTCATGCTACTCAACATGGTTTTGCCAGCTTGAATGGCATTTGCTTCTCCGCCAATCGCGCCATACATATTTGGAACGCCTGGTTTTGCACTGAAATCATCCATTTCATTGTTCAACAAAAAACCCGCGCCACCAACAACAGTTCTACAACCATAATTATCATTCAAAGTCGTCGTCACCGCCACCGCATTGCCTTCCGCGTCTATAATGCTGAAATGCGTTGTTTGTTCACTGGCAGGTGCATTTTTAAAATTACCCGCTTTGACGGCTTGACTTGGCGTTGCTTTATTAGGGTCAAAATCGATCATTCTTTTTTGTAAGTAATTGGAATTCAATAGTTTATCCGTTGGCACAGGATAAAAATCAGGGTCGCCCAAATGCTCTGCGCGGTCTGCATAAACACGCCTTTCTGCTTCTATTATAAGGTGTGTTGCCGCTTTACTGTGAAAACCATACGAACCAAGTGGATATTGCTCAACGATGCCCAACAATTGAAACAGCGCAATCCCACCACTCGAAGGCGGCGGCATACCCACCAAATCATAACCGCGATACTTGCCCGTCAATGGTTTGCGCCAAGTTGCTTGATATTTTTGCAAATCAGTTTTAGTAATAATGCCGCCGCCGCGTTGCATTTCTGCAACTATTTTTTCAGCAATTTCGCCTTCGTAGAAACCTGCTCGTCCGTTATCGCGTACCAATGTAAGCGTATGCGCAAGGTCTTTTTGTAACAAAATATCACCTTTTTTCCAATTTTCATTTGGTTTTTTGACAAAAACAGGTACAATTGTATTGAATTTTGTAAAATCGGCTTGATTATTATTTAAATTATTTGCTTCTCTATCTGTGATTTCAAAACCATTTTCAGCTAAATCAATTGCAGGCTGAACTAATTGTTTGAAATTTTTGAGTTTAGAATATTTATCATACAGTTGAACGCAACCTGCGATTGTACCAGGAATGCCCGCCGCTAAATGCCCTTTTTGACTTTTATTGGGTAAAACATTGCCATCCTTATCCAAATACATATCCCGCCGCGCTGCTGCGGGTGCTTTTTCTCGAAAATCTAAGGTTGCCGTTTCACCTTTTGCGCTCCGATACACCAAAAAACCGCCACCACCAAGATTCCCCGCACGCGGATACGTGACCGCTAACGCCAATTGCACTGCTATCGCCGCGTCAATCGCATTGCCGCCTTTGCGCAAAATGTCTAAACCCACTTGAGTTGCTAACGGATGCGCCGAAACGACCATTGCTTTTTCGGAAAGAGCCGTTTTTTGAATGGTGTAACCCATAAACGGTTTGTTCGTTTTGCAACCAAATAAGAATGCAATACAAAGTGGGATAATTTTTAATAATTTAGCTTGTTTCATTTTTTGCTTGGTATGGTTTTTGAAAACCATGTTTAACTTTCGTTGAGAAAACGTTTTACAAATCAAAAAAAACATTCGTGAATCAAATACTTGAAATACTCCACAAACTTATAATCTTTTTTTAAAAAAACAAAAGTAATCAGATTCGCAATGCGTGTAGCTTTCCATCACAAAACTATTTTACGTACTTATTTCACATTTTTTTTTGTAATATTTTATTTTTGTGCCATCGCACAACCTATTTGCACGCTCCAAGAGCGCGAACCAATCGTTCAAGAGTTGCTGATTGGCAATAAAATCTCATGGACGACCCTTGAAGAACACAATTGCCAAGTATTTAAAGTCGAAAAATCGAGTGAAGGTAAATCTTTTTTTGAAATTGGCTCCGTGCAAGCTAATGGCAATAAAGGACAATTGTACACTTTTTTAGATCCTCGAATCGGCTATCCACATTGCTTTTATCGCTTAACGGTTTATGGAAAAGGTGGACGTTTATTTCACTCTGAAATAGTTGATTTTCAACGAGTTACGCCTAATAATATGCTTATTACTGCTACAAGTGGTATTATAAGTGAGCGATTTTTCTCGGTTACATTGCAATCTGCAATAGGAGGCAAATTGGAATACGTGTTGTCGGGTACAGAAAATGGGGCAGCTCAAAATGGGGTTTTTCGATTAATACGCGGGATTAATTTGTTTCATCTTGATTTAGAATCGTTGCCTTATGGTTTATATGAGGTGCGTTTGACATTTGAAGGCGAAACGGAAATTGTTCAAGTAAAAAAAGTGAAAAAATCTGAAATATCAACACTACACCCAATGGTGGAGAAGAAATAGGCATTATTTTTGTCATAAAAGAAATGTTTGGTTAATTATTTTCATGGTTATGTTTATGCCGTCCGGTTCGATACCGAACGGCATTTTTTATTTTAGCGGTAACAAAACAATAAAAAAAAAGATTATTTTTGTTGTTTTATTTAAAAAAACTTTGGAGATAGATGATTTTGTTTTTTGCATTTTTTGAAAAAAAATCCAAAAAACAAAATCATCTATCTCCGCCCTCGCCTCTTGCGGCGTAATTGAATGGAACGATGATTCATAACCAAAATAAAATTTTATATGAAAAAAGTTATTATTACAAAAGGTTTGCCCGCGAGTGGCAAAAGTACTTGGTCGAAAGAAGTGTTGCGCAAAACGCCTGGTATGTACAAACGTATTAATAAAGATGATTTACGTATGTTGTTGGATAACAATCATTTCTCAAGAGATAATGAAAAATTTATCATACAAGTGCGCGATTGGCTGATTCAAGAAGCGTTGAAAAATGGCAAACATGTGATTGTGGACGATACGAATTTGCATCCAAAACATGAAACGCGCATTCGTGAAATCGTTACAGAATACAACAAAACGTTTCAAGATAATGTCGAAGTGGAGGTGAAATGGTTTGAAATTTCGGTCGAAGAAGCGATTCGACGGGATTTAAATCGCCCTGTTTCGGTCGGTGAACGAGTGATTCGGCAACAATATGAACAATTTTTGCGTCCGAAAACGGAACCTGTTCAACAAGATGCGACTTTACCAAAAGCGGTTTTAGTGGATATTGACGGCACGGTAGCGGAAAAAGGTAAGCGCAATCCGTTTGAATGGAGTAAGGTATGGGAGGACACGCCGAAAAAAAGTGTTATACAGGTAGTCAAATCTTTGAAAGCGAGTGGTTATGAAATCATCTTTTTTTCGGGGCGTGATAGCGTGTGCAGACAATTGAGTATTGATTGGTTGAAATTGCATTTTAATTGGCAAGATACTGATTTTCAATTGTTTATGCGTGCAGAAAATGATGGTCGCAAAGATAGCATCGTTAAAAAAGAATTATTTGAACAACATATTGTTGGGAAATATTACATTGATTTGGTGATTGATGACCGCAATCAAGTGGTGGAAATGTGGCGAAAAGATTTAGGATTGACTTGTTTGCAAGTGGATTATGGTGATTTTTAGACTTGGATTCTGTGGATGCTTTAAGAAGTGTAGGAACGATGCGGATTATTAAAAACTTGTAAAATCAATGCTGGTAACATTTAACATGTTACCAGCATTGATTTTTTATAATAAATTGATAACCAATTGTTTATGAATTTAAGCATCAAATTCAGCAATTTCCGCTTTGGAAAATTTTGAGATAGGATGCTTATGATTTGAAGGATAAAAAGGATATTTTGAGTTGCGATTGGTGCTTTTCAACTGAAAAATTCCTTAAATTCCTTGAAATCATAAGCATCCTATTTCAAAAATTTTCCAAAGCGGAAATTGCTGATAAAATCTATTATCGTTTTTGCATGGCTAAATAAGGGGTTCGCATATGTGTCTGCAACCATTTAGACATCATTTCTTCAGTACAGCCGTTTTCGCGCCAAGCCTTGTCTGCTAAAAGAGCCACTCGTTGAGCTTTGAACTCAATAATGATTCGTTTTAACAATTTTAATTCCTCCTCGGAGAATTGTTGAGTCAATCGGAGTAAGGATGTTTGTACTTCGTTTAATGGAAATGCGATATTCATTGTTACTATTTTAGGCAAAAATAAGGAATTTTTAAAAATTGTCCAATTTTTTTTACATTTTTCTTCAAAGTTGCACTTTTAGTTGCAAAGATAACGCTTTTCGTTGTAAAAATAGTTTTCTTTTTAACTTAAAATGTTAAATATTTTTTAACATAATTTATTTATTTTTTAATTTAAACGACGGCTTTGAAATAGATAATTTGTTG
>JBEEMZ010000276.1:0-6583 GCA_041192405.1 Bacteroidota bacterium | reverse complement strand
GAGACGGTTGCGACGACTCAATTTATGAATGCTTTTAATGCGATTCGGGCTTCTTTCATTGAAGTTTTTAAAAATTTGTTTCACGAAGAAGATACGGCGGATTTGATTTTGACAGATCCTGCGCACCCGTTAGAATCTGGGGTTCAAATTATGGCGAAACCGAAGGGAAAACGACCTCAATCTATTGCACAATTGTCGGGCGGCGAAAAAACGTTGACCGCAACTGCATTGTTATTTGCGATGTACTTGTATAAACCTGCGCCTTTTTGCATTTTTGACGAGGTTGACGCGCCTTTGGATGACGCAAATATTGAGAAATTTAATAAAATTATTCGAAAATTCTCTGAAAATTCGCAATTTATTGTTGTGACGCACAACAAGGCGACGATGGATGCAGTGGACATTATATATGGTGTGCACATGCCCGAACAAGGCGTTTCGGAAGTCACTGCTGTGGATTTTAGGGCATTCAAGAATGAACAAACCATAGAAGTTTTGAATTGATTTGCAAACATCTATGCACATAGAGAACATAAACCATTGATTTTCAATTTTCTATGTTCTCTATGTACATATATGGTTGCAAAATTACTTGTTTTTTTGTTTTAAAAAATGAATAACGGCTTGTTGCATATTATTACGCAAATCACTCGCATCGGTCGGATTGCTTTTTGACAAATTAGAAATATTTGGATTGGATTCCGTGAAAAATTGTAAATTGCTTTCCTTGCCTGTAAGCAAAAAATCATTCGTAATAATATGATATTTTCGATTCAAATCTAATGGTAAGTTGTTGATTTTGAACGATTTATCTATATCCGAAAAAGAGATTCCTGACCATTGCAAATAACCACCACGCCCCCGATTGAGCAAACCTGCGTACAATACTTTTTTCAATTCACTACCTATAATGTCCATTTCGACTAATTTTCCACCAAACGGCAGCATCCGCAAAATATCTGCTTGAGTAATTTGCCCCCCGATTAGGTCATCAATTCGAATCGCCCCACTATTAAAAAATGCACAATCGGGCTTATTTTTGGCGGCTGCAATCATTGATTCTGTGATTAATTTGCCAATATTGACCTGTTGAAAACGCAAACTCGCTTCTCTGCCATCTAAGGCTTCCGAAAGTGTTGCAATGACTTCATTCGGGTTAAAGCCAGATTTTTGAAAAATTTCAGTTGCAATATCCGTCCATTTTTTCACCACCAAAGCAGTTGCAGCATCTTCGGGCATCGTATCATCAATGTGGACTAATTTTGATTTTAAACAAACTTTTTGTGTTTTTTTATTGATTTTGAAGCGATGAACCCAAACCGTTTTAGCATTGGCATCCGCCTTTGTAATGGACGTTTTTTCAACTTTATGTTTTATATTATTGTGTTCATGCCCGCCCATAATCAATTTTATAGATGAATTTTGGCGCGCAATTTCCTTATCATCCGACAAAGGCAAATGCGTGAGTCCAATAATTGCATCTGCAACGGGTGTTTTTGGGGAATTTATCATATCTGTATGGAGTGTTTCCACGCCTCTCAAAAGGTCAATAGATGAGTGAGTTCTTTTAAAAACCTCTAAATATCGAATATATGGTTTTTGGTTAGCATTCACGGTTGCTGCAAAGAGCCCTATTTGAACCGTTGTGCCATCTGCATCTTTGAAATGCAATATTTTTTCGTTTTTAAAAAACGTATTTTGATTATTATTGGATTTAAAAAAAGGATGGATCGTTTCATGTTTAATACCCGTGTTTACATCCACCACAGAATCAATTGCCATTACATTGCCGCCAAGCCATTCAAAATTGGATTCATTAATGCGATTTTGTAAATCATTATAATCTAAATCAAATTCATGATTCCCAAAACACACATAATCAAGCCCTAATGAATTTAAAGATTCAATAATATGTTTTCCTTTAATAGATTTTCCATCCTGTTTGAGTGTGCCAATCAGTGATGGATTGATAAAATCACCTGCTAAAACAGTAACTGTATTAGGATTTTCTTTCAAGAGTTGCTTCCGCAAATAGGCTACGCGTGCTAAACCGCCAGCTTTGCCATTTTCGATAGGCGCGATTTCATATACGTCATTAAGTTGCAAAAAAATGACTTCAATTTTGCCATCACCTTGTCCTGCATCTAATTTTTTTAGACCTGTGCAGGAAAATAAACAAAAAATGGATAATAAAATCCAATATTGAGCTATTTTCATAGAAAATTGTTTTTAATTTGCCTCAAAATTATACTATTTTTTCATTTTGAACCAAAACAAGTTATAAATAGGAGAAAAACATTTGTTTTAGGCTTATTATTTTCAATAATTATCAATAACCAACTTATAGATGAATCATTCAAAAACAGAAATGGAAACTATTTTATGGCAGCCAACAAGTGATTTTAAAACAAAAAGTCGCTTAAACCAATATATTATTTGGTTAAACCATCAAAAAAAATTGCCTTTTGAAGGGCATTATAATGAACTTTGGCAATGGTCGGTTGAAAAACCTGCCGATTTTTGGGTAACCGTTTGGGAATATTTTCAAATTCAGAGTCATACACCTTATGTAAAGGGGTTGCAAGGCGATATGCCAAATGTGCATTGGTTTGAAGGTGCAACTTTGAATTATGCAGAAAACGTTTTTCGAGGTCAACATCTTGCGCCTGCGGGCGCACCTGCTATCGTGTATGCGTCAGAGCGTGACGCACTTAACTCATTGACTTGGAATGAGTTACATCAACAAGTGGCAGCAACGGCGGGGTATTTGCGGCAACTTGGCGTTCAAAAAGGCGATAGGGTAGTGGCGTTTTTGCCAAATGTGCCTGCTGCAACAGTTGCGTTTTTGGCAACAGCAAGTCTTGGGGCAGTTTGGTCAAGTTGTTCGCCTGATTTTGGAACAGAAAGTGTTATAGAACGCTTTGCACAAATCCAACCAAAAGTTTTATTTTCGGCGGATGGTTATCAATATGCGGGAAAGCCTTTTGATAAAATGGCGGTTGTGGCAGATATGGCGCGTCAATTGCCGACTTTGAAAAAGGTGATTTTGTTACCTTATTTGAATAAAAATGTACAACCGATTGATAATCAAGTCATTTGGAATAAACCTTTAAGTTCAGAAACGAAACTTTCTTTTGAGCCTGTTGCTTTTGACGCGCCCCTTTTTATTTTGTATTCGTCGGGAACAACGGGTATTCCAAAAGCAATCGTGCATGGACACGGCGGTATTTTATTGGAACATTCCAAATATTTGGCATTTCATAACAATTTGTTTGCGGGCGAACGCTTTTTCTGGTATGGGACGACAGGTTGGATGATGTGGAATTTTGCAAATTCTGTCCTTTTGTTGGGCGCAACATTGGTATTATATGATGGAAGTCCCTCATTTCCAGACCTCAATTGCCTTTGGCAATTTGCAGAAGTCGCTGATATTCAACATTTTGGAACAAGTGCGCCATTTTTAATATCGTGTATGAAGGCGGAAAAAGATTTCAAAAAAAGATTCAAATTAGAAAATTTAGTGAGTATTGGTTCGACAGGTTCGCCGTTGCCGCCTGAAGCATTTGAATATGTTTATAGCCATATCAAATCAGATGTTTGGCTTGCTTCGATGAGTGGTGGAACGGATATTTGTACCGCTTTTGTTGGCGGAAATCCATTGTTGCCCGTCGTAAAAGGGATGATTCAATGTCGTTGTTTGGGGTGTAACATATTGAGTTTGAATGATTTAGGTGAACCAATTATCAATGAAGTCGGCGAAATGGTGATTGCAACACCGATGCCCAGTATGCCTATCTATTTTTGGAATGACCCCGATAATGCCAAATATAGAGGTAGTTATTTTGAACAATCTGCCCATATTTGGCGACATGGCGATTGGATTAAAATTAATGAAAAAGGTTATTTGATGATTTTGGGTCGCTCCGATGCGACGTTAAATCGGCATGGTGTGCGCATTGGGACGGCTGAAATTTATCGCGTTTTGGACAAAATTGCTGAAATCAAGGATTGTTTGATTATCAATTTAGAACTCAAAGGTGGAAAACATTATATGCCTCTTTTTGTCGTATGTTTGGAAGGCGTTGTTTTGAATGATGTTTTAAAACAAAAAATTAATTTAGCTCTTAAAATGGCGTATTCGCCGAGACACGTGCCTGATGAAATTATTGAAGTGAGCGATATTCCTTATACGATTTCGGGTAAGAAGCAAGAAACGCCTGTTAAGAAAATTTTAATGGGTATTTCGTTGCAAAAGGCAATTAATATTGGGTCAGTTCGGAATCCTATGTCCGTTGACTTTTTTATTGAATTTGCTAAACGGTTTGAAAAAGAGCGCATGATTTAAAGACCCGAATTACCCGAATTTTCACAAAATTGTTGCGTGAAAATTCGGGTAATTTGCGACCGTTTATAATAATTTATGATATAAAATTTCCTTGAATTTGCGCAAAACTGCAATAATTTTAAGTAAATCGGCTTTATCTGTGCAAATAAATGGTTTTGAAATACAATAACTTTTCCCTTCCATGACCACAAAAACCCATTGTTTGCCTACTACTTCAACGCCATATAAAGGTTTTCCATTCTGATTTTTTTCCTGTGCGATTAAAAAGGCTTCAATCAACTGCCCCATTGAATCTCCTGTTGGGTTTTTATTGGGTTTATATTCTTGAAAATGAAAATAAGGAGTATCAAAAACATCTAATATACCTTTTGCTATCATAAAATCTGATTTTACAGTCAATTTAATATTCTCAACAATCGTGGAAATTGTTTTATCAAAATAACCAATTACTTGCGGGTCATCAATCATTTGTCCTAAATCTAAGATATGACAGATAAATTTCATTTTTAATTCTTCTTCATTCCATCCTTCAATATTATTCAAAGCACGAGACAAAACTTTTTCAAAAACGGCTTGTTCTACGACATCAAATGTTGGCATAGATGCGTTTAACCATTCCTTCATTAAAGGTGTTTGAAACGCCGCAATGCGGGTTAAATAAAATGTTTTAATTAACTCGCCTTCTCTCCAAGATTTTGCAGAAGTTACTGCTGTATTCGGATTTATTTTTTTTGCCATAATTGCTATTTTCTAATAAATGAAAAATTAAAACGCATGGGGCCCTTGCATAAATTGACCCAAAAAATGTAAAATAATTTCTGGTTTCAAGGCAATTGTAAAGGCAATCCCATATAAAGAGCCAATTAAATGTGAAAGATGGTCAACGCCGCCCCCAAAAGGGTTTTGTTTCGATTGGTAATAAGTGTAACTTAAATACAATACACCCATAACAATAAAGGGCATCGGAATGACCATAACGACAATCCAACCCCAAGGGTCAATTAAAATAGAGATGAAAGTCATGGCAGACACTGCTGCCGACGCGCCTAAACTTTTATATTGATAATCATCTTGATACTTCCTGTAAGTAAGATAATCCGTTACTAATAAAGTACTTAGATATAACAATAAAAATGCTATTCTACCAAATATATCACCAAAAATGCCAATATAGAGTCGTTCAATAGAACCACCAAATTGCCAGAGTACAAACATATTCATAAAAAGGTGCATACCGTCGGCATGGACAAATCCAGAAGTGATCATGCGATAATATTCCTTTTTGCGTTTTTCGGAATACGGATGATGCAACAAATTGTCTTTTGATGCAGGGTCATTGAAGGCTTGATAAGAAATCAAACAGGTCGTGATGACGAGAATTGTAGTCAAAGAAAGAGTAGGCATACGATTTCGGATTGTGGTTTTTGGATTTCAGAACTTATTGATAATCAATATATTCCGAAATACCTTTATTCATTATGATATTTTTCATTGCGTAAAATGCTGAATGCGCGATATAATTGCTCCACAAAAAATAATCGAACCATTTGATGCGAAAAAGTCATTTTGGAGAGGGCTAATTTTGCTTGTGCGCGTTCATACACGGGCGCGGAAAATCCGAACGCCCCGCCAATTTGGAAAACGAGTTTTTTAGTACCATTGTTCATAAATCGAGCAATCAATTCTGAAAACTCGACAGAAGTATAATTTTTACCGTTTTCATCTAATAAAATTAGGTAATCTTCTCGTTCCAAAGGGGCGAGAATGGCTTCGCCTTCCGCTTGTTTTAGAAGGTCAGGTGACATTTTTTTCTTGATATCAGGTATGATAAACGATTCAAATGAAACATAATGTTTTAACCTTTTTTCATAAATTGAAATACCTTCTTTCAAATAATCTTCATTGGTTTTGCCAACGACGCGAAATTCGATTTTCATGTAAAATGTGTTGATTTTAAAATTTTCCTCCCGTGAAAACAACCTGTTGCCGGTGTATTATGTCCCCCTGCCCACTTGGTGTCCCCGGATGTGTTCTGCTTTGAGAGTGATGGGTGTATTCTGGATCTCGGCCCATAATGAGCATACTAGATCAAAGCTATTATGTGTAGGTTCCGGGACAAAATCAGGGTGAAAAATAAATAATGATGAATAAAGCCCGATTTATTTTTTTTATAATGATTTTTATTTTTTTGTCGTGCACAAAAATAGAGGATCCCGTTCCTGTTGTAAATAACAATTC
>JBEEMZ010000275.1:0-6609 GCA_041192405.1 Bacteroidota bacterium | reverse complement strand
GAAGGTTCTCCATCATCATTTACTCTGAAATTAGTTCGGTCTAAACCTATACGATAGGCATAACAAAAATGAACCGCTTTGAAATGTTCCTTTCTAAGCGGTTCAATGATTTTTTTTATCTCAAATTCATTTTCAAAAGGATAAGCAAAAGCTAAAAACTTACTGCCTTTGTCTTTGAAAAGCCCTTCTGAGGGTGATTTTATTGTTTTGTATGTTTATGGCGTAAGCAGTCACTGCTGAATCTCTAAACGGTCTGTGCCATAACCGATTGCCTAACGGATCTGCCCGCGTCAATCCCGATGCCTCACCAAATATAAAATTGCCATCAGATAATTCCCATATTGCGCCGCCCGTGCTTGAGCTAATCGGTTGCCACGTATTTCTCCAAAGGACATTACCAGACGCATCTAACTTTTCTAAATACTCACCGCTATCATAGCCGCGCACCATGTAGCCTAAATCATTCGTCGGGATCACGGATGTTACATTGTTATACGGATTGGTCGTGGTTTTGCGCCATTGTTGGACTCCCAATTTGTTAATTTTTTGAATCGTTTTGCTTCCCAACCGATGCTGTCCAAACAAAATGTAGCCACTATCGCGTGTCGGCATTATTTTGCGATACTGGATGCTATCGTACTGGTGCGACCAAACGGTTTCACCTTGTTTATCCACCTTAAAGACAATGGCTTGTACGGTGAAATCGGGTGTGAAAGAGTAAGCTGCCATCGCAAAACCACTACTATCAAATGCTATCGTGGCTTTTGGATTATCAATATAGTTTTGAAAACTATAGTTTCTCTGCCAAAAAGGAGATTGTGCGCCCACTAAATAGGGCAAGAGGCAGAGTAGTCCCCTTAAAAAAGGTTTTAAAAACATGGTTTTGTTATGATAAATGATAAATACGATCCAAAGTGGAGATCGTTTTAATAAAAAAATTACAATATATTAGTTTTATTAAAATCAATTTATTATACATAAAAATTTAAAAATATTTAATAAGGTTTTAATGCAGAAGCATTGATTTTAATAAAAAAATGCAATATAAATATTTTTACTCATTTGCTCCTAACACTCTTTGATTTTGATTGCGCGGATGAAATCTCAAAATGGCTTTTCTCAAATGTTCAATATCCAAATGCGTATAAAGTTCGGTTGTGGTAATAGATTCATGCCCTAACAAGTCTTTTACAACCATTAAATCCGCCCCACCTTCCAATAAATGCGTCGCAAAAGAATGTCGAAACGTATGCGGACTGACTGATTTCTCAATGCCTGCCATTGCTGCCAACTCTTTCACAATTAAAAAAATCATCACGCGACTCAATCCCGCACCGCGCCGATTGAGAAAAACAATGTCCTCAAAACCTTTTTTAATGGGCAGATGAGGTCGAATGTGCGCCAAATAAAGTTGCAAAAAGCGAATTGCGTCCTCGCTCACAGGAATTAATCGTTCTTTATCGCCTTTTCCAATCACGCGCACATAGCCAATTTCTAAAAAAAGACAAGAAATGCGCAAGTTCGTCAATTCAGAGACGCGCATGCCACTCGCATAAAGCAACTCAATGATAGCCCGATTGCGTCCGCCGAGCAGATTCGATAAATCAATTTGTTTTAAAATCAATTCAATTTCTTCCAAATCCAGCGTATCGGGCAAATGCCGATTCATTTTCGGACCGACCAATAAATGTGTCGGGTCTTCTAAAATGTAAGATTCAATGAATAAAAATTTGTAAAAACCTTTTAATCCAGATAAAATTCTGGCTTGTGACGCTGCTGCCAAACCTAATTCGCTTAACCAAATCAATAATTGTTCAATGACAAATGGTTTGACTTCCGCAGGATTCACGTCATATCCTTTTAACGCTACAAATTGTTGTAACATCACCACATCATGTTTATAAGCCTCTAATGAATGGCTTGATAAGGCGCGTTCTAAGGATAAATAATTTTCATATTCTTTTAAAGCTTGATTCCAATTCATTTTGAATGATTTTTTAACACATGTGTTTATAGGGAACATAGCTTTTTTAACATATAGGTTCATAGAAGACATAGTTGATTGAAAATAAAGCAACTATGTCTTCTATGAACCTATGTGTTAAAAAAGAAAAAGGCTCATCCTTTTCAGAATGAGCCTTTTTTGTTTATAAACGATTCGTAATCAATTGATTAATAACCTGCACCTTTGTTACCTTTGTATTTTTTGCCCGCTTTTGCAGGTGCGCCCATTTCTGTTTCAGATTGAGCTACTTTGAATTCAACACGGCGATTCATCAAGTTTTGAGCTTTAGTATCTACTAAAAGTGTTTTTTCACCACCATAAGTCAATACCAAGCGACTTCTGTCAATACCGAATTTCTTAACCAAATAATCAATTGCATTTTGAGCGCGGTGGTAAGATAATGCTTGGTTAGAAGCCTCATCTGATACTTTATCCGTGTAACCACTCACAACGATTTTGATATTAGGATTATTTTTCATCACAGTCGCAACGTTGTACAAATTACCGATTTCCGCTTGACGGATAGCA
This sequence comes from Bacteroidota bacterium, assembly GCA_041192405.1. GTDB lineage: Bacteria > Bacteroidota > Bacteroidia > Chitinophagales > Saprospiraceae > JAAFJT01. The sequence continues at coordinate 4,076 of JBEEMZ010000275.1, read as the reverse complement.
GGGCTACCAAAATCAAAGTGAATCATAGGTAAGAACCAATCTGCGATAGAAGAAGTAGTTGTTGTACCTCTACCTACAGCCGCATCTGGAGTTCTGTTACTATTGGCAACTTCCCATACTTTCAACTTGTCTGAAACGATTTTATCAACTTCAGCTTGAGTGATATAATTCGGTTTAGCCACTTGTGCAATACCTGTTGCTTTGTCAATGGAATGACCGATTGGAGAGAAAGGCTCTTTGTCCTTGTAATCAGGAACGCCGTCACCATCGCTGTCCAATGAAACACCACGTGTATCAACCCGTGCACCTGCAGGAGTGTCTTTTTCTTGGTCAAGCATATCAATAATGCCGTCGCCATCCGTGTCTGTTAAATCCAATTTAGGACGAGCCGAAATTTCAGCCATATCTGAATTGATTTTCGCAGCAGGATTCACCCACCACAAAGGCAATGATTTCGCTGTTTTAGCATCGCCACCACCCAAGTTGAAGTTAGCCCGTACACTCATATAACTTGTCATATCTCTCCATTTGTACTCAAAAGCATCAATTAAATCGGTGCGTTTGCCAAAGAGAGAAGAAAGTTTTGTATCAAAGCTCAAATTCATTTTGTCACTCACGCGGTAGCTAATACCACCACCAACTTCCATGATTGGGCTTACTGCTTCACTAACATTTGCAAGAGCAGCAGAACCATTTACGGTTGTGCTGTAACTGCCAACACCCGCGCCAAAGTAAACATAAGGGTTGAATCTTCTAATACCATTTTCCCAACGGTTGTTGTTTAAGGACGCAACTACTTGTAAGGTACCACGAACTACAGTTGTTTTCACATCTTTTGCAAGGATAGAACCAGCACCGTCTGGCTGTCCTGTTGCGAGCACTAAATTCTTGCCTGTTGAGTTGGATGCAACTAACGACTCATAGCCAACTTCGCCACGCAAAGCCCACGTGTAATCCAATGCTTTTCTAAGATGCGCGCTTACACCAAATCCTGGATTAAAACCGCGTCCAAAGTCACCATGAATTAAAGTGGCTCCAAGACCAATACCGATTTCAGTTTGGTCTGCTGCAAAAAAATTGTACGCACCGCCTGCGGTCTCTGCTGCTTTTTCTTTTTGAGCATTCGCGCTGAGGGTTAAACTTGCAAATATGCCCAATAAATACTTGTTCTTAGTCATAGGGTTGAAACTTTGATGATTAATATAAATTATCTAAAATGAATAAATATTATGATTCTTACAATTGGCTACAAATTTAATCTGTTTTTTTTAATGTCACAATAAAATGTGCATTTTTTTTTCATTAACAGCAAGAAAAAATTTAAAAATTTATTATTCTAAAATTTTTGATATAGAAATAAGGTTATTATGAATGTTTTAACACAAATATTACCTGCTTTTATAAAAAAAATGTTTTAACAATAGAAAACTTTTGGCATAATGTGACAATGTATTTTATAAAAACATAATCAATATTTGCGAATATGTGACTTATTTTTTTCATTTTTTTGCTCACAAAAAAATATAAAATAATTTTTCCTTTAAAAATCATTTTATATGGCGTAAAAATCATTGCAGGAGACTAAAAATATTGTGATTAGTCACGTTTTTTTTGATTACGTGAATTGATGACAAATGTTTTATTTTCTCTTTTGTCCACCTATTCAATAATTATTCCAGAACAACATTATTTAAAATAAACGTATGATTGTTTTTACAAATTTAGGTGTTATAAGCGCAAATATTGCTCGGAAAAGGTTGTTTGGGCTATAATTTTTTTTATTATTTGTTCAAAAAGGTTGTTTTTAATCATATATAAACTTTATAATTAGAAATCTAAGACAAAGATACATAAATATATTTTATACATTAACATTTTATTTTCAAAAAAATTCTAAAAAGGCGCAAATTTGCAAACTTTTTTTACTCAATGATACTTTTTAGTAGTTAGTGCGTGAATTAGTTGGTTCGTCAATCCTTCTGTTATCAATATTTAACTAAAAATGGATGAACGAACGAACTCATTATCCGTCAAAATGGGACTCAGTTTACTCTAAATCTATGTTACAAAATTGGCTTCAGCCGGTACAACCGGATAATTTTTTAAATACATCTGCTTCATCAATGCTTTCCGAAGGAGTGTTCATGCGACACATTCGGATTTATTCGAGTGATATGCCGACCGAATTGCCTGATTTAAAAGAGGTCAAATGGGCGTTGATTGGCATTGATGTTGAATCGGCGGATGCAGTTCGGGCGCAATTGTATCCGATGATGTTTGCTTTCAAACATTTAAAAGGAGCCGATTTGGGCAATGTTCGCCATGCGGATCCCTCTTTTTGGATTCCGTTGATGACCGAATTGATTCAATCGGGCATTTGTCCTGTGTGCATCGGTTCGGATGAAAATACACTTTGGGGCTTATTCCAAGCCTATCAACAACATAAATCGCCTATTAATTTGACGATTTTGGATGAAAAAATGCGTTTTACGCCTAAAATGGCTACGGAAACGACGCTTTCCATCTGGCAGCGTATTTTGGAAGACCGTCCTTCACATCTTTTTCATTGCAATATGTTGGGCTATCAATCCCATGATACTTCCCCACTTGCGCTTCGTTTTTTTGACCAAAAAGCATTTGAACATACGCGGCTTGGCAAATTGAAAGCGAATTTAGAAGAGGCAGAACCATTTATTCGGGACGCAGATTTAATGTGTTTTAATGTCACGGCGTTGAAAAAAATAGAAGCTCCTGCTCAGTTGAGCGATAATCCAAGTGGATTATGGTTAGAAGAGGCTTGTCAACTGTCGCGTTACGCGGGTATGAGTGATAAATTAACTTCATTTGGTATATATGGTTTTAAAATAGAAGCCAATCCGTTGACGGACGTGACGGCTCAAGCGGTTGCGCAAATGATTTGGTATTTTATAGAAGGTTTTTATAATCGGAAACAAGATTATCCGATTGGGATGCGCAATTTGACACAATATGTGGTGGACGTAAAGGAGTTTGATTTTCAAATTCAATTTTGGAAAAGTACCAAGAGTGGTCGGTGGTGGGTTCAAATCCCCGTTAAGACGCGCAAAAAGCAAGAACGGCATCGGTTAATTCCATGTTCTTATAATGATTATTTATTGGCGTGTCAGGACGAATTGCCTGAACGATTATTTAATGCGTATCGGCGATTTGGATAAATAACTTTTTATTTTTGCAAACACATTGATTCATAAAATGCATAATCAATTGAAAATCAATTATCTATGTTTCCTATGTTCTCTATGTGTTTGCATTAATGAAAAAAAATGAAAAAAAATGAAAAAAAAATGAAAAAAAACTTGCACAAGTCATTTCGTTTGATGTATCTTTGCACCGCCTTAAGAAAATAAGCGAAAACTTAAAGGGAGTTTAGCTCAGCTGGTTCAGAGCATCTGCCTTACAAGCAGAGGGTCGGCGGTTCGAACCCGTCAACTCCCACACATTTGTACGAAATGACAAGAAGTCTTTAATAATCAATTGATTATCAAAGGCTTCTTGTCATTTCGTACAAATCTATGGGACATAGACCATTAATTTCTACCTAATCTATGTCCCATACGTCCTATGTGTTCACAATTACAAAGGATATTCCTCAACGAATTGTTTCGTAAAATGCTTTATCAATTCGCGCACCGACCTAAAAGATTCCATAATTGCTGCTTCTGAACCTGTTGTTTTGGCAGGGTCAGGAAAATTATAATGCACTTTCAATGCTTTTGTTGGAAAAAAGGGACATCTTTCCTTCGCATGATCACAAACCGTTATAACATAATTGAAACGAATATCAAAATATTCATCTACATTGTTTGACGTATGATGCGAAATATCAATCCCATCCGCTTTCATAATCGCAATTGCCCTCGGATTCACGCCATGCGTTTCAACACCTGCGCTATAAATGTTCACTTTTCGACCAGCTGTAAAATGTTCAAAATAGCCATGTGCGATTTGGCTACGGCAACTATTGCCCGTACAAAGAATTAAAATATTAGTCATAATTAATTGATTTTTAATCATTTATAGTTAGCAACAACCGCCCC
>JBEEMZ010000274.1:0-6613 GCA_041192405.1 Bacteroidota bacterium | reverse complement strand
ATTGGAATTTGCTCTAAAAGGATGTACTTTTCTTGGAAATGATTTTCCCGTTCCCGAGTTTCAATCCTTGTGATATTGGAATTTGCTCTAAAAGCATTCACCGCCAAAATTTCCAAATCCAAAAAATGTTGTTTCAATCCTTGTGATATTGGAATTTGCTCTAAAAGTTTATGTCCCGCCGTATTTTTTTTTAAACCACCATATTTGGTTTCAATCCTTGTGATATTGGAATTTGCTCTAAAAGACTCAGATGAATTGCTTTTTGAACTGCATCTTGTTGGTTTCAATCCTTGTGATATTGGAAATTGCTCTAAAAGGGCCAACTGTACATAAATCATTGATTTCAAAGAACTTACATCAGTTGTTGAAGACTCCAAATAAGCCGTATTACTGATTTTTAAATACATAATCCATTGATTTTTTTAAAACCTTCCGTAAACAATTTCCTTCATAACGTACTGATTTTCAAACGATTACAACGAGCTTGTCTTTCAGCGTGAATTAATTGACCTCCGGGCGAACGTTTTTACGTTTTTTTCCAAAATGAGATGCGTTCGCTTCGACAATGCAAAGGTACGAATCACAGTTGCAGTTGCCAAATTATTTAGAGTAAATTTTTTTTTTAACATTGTCCTTTCAAATCTTCTGCTTGAGAGACGGCGGGGGCGGAGGGAATTTATAAAAAAACTTCGGATTGCTAAAAATAAGTTGTATAAAACGAAAATAACGTGTTCGTAACTAATTGGTTACAAACACGTTATCTTTTCAACATTAAAACAAATTGTCGGGATACCAGGATTCGAACCTGGGACCCCCTGCTCCCAAAGCAGGTACGCTAACCGGACTGCGCTACATCCCGAAAAAAAATATCTTTACCCAAAGAAGAAAGCAGTGAAAGAGGGATTCGAACCCTCGGTACAGTTACCCGTACGTCAGTTTAGCAAACTGGTGGTTTAAGCCGCTCACCCATTTCACCATTGGTTTGTTTCAATCCTCGTGATATTGGAAGTGACGTTCAACTGCTTCTTTAACTCGAAAATAATTGCTTCTTCAAGCTCTTTTTTCGTATTGCGGTGCAAAGATATAACGCTTTTTTGAACCGTGCAAGTTTTTTTTCATTTTTTTTCAAAAAAAATAAAAATTTTGTAGAACGAGACTTATAAACTAAATTTGCGCCTTCAAAAAACACTTCATGCACTATGAGATATGCAAATTTTTTAATTTGAATTACCAATGAATAATATATCCTTATTAGATACGCCCATTGAATATTTGCCAGGGATGGGCGCGTATCGGGCGGATTTGATGAAACTCGAAATGAGAATTTTTACATTTCGGGATATGATTCAGTGTTTTCCGTTCCGATACGTGGATAAAACGCAATTTCATCGCATCGCCGATTTGAACGAAGCTGCCGAAGAAACGGCTGTACAATTGCGGGGCGTGTTGCGGCGATTGGAGGTCATCGGCGAAACGAAAAGTCGTCGTTTGGTTGGAATCTTGCGCGAGGAGACGGGACAATCTATTGAATTAGTTTGGTTTCAGAGCATTATATATTTGGAAAAAACGTTAGTGATTGGTGCGGAATACGTCGCGTATGGAAAACTGAGTTGGTTTAACCATAAACCTTCGTTGCCACACCCAGAAATGGAAATTGTTTCTGCCGAAAATACGACGCTTGCTAATTCTTTTGAACCTGTTTATCCTTCGACCGAAAAGCTCAATGCCAAAAATTTGGATTCGCGAGCGCGGCGCAAAATGGTCAAAATCATTTTCGATAAATTGCAACCCGAGGTGCTCGGCGAATGTTTTCCTGATTATTTGATGTCGGCGTATCGCCTCATGCCGCAATACGACGCTTATTATAAGATTCATTTTCCAAAAAATCAAATGGAATTGGAGGCAGCGCGTCGCCGTTTGAAATTTCAAGAATTATTTTTCTTGCAACTCAAAATTTTAAAAAATAAGGCAAATCAACGTAGTTCCATTCAAGGCTACTTTTTTGAACGCATTGGAGAAAAATTTAATACCTTTTATCATAAATATTTGGGGTTTGAACTCACTGGGGCGCAAAAACGCGTCTTACGCGAGATTCGGAAGGATGTCGGCAGCAGTCGGCAGATGAATCGCTTGTTGCAAGGCGATGTCGGTTGTGGCAAAACGGTCGTTGCGTTATTGGCGATGCTGATTGGCATTGATAATGGTTATCAAGCGTGTTTGATGGCTCCAACCGAGATTTTAGCGCAGCAACATCATGAAGGCATTGCCAAATTATGCGAGCCATTGGGATTGACTGTTGCTTTTTTGTCGGGCAGCGTCAAAGGCAAAAAACGAGAACAATTGCTTAGACAATTGAAAAACAATTACATCAATATTCTAATTGGTACACATGCGATTTTTGAAGATTGGGTTGAATTTGATAAATTAGGCATTGCAATCATTGATGAGCAACATCGTTTTGGGGTTGAGCAGCGTGCAAAATTGTGGAAAAAGGCAAATCCTTTGCCGCCACATATCCTTGTGATGAGTGCAACTCCGATTCCGCGCACGTTAGCGATGACCTTATATGGCGATTTGGATGTATCTGTTATTGACGAATTGCCCGCAGGGCGCAAGCCGATTAAAACGGTGCATTGTTATGAGAATCATCGGTTGCGGATTATTGGTTTTATGAAGGACGAAATTGCCAAAGGGCGACAAATCTATGTGGTTTTTCCGTTGATTGAGGAGAGTGAAAAGTTGGATTTGCAGAATTTAATGTCGGGTTATGAAGCGTTGAGCCATGATTTTCCAAAACCTGAATATCACATTTCAGTTGTGCATGGCAAAATGCGCGGCGAAGCCAAAGATTTTGAAATGCAGCGTTTCCTCAATAAGGAAACGCAAATTATGATTGCCACAACCGTGATTGAGGTCGGCGTGAATGTGCCAAATGCGTCGGTGATGGTGATTGAAAATACGGAACGGTTTGGATTATCGCAATTGCATCAGTTGCGCGGGCGCGTCGGGCGCGGGGCGGAACAGTCGTATTGCGTTTTGATGAGTGCTTATAAATTGAGTGAAGAGGGGCGAGAACGCATTCGGGTCATGTGCGCGACGACGGATGGTTTTGAAATTGCGGAAGCCGATATGCGTTTGCGCGGGCCAGGAGACATTGAAGGAACGCAACAAAGTGGCGTTTTGAACCTCAAAATCGCTGATTTGGCGAAAGATCAACGCATTTTACATGCAGCGCGAGATATTGCTCAAACCATTTTGGAAAAAGATCCCAATTTAATATTGCCAGAAAATGCGCGTTTGAAACATTATTTGGAAGTTTTGGAGCATACGGCGAAAGTTTGGAGTCGGATTTCGTGAACTACCGCTATCCTACTGCGACAAAAACAAAAAGGTCATCGCTCCTCAAAACAATTCAAATTTGGCACCATTGGAATCCGCAGGTTTACCATGCGCCCATGTTCCGCCATGCGCTGCATGTGCCAAGTCAAATCACACAATTTTTCACAAATCACTAATGCATCCTGCGGATTTTGAAACAAACCACTCGCTACATGATATTCAATTTGGTTCAAAGTATTGTCAATTAAATTCAACGTCCATAACTCCGTTGTCGGAATTTGACGGTACGCATGATGTATTTCCTCCGCATTCTACCTTAAAAGGTAGCGGTTTTTACCGAATTTTTTTTTGATAAAGCGATTTTTTTATCAAAAGTACTCTTTTTATTCAGATGCGCCAAGATTTGAGTACCTTTTTGTGCGTAAAAATCAAAACAAGGTTTTATATATGCTAAAAATACCATTTTGAAGATGTACCCATGGCACGGTTTTTTCGTTTCAAACAGTAAAATTGTTATATTCTTAAAAAAAATTTATTTCAAACAAATAGACTTTTAACAAACTAATGAATTATTTTTATGTTTTTTTTTCAAAATGGAACCACCACTATGACAAATTATACCATTATAGTCTCTTTGCTATTGCCGATGTACGTATCCACATCCGCGCCCGCGCAAACGCCTACCCAAAATTTGGAGCAAGGGATTGACCTTTATAATGCGATGCGAGAATATTCTAAAGGATTGAAATCTGCTAAAATTACAGATGCAGATATGACGAATATTATCAATCGGCGGGATAAAGGAGTTGCTTTGTTGGAAACGGTGATTCAAGAAGGCACCGCCGAACAAATTAAAGTTGCGCGTTATTTCAAAACCAATTTAGATTACGAATTAGGTTTTGCGTATGGCATGAAGCAGGATCATGCGATGGCATATCAGGTTTTCAAAAGCATTGCAGAACCGATGATTGCTTTGAAATCAACCGATTTTCCAATGAATTATGCCTTTTTCGGCAAAAAATTTGTTGTCAAATGGGATAATTTCGCGCCCACCCAAGCTGAATTTTATACTTGTATGGGTGAAATCAGTTTCAATCTCGGCAAATTTGATGATGCGTTGCAGACGACGCGGCTCGGTTTAGTGCATGCGAATACGGCGGATTTGTACAAATATATTAGTTACAATCGCAAATTGGATATTTATCTTAAAAAACGTGGTGTGATTTCTGAATCAGAATATTTAGATGATGCGGTTCATACGATTCGCGCTTATTTTGCGTTAAACGTTGAGCATCAACAAGTTGTGCGCGAAAACAAGTATCCAACCTTTGAACGCGGTTTGCGCATTTTGAAAGGACATGTAGAAAATCATCCTCCGCAAATGGCGCGGCGTTTTGGCGAAACGGGGCGGCTCCTTAAAAATAAGGGTCAAATCGAAAATGCGGCTTCCATGTATCGTTTAGCCATACAGGGCGGTTATAACGACCCTACATTTTGCATAGAAGGCATTGAATTAGCGCGCAAAATGGAAGATAAACCATTGGGTATCATGGCTTTAGACCGTTTGAGTGCTACCGTTTCGGAAACCAATTGTGGTGATTTAGAAGAATATTCTAAATTATATGATGAGTTTGGCAAAACGAATAAAGCGGTTGAATTGCGCAGACGCACGGCGCGTTGCCGCGATAATCGCCAAACTGAGGAAATCAAATTGAAAAAAACGCAAAATGAATTGAATAACCCATTTAACGTATATGTTGGTATTTATACAATTCCGTTGTTGTACAGCGAAGCCAAGCGAGATATTGGCGGGCATATTGATTTTCGTTCTCAATTAAGCAGTCATGAATTTGGTTTTACGATGATTAAACAAAATAAAGATTTGTTTATGCCAGGTACTTGCCCGACTTGGGATGGTTTTTCGACGCATTATGCGTTGAAACGCTTCACAGGGCGGCGAGCGATGACGTATGCAGGTATCTTGTTGGGTTATGCGGACAAAAAGTTTGAGCCAATCCAAGCGGGGATTCGATTGGTTGAAAATCAAGGTTCGTTTAAGCCGCATGTATTTCACGCGACCGAAAAAGAATATTCGTTATGGTTGAATTGGGGTGCGCAATGGTTGTGGCATGTGATTGGGGCGGATTTGTTTATGGGCATTGGGGGCACGTACAGCGATTTTAAAACCGTTGAATCCGAGTATAAGCAATCCAATATAGAGCTTCAAAATGATTATTTGAATGCTAAAAAAGGGAATTCATTGAGTGTCACGGCGCGATTAGGATTGAGCATTGGGTTGAATTTTGGGCGCAAGCGTTAAAATTTAAAACATACATAAATGACGATAAAGCACAAAGTGGACAAAAAGGAGTTCACTTTGTGCCTTGTTTCTAAAAATCGGATGACATTTCCAAGATTGGAACGCTTTAAAAAACGTTGCAAAACACATCGCTCTCCGCCGCGCCCTCTCGTGGCGCGAAAATCCGCTGATTTTTAACAGTGTTTATTTAGGTCTAAGGAGTTGGTTCGTGAAATAGTTGGTCAATTAAATGATTGATTATCAATGGTTTAACTAACAAACTAACAAACTATTTCACAGACTAACTAATTAAGTACTTTTGGGTTTCTTTTGGAAATAATTTAAATTTAATAATAAATTTGGTGGTTTGAAATACATTTCATATCTTTGCATCGCAGACGGGAAAAAGTTCGCCCGGAGGCAAATTTATTCAAGTTGGAGGAATTATCTCCTTAAAAAGAGGCAAAAATCTATTTTAAAGTGTTGGAAATCAAGGAATTATATATTAATGGTCTGTTTCCGCACGGCTCAAAAAAATCAATGGTTTATGTATGCAAATTTGTATAATATGGCTATTTTGGAGATTTTAAAAACGAGCGTAAGTTCTTTGAAATCAATGATTTATGTACAGTTGGCTCTTTTAGAGTAAATTCCATTATCACAAGGATTGAAACGACAAATTAGACTCCTTAGAAATATCCCTTGCACAAACTCTTTTAGAGTAAATTCCATTATCACAAGGATTGAAACGCGGCTCTCCCATTTCTTTCATAAATCGGAGAATTTCCTTTTAGAGTAAATTCCATTATCACAAGGATTGAAACTGGAAGAATCCTTCGATGATTGGCACAAAATCCGCCCTTTTAGAGTAAATTCCATTATCACAAGGATTGAAACGATAAAAGATTATATGATTCGATTCTCCAAAATCCTCTTTTAGAGTAAATTCCATTATCACAAGGATTGAAACTCGTT
>JBEEMZ010000273.1:0-9323 GCA_041192405.1 Bacteroidota bacterium | reverse complement strand
TTTGAAAAATAGCTATATCCAATTATTTACATAAATTTATGTTTCCTATCGCCATCTGTATTTGCAAAACGATGTCTCCTATATCCCTATAAGTTTGCAAAATTCAATAATAATTTCTCCATTGCCTGCTGCACTTTCAACGCTTCTGCCCTTGCCTTTTCCGCAAAATCCAAACCTTGACTCGCATACAAAATCGCCCGAGATGAATTCACCAACAATCCAACGTCTTTATTTTTTCCAAAATGTGTAAGTTGTTCTAAATCACCACCTTGTGCGCCAACGCCTGGCACCAATAAAAAATGATTCGGCACAATTTTACGAATTGTTTCAAATTGATGTGGATGTGTCGCGCCGACGACGAACATTAAATTATCCACCGTTCCCCAATTTTGGGCTTTTTTCAACACTTCTTGATACAAATTGTGGTGCAATTGAAAGTCTTTCGAGCCTTGATTGGAAGTCAACGCCAACAAAATCACCCATTTGTTTTTAAATTCCAAAAAAGGCGTAACCGAATCCGCACCCATATACGGCGCAACCGTAACAGCATCAAAATCAAAGGTTTCAAAAAAAGCTTTGGCATACATCTTAGAAGTATTACCAATATCACCGCGTTTTGCGTCGGCAATCGTAAAATGATTTTTTGAAATATAATCCATCGTTTTCTCCAACGAACGCCAACCTTTTATACCCAAAGATTCATAAAAGGCTAAATTGGGTTTGTAGGAAACGCATAAATCGTATGTTGCGTCAATGATTTGGCGATTGAATTCAAAAATCGGGTCATCTGCTTGGAGCAAATGTTTAGGAATTTTCTGCAAATCGGTGTCGAGACCGATGCAGAGATACGATTTTTTTAGAAATATTTGTTCAACTAATTGGTTACGCGTCATAAATATTTTTTAATACGTTTCGGAAACTTTTTAAGTTTCCGAAACGGAATTTACTGATAATCAAATAATTATGTTTCGGAAACTTAAAAAGTTTCCGAAACATTTGCCAATTTAAAATTTTAATTGAATACCAAAACCATTCGCCGTGCAAGCAGGACTCAACTCCAATCCGCGCCGAATCTGCCAACTCAAATCCTCACTCACATCAAAATGCGCCAAATGTGCCGCCGTAAACGCCTCCGCCGCACAGAAAAGATGCCAAATCGAAATAAAAACCCATGATTGTTGATACGCTTTGAAGGCAGCATCGCGCTGTTCCTTTTTAAAAGTCGCCCCATACGCATTCGGACCTTCGGGCGAATTGACCAAATCAAAATACTCACGCTGATAGCGGCGGTAATAATTCCCATTCACAATGACCCGATTCACCCCAAAACCATACCCACCTAAAGCAATGGGCACTTTAATATACCAATATTTTTGATTATAAATCTGTCCACCCGTCGGAATAATAGACCATAATAAAGCCGTTTTCGGTTTCGGGAAGTCCGATTTTTTCAGAATGGTTTTATTGGAAGTATCCGCTTTCACCTGTTTTGCCAATTGCGCACCTTGTACAACGGGTTGCTGCGCCGTCAGCGATAGCGACAAACAAGACCCAGCAAATAGCAAAACAATTTTCAATATTTTATTTTTCATCATTCATAAGACATTTAATATTTATCACTTACGCTCCTCGACGGCATCTAAAATGCGATTTAAATCATCATTTGAATTGAATTTAATCGTAATATGACCTTTGCCCGCCGCATCGCGCTTCACATCCACCTTTGAACCAAAAAAAGAACTTAATGTATCTTGCACCGTTTGATGCCCCGATGATTTGACGGCAACGGGCGGCGTAGTTGCTTTCTTTTTTTCAACGTATTGAGCAATCAATTTTTCGGTATCGCGTACCGAAAGACCATTATTTGTAATTTGTTGAAAGACAATGATTTGAATGGCTAAATCTTTAATACTTGTCAATAATTTGCCATGCCCAATGCTAATTGTTTTCAATTTCAAAGCCTCTTGCGTCGTCGGCGGCAGCGTCAAAAGTCCTAATAAATTCGTCACCGTTGAACGCCCTTTATGAACGCGTTCGGCAGCATCTTCCTGAGTCAGACCGCATTGCTCCATCAACGCCTTGTAACTCAATGCTTCCTCAATCGGGTTCAAATCCTCGCGTTGAATGTTCTCAATGATAGCCAATTCCAACATTTGCACATCATTCGCCGTGCGAATATACGCGGGAATCACCGTCAAACCCGCCATTTGTGCCGCACGCCAACGCCTTTCACCCGAAATCAATTGATAAGCGTCTTGATTCAAACGCCGAACCGTAATCGGTTGAATCAAACCATGCAATTTTAACGATTCGCTTAATGCCGTTAACGCTTCATTTTCAAAAGTTTTACGAGGTTGAAACGGATTAGCAATGATTTTCGCTGTCTCAATCATTTCCGCCAACGCAGGCACGACGACGGCGGGCGCAACAGGTTGTTCAGCCGCATCTTCGCTTTTCTTATCCAACGCTTCTTTAACGGAGTTACCAAACAAAGCATTTCTGCCCATGCCTTTGCCCGCTAAACCTTTTTTCATGTCGTCTAAACTAATCTTTGCCATCTATATAATTGAAATATACCGTTTTAAGTATTATAATATTTTTTAAATTATTTACAAATTTTATCTCGTTTCTCAAAAAGAGGGATTCCATACTTTTCTAACGTTTTTTTATTGCCTCAAATGCACTCATTTTCTCTTAAATGTTTTTGAATGAATCGCATAAAGTGTCTGAAAATCACTACCTAACATATCAGAAACTTCATCTAAGTAATTTTGTTCAATCAATTTTGTTTCATCATCTATAATAGATTCACAATATTTCCAATTTTCATCATCTGAATAACTGCCTAATGTATAAGCCGAAAAATCAACTGAATTTAACCAAAAATCTTTTGCAATCACACGCTCAACTTCTTTGGAAACCGAAGTATTTTTATCAACAACTCTTTTTGCAAAAAGCAAATTATTAAAAACCGTCAAAATATAAGGACTATGTGTTGTGATAATCAATTGATTATCAACGCTTTGATTCATCATCAACGCCAATAATTCTATCAATTGCTTTTGTGCAATAGGAAATAAATGGGCTTCGGGTTCTTCTAAAATGCGCAATACTTTTTCTTGGTCTAAAATCGTTATAAAAATATCTTGCAAAATCCGAATCACTTCTTGTTGACCCGACGACGCATTAGAAAGGCGAATTTTATCATTAGCATCATTTTTCAATATAATTTTTTCATCTCCGTTGTCAATGGAATATTGCCCTTTTAAAATAACTTGTATTCGATTTTTAACGATTTGTAAAAACGTAGTTTCAGCCTGATTTTCAGATTCCTGAGCAATTAAAGTATCAAAATCGCCGAATTTTTTGAAAATATCTTTCATTTTCACGACGTGTTCGATGAATTTCAACATGAGTAATTCATCAATCGTTTGTTCTTTTCGCGCCAATGTTTTTTTTCGATTCTCCTCCAAACGCCGTTGAACATCCGCAAAAAGATATTTTTCAAACAATTCTGAATAACTCACTGTCGCATTCCGCCCCGCAATCACAAATAATGCATTTGTTTGATGTATTTCAAACAATTCATTGATTAAAAATGCCAAATTTTGAGCATATTGAATTTTATTTTGCTCATAAGCCAATTGCGTCGCAGTATCTTTTATTTCAAAACCATTATTTAACCATTTTTTATTTTGTTCATAAGCCAATTTAAAAGATTCATTGAAAAAAGATGGGCTAAATCCAACTAATAATTTTTTATTTTTATCAACCGTCAATTCAAGATATTTGTCTTTTTCAAAATTGTAATAAAACCGAATCGCAAAATTGGATAAATGAACGGTGTAACCAAAATAATTATAAAATATTGCCCGAATCACCATACTCCAATCATTATTGAAGTTTGTAACACTTTTTTGCGTATTTTTGTACAAATCTTGAAACAAATCATCCTTCAACGATTTAAAAAAATAGATAAGTTTCGCAACGGTGCTTTTGCCACTTGCTTGCTCTCCAATAAGGATTAACCATTTTTTTATCTCAATTTCAGCGTTTTGAATCGCGCCAAAATTTTTTATGATGATTTTTTGCATTTTAATACTTTTAATTTGTTCAAACGTATATTAAAGCTATATAATTTCGTTTTTTTTCAAAATATCCATCCATTTTTCAATATGAAAACTTTTAATTTCGGTTGAATTATTGGAATCAACTATTAAATTTTTAGTATAATTTTTAATAAAAGTATCATAATCATCCAAAGAACGAAGGTAATATTTCAATGTTGTAATAATTCCATTCGTAATAATATCCATATTGGTATCTTTCTGCATCCGATTTATCAAATTTCCAACAAATATTTCCTCTGCCTGCGTCTCAAAACTGTTTTTATAGGTCGTTAAAACGTAATAACGTTTTACATTTACGAGTTCCGTTTTCTTCAAAATATCGAAAATCATGAATCTGTCAATCGGTTTATTATGTTTTATTTCAATAATTTCAAAGGGTTGACCATCCAAATTATAAATTTCTATATCTCCAAAATCATGCTTATCAGAAGATGTATGCACCTGTAAAGGCAGCAAATTCTTATTTTTATAGCGTTCAGAACGATTCATTAACAATTCATAAATAGAATAAATCGCTATAACAGGTAAGTTTGAACTCATTTTGAAACTAAAATGAGCTTCAAGCATTTCTAATATTGTTTGAATATTCGCTTTTTTTGAACATGATTTATCCATTTTTTTTTGTAACCCCATCTTTATTTTTGGTCAAAAACTCTTTTGCAAGGTTCAAAAAGTTGATAGAACCTTTGCAAGTTGCGTCATATAAAATAATTGGCTTATGCAAACTCGGTGCTTCCGCCAACCGCGCATTTCGATGAATCACCGTTTCAAACACATAATCTACGGCGGTTGTGCGTACTTCGTTCATCACCAAATGCCCCAAACGCAACCGCGTATCAAACATAGTTAACAAAATGCCTTCCACTTCCAACTTTTTGTTTAACGCTTTTTTGACTAATTTAATGGTATCTTTCAATTTTCCGAGTCCTTCCAATGAAAAAACTTCACATTGCACAGGAATCAGCACCGAATCAGCCGCCGTCAATGCGTTTATCGTCACCAAACCCAACGAAGGCAGGCAATCAATGATAATATAGTCGTAATCATCGCGGATTTGACTCAAAAACTCGTCCATCACGTACTCGCGCCGAAACCGAGTCACCAATTCCAATTCCGCACCCACCAAATCTATACTCGACGGCATTAACCAAAGATTCGGCGATTCGGTTTTGTAAATCGCGGTTTTCGGGTCAATCTCGTCAATCATGCACTCGTACAGGCTTTTTGCACCAGGTTGTGGGAAGTCGCCTACGCCTGATGAACTATTTGCTTGCGGATCCGCGTCAATTAATAATATTTTTTTTTCTAATACGCCCAGACAAGCGGCAAGATTAATAGCGGTTGTCGTTTTGCCAACACCACCTTTTTGATTCGCTATCGCTATAATTTTTCCCATAATGAACGTTTTTATTGAACACCTTGTTTGTTGAAACACATAGGTTCATAGAAAACATAGAAATTTATATTGTATATTTTATTGATAATCAATAATTTATAATTGACTATGTTTCCTATGTCTCTGTGTGTTCGCTATTTTAAACCAATTTCTTTTCTAAATTGAGCAGCCGTTTTGGTGCTGCGGTCGTGACTCCAACCTGGTGCTTTAAACAAATATTTCAATCGGATGGATAAAGGCAAATTTTTTCTCGTTACAAAAAAAACTTTCCAGAGACTTTTCCATTCGTCGAAAATGACTTGTATTAAACTTTTATTCCCTTTTTTGCCATGCAAACCATATTTGACAGGTTCGGTTTCCAATTCTTCCGCAAAAGTGCCAAACATTCGGTCCCAAATAATGAACATCATACCCATATTTTTGTCCAAATAGCGCACATTGCTCGCGTGATGTACGCGATGATGCGACGGCGTGACAAAAATCCATTCCCAAATCGGAATTCGATTGATGTATTTCGTATGAACGATAATGCCATACGTTTGCGTCATAGCAAACATTAATGCTATATCTAACATCTTGAATCCCAATAAACAAAGGGGTATGAAGAATAAAAAACGATATAAAGGTTGCAACACAGAGGAACGAAATCCTGTGGTCAAATTAAAATAATCCGATGAATGATGCGTCACATGTACCGCCCAAAAGAAGCGACTATAATGTTCCATGCGGTGCAGCCAATAAAATAAAAAATCTTCTAATATCAATAACGTCAACCAATAATAAATTGGATTTTGAATTTCAAGCAGCCGATATTGATACACCCATGTCATGAACGAGCCAACAAACACAATACGCATTAAAAAATCTAATCCTGCGTTCAGCAGCGTCAGATACACATTATATAAGGTGTCTTTGACGCTGTACCATTGTTTGCCTTGCGCGTTGCTGATAAGTATTTCCGCCAAAATCACGATGGCGTAAAAGGGTATCGATAATTTTAATAATTCTTGTTCGACTAATTGATTTTGGAGCATTTTAAGTAATTTTTTATGCTGGATCCCATTTCATGGTGTGCCCAATTGTGGGTAAAATCAACACTTTATTTTCGGTTTCAAAACATTTTTTAGCATCTTCATGGTCAATTTTGATATAACCAAACGTATCATAATGACAACCAATAATCGTATTGCATTGAATGAAATCCGCTGCAACGACTGCATCCGCATAATCCATCGTGAAATTACTACCAATCGGCAAAATCGCAAAACTCAACGGCGGGCAAATCATCGGAATCAATTGCATATCCAATGTCAATGCCGTATCGCCCGCGAAATAAAAGCAGCCTTCCGCCGACGAAATCACAAATCCCATCGGATTACCGCCATACGTGCCATCGGGCAAACTTGACGAATGGTGTGCCACCACACATTTAACCACTCCAAAATCAAATTCTCTTGCACCGCCCGTATTCATGGGATGAACATTGGATAAACCTTTGTTTTTCAACCAAGTATGAATTTCATAATTCGTAATAATGGTGCAATTTGTGCGTTTAGCGATGCGTTCTGCATCTGCAATGTGATCCGCATGACCATGAGAAATTAACATAAAATCGCATGGAATCGCGTCCACATCTATTTTATTTGCCATTTCATTGCCCGAAATGAACGGGTCAAACAATAAATGCTTATCGCCAATCTCAACGCCGAAGCAAGAATGACCGTAATATTTAATATTCATAGTTTTAAATTTTAATATCAACGTCGTCGAGGTTTCAACCTCGACGACGTTAATGCGATTACTACGATGTATATCCAAAATTTTTCAATAAACGCTCATCGTCGCGCCAATTATCGCGGACTTTCACCGTCAATTCCAAATGCGCTTTACTTTCAATGAAAATTTCAATATCTTTTCGCGCCTCCATGCCGACTTTTTTAATCGCCGCCCCATTTTTGCCAACCACAATAGACTTTTGCGTGTCTCTTGCGACATAAATAGTTGCAAAAATACGGGCAATCGGCGTTCCATCATTGGTTTTGGTCTCTTGATACGATTCAATCATCACTTCACACGCATACGGAATCTCTTCCCGATAATTCAATAAAATCTTCTCGCGGATGATTTCGGATACAAAAAAACGTTCAGGACGGTCTGTCAACTGGTCTTTTGGATAATATTCGGGTCCTTCGGGCAGATATTTTAAGATATTTTGCAATAAAATATCCATACCCGTCTTGTTGAGCGCGGAAATACCCATTGCCTCCTTGAACGGAACGCGTTCCATCCAGTGTGCCGTCAATGTTGCGATTGCTTCGGGCGTAGCCGTGTCCGTCTTGTTGATTAACAAAAAAACAGGCGCGGTCAAAGCTTTCATATCCCGAATAATCGGGTCATCGGCTTCGTAAATTTCGGTCGGTTCCGTAATGAACAACATGACATCCGCATCTTCAAAAGTGCTTTTGGCAGACGCATTCATCGCCGCGTGCATCTTATACGCTGGTTTTCGGATGATTCCAGGCGTATCTGAAAACACCATTTGATACTTTTCATCGCTCAAAATCCCAATAATCCGATGCCGCGTCGTCTGCGGTTTATTGGTGATGATAGACATGCGCTCGCCCAGTAAGGCGTTCATCAGCGTTGACTTGCCGACATTGGGGCGACCGATGATATTGACAAAACCCGATTGAAACATTTTTTTTTATAAACTGATTATAGTGTGGCATTTCTGCATTAGGATTTTTAAGATTTTTAAGATTAATAAAGGATTGATTTTTACGGATTGTGCTAAAAATTAATTGGGGTTCTTCCGCATTTTTAGCGCAAAATAAAAGAGCAAATATTATAAATCGTTGATAATCAACCGTTTGGAAGGTTTAAAACCTTCCAAACGGTGTTGATAAACAACCGTTGATAACCAATTAATTATAAAACTAAACAACTAAAATCTTTTTAGCATAATCCTTAAAAATCAATCCTTTTCAATCCTAAAAACCCTATAAATCCTAATTCAGACCCAGCCACACTGCTTGGGTTGATTACAAATCTAACAAACCGTCTGGTAATTCCATTACAATTTGACGTTTCGCATCATCAATTTTGCGAATAAATTGCGCATTTAATGGAATCATGACTGATTTTTTCTTGTAGGCAACGATTGCCATTTCTTGTTGCGGATACTCCTCGACGGATTCAATTGCGCCCACAAGCGCAGTGCCATCCACAATCGTATAACCGACATATTTACTATATTGCAGTCCACTTCCATCATCGTCGTCGTCGTCCGACTCGGAAATGTCCTCTTCGCGCATGAATAAGGCTTTTGAAGCGATACCACTCGCGGCTTCAGGCGTATCCACGCCTTCAAATTTGCCGATAATCGTGTTGCCAACACGGATGTCTTCAATAAAAAAAGGGGTTTGTCTGCCCTTCACCTCAATTAAAACAACATCTGTTTCCAACAAATCCTCTAAATACCGTTCCTTGACTTGCAATTTAATCTCGCCTTTTAAGGCGTGCGGCTTTTTGGTATAACCGATTTGAACCGTTTTCATTTCAAAAAATGAATTGTTTTTAGCCAAAGACAATACTGTTGTGGTGGCTTATATATTTTCTGGAAGCTGGTCTTTTTTTGAGCAATGGCCAATTTTTGTAGAATTATCCAGAACATTAGCACCTGAATGGAAGAGTGAAGTGTTATATTTCTCAAGAGATTGGATCAATCAATTAAAAACGCCGGAGCGTGCTGAAATTTCTAATTACTTAATGCAAATACACCGTTCTACTTATAATAT